>DASUKQ010000137.1:0-8914 GCA_036278635.1 Rhodanobacteraceae bacterium
CCGGGTCAAAATGGGCCAGCAGGAATTGCTCGAAGAACCACGTGGTATGCGCGAGATGCCACTTCGTCGGGCTGGCATCGGGCATCGATTGCGCCACGGTGTCCTCGGGCGCCAGGGTGGCGCACCAAGCCAGGGTGTCGCTGCGCACGCGGTCGTATTGCGACACCGCGTCGCCGGATTCAAGTCCATCGCTCGGAAAGGGCTGTGCGGACATGTCCGGTTGTTCCTTCGCTGGGCGCGATTCCTTGTTACCCTACACCCCACACCCTTAATTGGAACAATCCGGACGTTCAGCCGATGTGACGGATCGCGGTGGTCCTGGATGCATCGCCGCGTGCCGGAAGCGTGGCTGCCTCGGTGAAGCACGACCCTGCATGGCCCGGTACATGCGATGACCCCACACGACGACCTCGCCTCGCAGTCGCTCGAATGTGCTTTTGCGCTGCCCGCGCGTTTCTACGCGGGCGCCGCCGGCGCCGAACGCGACCGGCGTGCGGTCTTCGCGCGCGGATGGCAGTTGCTGGCACGAGCCGATCAACTGGCGGACACTGGCGATTATGTGGTCGGGGAAATCGCCGGCGTGCCACTGCTGCTGGTACGGGGCGACGATGGCCGGCTGCGCGCCCTGCACAACGTATGTCGCCATCGCGCTGGACCCCTAGCACTGTGCGACGGACGCGGCGCCAGACGCCTGCGCTGTCATTACCACGGCTGGAGCTATGGCCTCGACGGACGCCTGCTGAGCGCGACCGAAATGGAGGACGCCCGGGATTTCGACGCCGCCTCGATCCGGCTGCCCGAGGCACACATCGCCGAATGGCGCGGCCTGGTGTTCGCCGCACTGGATCCCGTGGCGCCACTGGCGGAAACGCTCGCCGAAGTCGATGCGCGCCTCGGGTCGCGCTCACTGGAAGACTACGCCTTCCACCGTCACTACGCCTACGACATGGCGTGCGACTGGAAGGTCTACATCGACAATTACCTGGAGGGCTACCACGTTCCGCATATCCACCCGGAACTCAACCGAATCCTGGATTATCGCGAGTACGTGGTCGAACCGGCGCGCTGGAATTCCCGGCAGCACAGCCCGCTCGCGAGCGACGAGGCACTGTACGGCGAAGGCGAGGCGCTGTACTGGTTCGTGTGGCCCAACACGTTGCTCAACGTGCTGCCGGACCGCATGCAGACCAATCGGGTGACGCCGTTGGAACCCGGTCGATGCCGGGTGACTTTCGATTACTTCTACCCGGCCGGCACGCCGGAGGTCGAATCACGCCACGCGCAGGACCACGCCTTCAGCGACCTCGTCCAGCGCCAGGACGTCGACATGTGCGAAATCGTGCAGCGTGGCCTCCAATCGGGCTCGTACCGGAGTGGCCGGCTCAACCCGAAGCGCGAGAACGGCGTGCACCATTTCCACGAATTGCTGCGCGAGGCGTACCGCGCCATGGCTTGACGCGGCTGCGCACGAAGGTTCGCAGCGTCGATGGGCCATTTGCCCGTGGTGCCGGCTCGTCCGCAACGGGTCAGGCACCATCCTTAGTTTGGCCCCTTGACGGGACGACCGCGACGCAACCGAAAATCCTCGACATACCAGATTCCGCGGGCTTGTCTGCCGTGTAGTCCATTGCCGGGTGCATACGGTACGAACTCCCGGTCCAGCGGTCACCCCCGCCCACGAGGCGGTGCCAGTGGGACGGGGCCACCGTGTGCAAGCTCCCGGAAGTGTCTCGGCACAAGCACCGACCAATATCTTGCGCAGCACATGTGCCAGACGTAGAGTGCAGTTTGGGACGCATTCGGGGACTTGCGCGACGTGGAGCGAAGGAGTTACGCCCGTCGTGCACAAAGGGGATTCGCGCATGCCTCAATCGGTCGTATTCCGAGACTGCCGGGGGCGCCTGCGCGATGGTCTGGCTGCTGGCCCGCACAATGTGTCGTCATGCGCGCAAATCGGGACCCGGGCTGCGCAATCCAGCGCGAATTCGGGGAAGGATCCGGGCACAGGCGTCCAACGTTGCGCCCCCACCTTCAGGAACGTTTCGACCCTCTGGGTGCCCGCACATCGGCGCTTCGATTACTGGCAAAGCCATTTCATGACTCTACGCATGGATCGTCCGTTTGCCGCCGCCGGGGACTTCCATGGCGAGATGCTGCATACCACGCCATGGCAGGACACGATTTTCGTGCACCTGCGCCACGATCCACTCATCTGCCGGTTTGGCGGGCGCGATCCCGATTCGATCGTACTCTTCCACGTCCGTTCTGGCGTGGTAAACATCCGGCATGGCCGTGACTCGATCGTTTCCGTCGGCGCCCACGCCGGCCTGATGGTATTTGACCGCAACCGCCCGCTGGTCACGGTCCAACCGCAACCCTGCGCGATGACTTGCTTGATATTGCCGCGGACGTTGGTCGCCGACGCGCTGGGCGCCCAGCCGGTGATGCGGGGGGACGCGGTGCGGCAGTTCCCGCATCCAGGCCCGCTGATCGGCGGCTTCCTGCGGCACCTCGATGACATGGTTGCGGCCGCCCCGCACTTTGAAGGCATGGACGTCGCCACGGCGGTGACCACGGCGCGCCATCTGGCCGCGACACTGCTGGCCAGGCGCAATCCTCGGCGATGGCGACTTTCCGAAGTGTTCGATGACTCCCTGCTGGCAAGTGCGCGCCACCTGCTCGACCTGCACGCCGGGCGACCGGATCTCACCGCCCGGCAGGTCGCGATCATGCTCGGGTGTTCGCGCGCGCACCTGTACCGCGTGTTTGCACGCCGAGATACGACGGTCGCGAGGGAATTGCGCGAGATACGGTTGCGCCGCGCACGACGCCGGCTCGAGTCGGAGCCCGCAACTCCCATCGGAGCGGTCGCCTGGGAGTGTGGCTACTCAGACTTCTCCGCGTTCGGCAAGGCTTTTCGCCGCCACCATGGCATGACGCCGGGGGAGGTTCGATATCGGCGACGGTCCACAGAACGATAGCCGCCCTGTGTGGGCGCCGCGGGGCCGGCGGCTGCCCCACAGACCGTGCTTCGCACAAGAAAGTCATCTCCTGAGACGCCAAACCTAACGCACGTGTGATCCCGGTCGCATTATTCGGCGATTCGTACCTTGTCCACGCGCGCAGAACCCATTGCTGCGCAGGGGTTGTCGAGACTCATCGTTCCCGGCAGGTGGCGGTCGCCCGCGCCGGAGCCTCGTTGTTTCGCAGGCGGTCTGGGAGGAAGCGAACATGTTGCTACGCCACACACTGCGGTCACCGGATTTCCGGCGAATGTCGTTTGGCCGGACGATGCTGTCGGCGATTGCCGCAGTATTCGTCGTGGTTTCACTGAGCGCTGCGCCGGCACGGGCAGAGGTCATCTACCTGCCGGGGTCGCTGAACTTCATCAGCAACGATCAAAGCATGTGGGGATCGGATACCGCATTCGTGAAATCGGATACGATTTTCGAGGGCACGGAGTGGAACGACGCGGGATTCAAGTTGGGAGGGATCACCGGCTGCAGCGATTGCGGGCTCTTTGGGTCCGACGACCGCTTCGGAGCGCAGGTTTCGGTCAATTCGTCCGGAAAGCTGGGCCTCGACTTCGGGTACTCGATCAACAGCGGTTCGGTTGACACCACCGCGGATTTCGGCGCGAAGGCCATCCTGCCGGACACGGTGTCTGCGAACACCTTCTTCAACATCGCGACGCAAAGCAATCTCGATCGGGGCACGATCAGTACACAATCACCCGAAATCTCGGCATCCATGAGTGCGGTCATGCAGCTCTCCGGTTCAATAACCGGTGAGGGCTGTTTTCCACTGGCCGGCTGTGCGAGCAGCACCAGTTTCCTTCCGACGATCGACGTGAACCAGTCCATATTGTCGATCGATCCGAACGGGGTGGACCTGCTCAAAGGCATTCTGCCGGGCGGGAATCCACTGCTCCGCCTGTCGCTTGCCGACCAGGGCGTGTCGTTCAGCACGGGGTTGGGGGTGCCCGGCTTCAAGGTCACGAACTCATACGGAAAGCCGATCTACACCACCCTGCCCCCGGGAGTTCCCACGACCAGCCTGGGTTCACTCGGCTTCAACGTACCGGACGTGAGCACCAGCAATTCCGGTCCCGGGCCGACGATCAACTCTTTCGGAAAGGATAAAGTGTTCAACGTAAAACTGGATCTCGACGGGTTGTTGTCGGAGGCGATCTATGCTGCGACAGATGTACCGGTGGCGTTTGGCACGGACATCCCACTCGGCGACCTTGGCAACATCCATATTGATCTGATCGATATCGATGTCGGACCTTATCTGGCCTTGAGCCAGGGGTTCGAGTTCGACCCGAAGTTGTGGGTCGACCTTGCGTTCAGCAACCCGGTCAACGTCGAGGGACTGGGATGGCAGATGGGTTGGGAGGGGCCATGGAATGACTTGCCGGCTTTCGCGATTTCGCAAACCACGACTTTCACACCGACATTTTTTCTCAACGCGATGCTCACGAATGATACGGGTCTTGTCCTTGGGTTGGACGGTACCTGGGAGCTCCTGAAGGTAAGCGGCAAACTGGGCATACTCCAAATTCCGGGGACCAGCCTGAACCAGGCGCTGGGTTGGGGCGACAAAATGTTCGACGTAAGCACGCAGCCCATGTCCATCTACAACAACACGTTCAAGCTTGACGGATTCAACAGTATCCTGGCCAATCCCTTCACGCTGACCCTCGGTGACGTTCAGGAGCCCGGCGGCGGCCCCCTGGGAGTTCCCGAGCCCGACAATTTGTTGTTGCTGCTGTTCGGCGTGTGTGCCCTGGCCGTATACCGGAGGCTCGACTTGAGGGCGGCGAAGCGTGATCGCGCGACGAATCGCGCCTAGAACCCGTGCGTGCGTTGGGCTCTGTCTCGCCGCGACGATGCTGTTGTTGGCCGGGCCAGAAGCACGTGCCACGGACAACCAGGGCGAGTACGCCGTTCGCGGCGCCGGCCTCGTCAGTTGCGCGGTATTCAATCAGTCGCGCGAAAAGCACGACGACGTGTATCTTGTGGTGGCCGCGTGGATCGATGGTTACATTACCGCCGCCAACCAGTACGCGCCGGATACCTACGACGCCGCGCCATTCGAATCCACCGAATTGTTTCTGACCATAGCGGGCCAGTACTGCCGGGATCATCCGAAAGTTCCGGTCGTCGCGGTGTTGCTTGACGTCATGAAGCGAATCTGGCCGGATCGCCTGACCCGGAAATCGGAAAAGGTGCCGATCACACATTCGGGGCATTCGACGCGGCTCTACGTCGAGATCATCCGGCGCATGCAGCGCAAGTTGCAATCGGCAGGCTATTACAAGGGGCCAATCGACGGAACGTTTTCTTCCCGGACCATTGAAGCACTCAAGGCATTTCAAAAGTCCATCGCGTTCAAACCGACGGGATTTCCCGATCAGGCAACGCTGTGGCGACTGCTGCAGGGCAAAGGGTCGGTCCACCAGCTCCAGGGTTGAGCACGTAACCGATGGCAGGTAACGGCGACCTGTCCAGACGGCGCTTAACGGAAAGTAGGCGGTTCGACGGTTGATGGCTGCGGCATTGGCGCGTGCATCGTGCTGTCGGCTCCGACCTTCGCTTGTCGTCGGTGGGCGGCGGGAGTGCCGTGATATCCCAAGTGCCGCCCCGACAGGGCGAGAGGGCCCAGCTTCGCGAGGCGCAAATTCGCGGGACGCGGCCATCCCTGCACGGTGTACGGTTACTCGTGTCTTGAAAATGTAAAAAGGCCCGGTTGGCGACAACCGGGCCCTGCGGACTTCGACTGTTACCCGTCAGTGGCCATGGCGTTGGTAATAATGGCCCTGGTTGCCACGGCCGTGGCCGTTGTAGTGGCCACCCCGATAATGGCTTCCACGGTTGCCGTAATAGCCATTGCCGTAATGGCCGTGGGATCCGCCGTAGTACGAGCGATTGTTGTTGTAGCGATAGCCCGAGCGGCTGCCACTGCTGTAAACCACGCCGATGTTCACGCGGCTGCCGTAGCCGTAGCCGGGATAGGCGTAGCCCGCGTTCCCGTACGAGTACGCGGGATATCCACCGTAATACCCTGCCCCCGGATACGCCGGCGGCGGGTAGTTGTAACCGTAGCCGGCGCCGTAGTAATCGCGATGGTTGTTCTGGCTGGCGCTGACCAGCACGCCGCCGATCACGGCTCCCACGACCAGCGCGCCAATGACGTCGGCATTGCTGTTGCCCGAATGACGGTAATGACCGTTGCCCGCCAAAGCCGTCGGCGCAGCCAGCACGCACGCAACCACCAACGCGCACGCGACCATGAACTTGTTGCGAATCGAGAGAGAGGTCCGTTGCATGGCTGTCACCCCTTGGTAAGGTGGCGCCATTATGACACGCGTGGCTAAATCTGAACTGAAGAGTTTTGTTATTTAAACGCTAATCGTTCAGGCCCGGGGGGCGATGGCATGCGACGATCGACCACGCGCTGGCTCAGGCGCCTTTCGACGCCGAGGCGCCTGCATCGCCGCTGCGATCCTTGCGCTTGCGCGATTCCAGCAGCGCCTTCAGGTTCGCGACCGCCTGCTCGTGGCTGATGGCCTTGGGCTTGGGTGCACGCGGTTTCGGCGGTTTGCGGGTCGGCGTATGCGCGGCCGGGCTGGGCTGGCGAGGCAACTCGACGGGGCCGCCGAGCATCCAGTCATCGCTGAACCGGGAACGAGGGATATAGGACGGTGGACGCCGCTTGCTGGCGCTGGCACGGGCCGCGGCAACCGCCTTCGCGGCCGTCTTGACCGAAGCGGATCGCGAGATCTCCTTCTTCCTGGCCGACGTCGCCACCTGCTTCTTCGGAGTGTCCTTCGCGACGGTTCGGGACTGGGCCGCGGGTCGTTTGGCCGTGGTCCGGGGCTTGGCGGCGGGCCGCGGCGCGGCCTTGGCCTTGGGGCGGCTCCGGGTGGTGGCTGCTTGCGCGCCTTTCCTGGCGACTTTGGAGGCCTTCGCCGGTTTGCGTACGGCAACCTTCCGGGCGGCCTTCGACTTCCCGGCCGCCGCCTTGCGCACCGTTTTGCCGGCCTTCCCGGCGGGCTTGCTGTTCCGTTTCGTGACCACTGCAGCGTTCCTCATGTTGTCGTTTCGCAACCTCGACCCAGCGGTTCGAGGCTGGTGAGCTTGATCAAGCGAGAAGGTACATCCCCGCCAGGCCGGCGCCGGTCAAAGACTGCGCCCGTCGACGTGCCTGATGTCCAGTTCCGCCGGTTCGACCCCCGCGAGGCAGCGCACGTTCACCGCGGCCATCCGGTGGCCCTCCCGCTCCCCGTCCGCAAACGGCGCGACGCCGCAGGTCGGGCAAAAATGGTGGGCAATCGCATGCTTGTTGAACCGGTAGGTGCTCATGTCCTCTTCAGGAGTGGAAAGCCGCAGGCCCTCGCGGGGCACGAACCAGAGAAGGTAGCCTTTGGGCCGGCAATGCGAACAATTGCATTCCACCACGGTGTCGATTTCGCCCTCGACCTCGAAGGCGATCCGACCGCAATGGCACCCACCACTCCAAGCCGTCATGCGCGTACCGTCGAGCATCATGGACGTCCAATTATCGCATGAAAGCGCGCTGCCCGCACCTGTATCCTGTTGATCCCCTTCCTGAACACTTCCCCATGCGCAGTTTCGACGACGAACACGGCGGCCGCTGGCAGGCAGCCCTGATGGAGGCATCCTTCGGCAACGTGCTGCTGGTCTTCAGCCGGATCGGCGCCGAAGGCGTCCTGCACACCCCGTTGAATTCGGCCAACTTCCACGAGGCCGAGACACTCCTTGCCGACGCCGATGAGACACGGCTGCGCGCACTGCTGGCCGAAGCCAAGCCCTGGTGCTGAGGCATCCTTGTGCGATCGTCCGTGATCGCTGCTTCGCCTGGAAAAGTGGCGGGGGCCCACCCCGGCCGCGTGGGTATCAGAACGGCCATAAAACCGCCATCCATGGCCAACAGATCGTTGGCCTGACTTTTCACAACCACTGCTCCGACCCCGGGTATCAAGTCAGTTGAGAGTGGGCGGCCAACGCCAAACCGGTCAACGAACTGAGGAAGATCAAACCCAGCAGGACGCGGTAGCCGGTCAGCCAACCACCGCGTGCACCGCGGGTGCCGGCGAGAAACAGCGCGATGGCCGCGGCGAACAGCACCGTGCCTGCGAAGACCAGCGCGAACCAGCCCGACAGGGTGCCGGCGACCACGCCGGCATTGCCGAGGTTGAACACGACCCATTCGATCCACACCAGCGCGACGGCCGGCGCGCGCTGCGACAGCAACGCCTGCCCCACCCCGAACACGCACTGTGCAACCCCGACGATCAGGACCAGGTAGGCCGACATCCAGACCAGTTGCTGCGCGGGGTGTCGCGCGACGGCCGCGGCCACGAGGCCGCCGGCAATGATCGCCGCGCCGCCCAACGCCGCGAAAGGCAACGCGGCCCGCCAGCGGCTCTTGGCGCTGCCGGTCAGCACCGCATCGCGGCCGTCTGGCGGATCCCGTCGGCGATCCCCGCGTCGAGGCCGACATTGTTGTGTTCGAGGACCTGCTCGGCGCGGTAACTGGAGCGGACCAGAGGTCCGGACACGACTTCCAGGAAGCCCTTGGCGAGCGCCGCCTCGCGGTATTGCTGGAACTGCGCGGGTGTCACGAAACGCTGCACGGGCAGATGATTCTGCGTCGGACGCATGTACTGGCCCATGGTCACCACGTCCACGTCGGCGGCGCGGATATCGTCGAGGGTGCGGTCGATTTCCTCGTCGGTTTCGCCCAGGCCCAGCATCATGCTGGTCTTGACGATGGTTTCCGGCGCGTAGCCCTTGGCGAATTTCAGGATATCCAGGGTCTGCCGATAGCCGGCGCGCGGATCGCGCACCGGGTGGGTCAATCTTTCGACAGTTTCGATGTTTTGCGC
>DASUKQ010000138.1:0-14297 GCA_036278635.1 Rhodanobacteraceae bacterium
TTTTTCGCCGGTGCCTTCTTCGCAGGTGTCTTCTTGGCAGGCGCACGCGTCGCCGGCTTCGCCAGCCTGGTTACGCTGGTCTTCTTGACCGCCGACTTCGAAGCCGGCGAATGCGGGCGCACGTTGCCGTGACTGCCGCGATAGATCTTTCCCTTGCGTGTCTTCTTGTCGCCCTTGCCCATGTCGGTTCCTGATGTTCGTGGATGACGCGCGCCGGTGGCGCGGCTGCGCGCATGGTAACAGCACATTGCCCGTGGCGGCTGTGGCGCGTGGCGACTCAGTCCTGGCGGGGGAGATCGTGCGAGTGCATCGGTTCCGCGCAACCTGCCTCGGTATCGAGGCACTCCATGGATTCGACCTGCACGGTGACGTGCGTGATTGCAAAACGCTCGCGCAACATGCGCTGGATGGACCGGGCCGCCTGCTGCGAATTGCCGCCTTCCCGCAGGCGCGCGTGCAACGTCGCCATGCGCGAACCCGAGGCAAGTTGCCACACGTGCAAATGGTGGACTTCCGCGATGGACGGATCGGAAGCCGCCAACGCCACGCGGATCTCGTCCGGCGCCAGCCCCTCGGGAACGCCTTCCAGAAGAATGTGGGCGGATCGACGCAACAACACGAATGCGCCGCGCAGGATCAGCAGCGAGACCAGCAGCGACAACGCCGGATCGGCCCACCTCCAGTCGAGATACCTCACCAGCAGCGCGGCGGCCACCGTGGCGACCGAACCGAGCAGATCACCGAGTACATGCAGTCGGGCGCCTGCCGTATTCAGGTTTTCGCGATCGCCATCGTGCAGCGTGCGCAACACCACCGCGTTCACAACCAGTCCGATCACCGCAACGACCAGCATGACCCCGGAATGGATGTGGATGCCGCGGAGATCCATCAGCCGCGTGACGGCCTCGTACGCAATCCACGCCACCAGCAGCACCTGCACCAGCGCATTGACGAATCCCGCCAGCACTTCCGTCCGCGCGTAGCCGAAACTGCGCCGCGCGTCGGCCGGCTTCATCGCGAACATCGCCGCAGCCCAGGCCAGCGCCAGCGCGCCGGCATCGACGAGCATGTGCGCGGCATCGGCCAGCAGCGCCAGCGAGCCCGACCACCATCCGCCCAATGCTTCTACCACGAGCATCGCGCAGGTCAGCGCCAGGGCGATCCCGAGCGTGACATGACCGCGTCCGGTGCCGGCGGGCGGGATCGAATGGGGATGAACGTGCGCCATGCGCGCAGCGTACGCAGGCAGTACCGCGTTACACAATCACCGGGATTCGTGGAGCATCGCCCATGCTGGCGCGTGGGCGTGGCCGGCGTGAAGGTGGCGATGCGACAGCACCAGGTTGGTGACGTGAGAAGCGGCGACCAGCACGCCGCCGGAAACCACGGCGACAGTGTGGACCACCACGTGCACGTCGAGGTTGATCGCGACGCCGAACAGCAACAACGCGATGCCGGGAACCATCAGGTACAGCGCATGCGGTCTGCGATGACGACGGTAACCGGCGACGATGCTGGCACTGGCCAGCAGGGCCGCACAAGTCACGAAGATGCGTTCGAACGTGTGCCCCGCCAGGAACTCCAGTCCGATCAGCGGCAGCAGCGCCAGCACGAACGGCAGCAGCACGCAGTGCACCGCGCACAGCAGCGAAGCGGTCGCGCCCACGCGGTCGATCAGCGTCGCAAAACGCCGCGACTTCGGCGGCAATGCCACCGGCATTTGCACCGGTATCGGCGTGGTCAACGCATGGGTGACTGGCATGTCCATTTGCGCAAACGTGTCTGCTTGGTCGAGTGGGCCGGCGTGCGATCGGACCCCTGCGTGCTGGTGCAACATTATAACATTCCTGCATGATTGCGGGAGGCGACGCGAACCGCAAGTCTTTTTCGTTCAGCAAACCCTGCCGAGGCCGAATTGCGGGGCCAACTGGCGTCCCGGCATCAAGCCCAACCCATTAGTGTTATAATATAACGTATCACGCCCGAAAACAAGGGTTCGCAGGCCGCGTGGGGCACTTATTGGGGCTACGGGGACGCTGCTCAGGCCGCGGCGCAATGCTTGCAGAGGCCGTGCACCTCGAGCGTTTGCGCCTTGGCACGGAAGCCGAAATCGCGGGCCTGGCGTTCGATCAGGTGCGCGATCGCACCGTCGTCGCACACTTCCGTCGCGCTTTCGCAGACATCGCAGATCAGGAACGGCACCTGGTGCGCTTCGGCCGGATGCTGGCAGAACACGAACGCGTTGATCGACTCCAGCTTGTGGATGAAGCCGTTTTCGAGCAGGAAATCGAGCGCGCGATACACGGTCGGCGGCGCGGCGCCCGCATGGCTGTCGCGCAACATATCCAGCAGATCATAGGCCTTGACCGGCTTGCGCGCCTTGGCCACCAGAACCAGCACTTCCCGCCGCAACGGCGTCAGCCGCAGGCCGCGCGCGCGGCATTCACGCTCGACTTCGCGCACGATCCCGGCCGCGTCGTGGTGATGGTGTGGGGCAATTTTCGGAATGGTGGCCATGGCTGCATTCTAGCGCCCGCGCGGCAGCGCGCCGCATGGCCTATTTCGGGTCGCAACGCGAAATTGCAACCGTCTTTGAGGCTTGAGATCCGTGCGTCCGATCATCACGGGAAACGCGTCCCGCCGCCGTTCGCGCGTCGAGCCGCCGGCGCGCAGGCCCGTACCGCCCCGGCGGCAATGCCCACAGCGCCACCCATGCGATCGGTCCAACGATCAACCCCAGTCCGACGCCGAGCCCGATGCGCCCGCGCCACCACCCGAGCCCCGCGCCGACGACCGCGCACGCCACGGTGAACCAGATCAACGGCCACCAGGGAACCAGGGCCAGCATGTTTTCCAGGATCCGCCAGAACGCGCCCGGTGCTTTCGGGTCGACGCCCTGCATGATTTTCTGCAGCAGATCGTTCATGGGTGGAACCAGTGACCACGATCACGCAATGCAACACCATCCCCATCCCGGCCTTCCCCTTGAAGGGGAAGGAGTGTGCTCCGTTGCCGTCCCCTTCAAGGAAAGGGTATGCCTCATTGCCCTCCCTTCAAGGAAAGGGTATGCCCCATTGCCCTCCCTTCAAGGGGAAGGAGTGTGCCTCGTCGCCCTCCCCTTCAAGGGGAAGGAGTGTGCCTCGTCGCCCTCCCCTTCAAGGGGAGGGTTGGGTGGGGATGGGTTTGCTCTGCGCCTCCGCGCGCTCGATCGCAGCGTCGATGCGTCTGAGTGCGACATCGCGGCCAGCAAGATAAATGGTCTGTTCGATCGACGGCGACACGGCGGTACCGGTGATCGCGACCCGCAGCGGTTGCGCGACCTTGCCCATGCCGATCCCACGCTCCGTGGCCAATTCGGCGACCAGTGGGTGGATCGCATCAGGCGACCACGCTTCCAGATTCGCCAGCTTGGCGCGCATTGCCCGCAGCACCTCCGCCGCGCCCTCCGCGCGCAGGTGTTTGTTCACCGCCTTCTCGTCCCATTGCGCGATCGGCGCGTACCAGATGCGCGCCTGCTCGGCCATGGCCTTCAGGGTCTGGACGCGGTCGCGCAACGCGAGCACCACGTCCACGGGGCACGGACCGCCCGCGGAAGGGTCGATACCGAGCCGATCGAGTTGCCACGCCAGTTCGCTCGCGATGGTCAACGGATTGTCGTGCTTGAGGTAATGCTGGTTGAGCCAACCCAGCTTGGCGAAATCAAAACGCGCGGCCGAATGATGGACGTTGGCAATGTCGAACAGATCGACCATTTCCCCGATCGAAAAAATCTCCTGGTCGCCATGCGACCATCCGAGCCGCACCAGGTAGTTCAGCAGCGCGTGCGGCAGGTAGCCGTCCTCGCGGTACTGCATCACCCCGACCGCGCCATGCCGCTTGGACAGCTTCTGCCCATCCGGTCCCAGGATCATCGGCAGGTGCGCGAAGGTGGGTGGCGCCGCGCCCAGTGCCCGGTACAGGTTGATCTGGCGCGGGGTATTGTTGACGTGGTCGTCGCCGCGGATCACTTCGGTGATGCCCATGTCCAGGTCATCCACCACCACCGCGAAGTTGTAGGTGGGGAAACCGTCCGAACGCACCAGCACGAGGTCGTCGAGTTCGGCGTTGGCCCATTCGATCCGGCCCTTGATCTTGTCCTCGAATACCACGCTGCCCGACTGTGGATTCCTGAAACGCAGCACGCGGTTCGGATCATCGCGGTAAGGGAGGTTCGCATCACGCGCGCGACCGTCGTAGCGCGGTTTCTCGCCGCGCTCCTTCATCGCCGCCCGCATCGCGTCCAGCTCGTCCTTCGACTCGTACGCCCAGTAAGCCTTGCCTGCATCGTGCAACTGCTGCGCGACTTCCCGATATCGATCCATCCGCCGGGTCTGGTAGAACGGCCCCTCGTCCGGATCGAGACCCAGCCAGTGCATCCCGTCCAGGATCGCCTGCACCGCCGCATCGGTGGAGCGCTCGCGGTCGGTATCCTCGATGCGCAGGATGAACTGGCCGCCACGATGGCGCGCCTCCAGCCAGCAATACAGCGCGGTGCGGGCACCGCCGATGTGCAGGTATCCGGTGGGGCTTGGGGCGAAACGGGTGCGGAAAACCATCGTCACGTGACCGGCAGGAACAGCCGCGAATTGTAGCGGAGGCGTCGCGCGGACCGTCCCCACTGGAACCGTCGGCACCCCGCCCCCATCATCGTGCGATGAACGAATCCGTCCGCAAGCCGGCCCGCGAACGCCGCGCGCTCACCATGCTGTGGCCGTATGTGCGCCACTTCCCGGGCCGGATGCTGGTGGCTGCCACGTTGCTGGTGATCGCCAAGGTGGCCACCGTCGGCGTGCCGGTCGCGTTCAAGCACATCGTCGACCAGCTCGACCCGCGCATCGCGATGCTTGCCGTGCCGATCGCGATGATCGCGTTGTACGGTTTGCTGCGCCTGATCGGATCGCTGTTCGGACAATTGCGCGATACCGTGTTCGAGCGCGTCAGCCAGCGCGCGATGCGGGCCTCCGGGCTCGACGCCTTCCGTCACCTGCACCAGCTTTCGTTGCGCTTCCACCTCGATCGCCACACCGGCGGGATCGGCCGCGACATCTCGCGCGGCACCCGCGGCGTGTACAACCTGCTGGGCTGGGTCGTGTTCAACATCGTGCCGACGTTATTCGAGATCGTGGTCGTGATCGTGTTGCTGTTGCGCCAGTTCGATTGGCGCTTCGCCCTCGTGACGCTCGTCACGATGCTGCTCTACATCGGCGCGACGATCTGGATCACCGAATGGCGCACCGCCGGCGTGCGCGCGATGAACGAAGCCGAGAGTCTCGCCAACGCGCGTGCCGTGGACAGCCTGCTCAACTACGAAACGGTCAAGTATTTCGGCAACGAGGGATTCGAGGCCGAACGCTACGACGCCGACCTGCGCCGTTACGAAGATGCCGCGGTCAAGACCGAGACCTCGCTGGCCGTGCTGAGCGGGGCGCAGGCGCTGGTGATCGCAGTGGGCCTGACGGTGTTGATGGCCATGGCGGCGATGGGCGTGGTCGCGGGCAAGCTGTCGGTCGGCGACATCGTGATGGTCAACGGGTGGCTGCTGCAACTCGCGATTCCGCTAAACATGCTCGGGTTCACCTGGCGCCAGATCAAGCAGGGCGTGATCGACATGGAAAGAATGTTCGGCCTGCTGGACGAGCACGCCGAGGTGCGCGATGCACCCGGAGCCAAATCCTTGCAGGCGCGCGGCGGCGAAGTCCGCTTCGAGCACGTCTCGTTCAGTTACAACCCCGACCGTCCGATCCTCGACGACATCGATTTCCTGATTCCGCCCGGCCGGACCCTCGCCGTGGTGGGCGAAACCGGTGCCGGAAAATCCACCCTGTCACGCCTGCTGTTCCGCTTCTACGACGTCAGCGGCGGTCGCATCACGGTCGACGGCCAGGACATCCGCGACGTGACGCAGGAATCGCTGCGTGCGGCAATCGGCATCGTCCCGCAGGACACCGTGTTGTTCAACGACACGATTTTTTACAATATCGCCTATGGCCGCACCAACGCCAGCCGCGAGGAAATCGAAGCCGCCGCGCGCGCCGCGCACATCCACGATTTCGTGCTCTCGCTGCCGCAGGGTTACCAGACCACGGTCGGCGAACGCGGCCTGAAACTGTCCGGCGGCGAGAAGCAGCGGGTCGCGATCGCGCGTGCGTTGCTCAAGCACCCGGCAATCCTGGTGTTCGACGAGGCCACCAGTGCGCTCGACACCCGCACCGAGAAGATCATCCAGGCCGAGCTCGCCGAAATCGCGCGTGGCCGCACCACCCTGATCGTCGCGCACCGGCTCTCGACGATCATCGATGCCGACCAGATCCTGGTGCTGGATCGCGGCCGCGTCGTCGAACGCGGCACCCACGCCGAACTGCTCGCGATGGGTGGCCGCTATGCGGCGCTGTGGGCCCTGCAGGCGCGCCATCCACGCGAACCGCTGCCCGTCTGACGCGGGCGCGTAACCATTGTTTACGACTTTGTGCGTCGACAGATGCGCTTTGACCTGTGTCACTTCGTAAACTGGCACCAAGATTGCAGTTACCGGATCGAAGGCGCGTTGCTTCCGCTTCCGGCCGATGGGGACTGGATCCAGGAGGTACGCCGACATGCAAGGCAAACATGACATGACACTCGATTCGGAAAAGATGACCCCGGCCGCGGCCCGCAACACTGCTGCAGGCCTCGAAGCGTGGCTGTCCGGCGTGCACGACGACGCCTCTCTTGCCGACGACGATGCGCCTGCCATGCAACACGCGCTACCCGACGCAGGCCAGGCACCGGAAGAAGTCGGACCGGTCAACGCTGCTGAAGCGCTGGCGCTGGGCACCTTCTCCACCGCACGCAAACTCGTCGGCACGGATGGCGCCGAACTCGTGGTCGATCCCGAGCAGGATACCTACCACTTCGAATCGACCTCGTTGAAGCCGCTCGCCGCTTTGCTGCAGCAGCGCGCCTCGGCATGGACGCCGATTTATTCCGAGGCACTCAAGACCGCCCGTGCGGCCAGTACCGCGCAGCCGCTGGAGCGGTTGCGCTGGTACGCGGGCCTGATCGCGACTCCCGGCATCCTCGGCCGGGAATTGAATCGGGACGACCGCTACAAACTGTCACGCTGGCCCGAGACCGAACGCGAATTTCCCCGGTACTTCCGCGTCGCCACCGCGATGTCGAAGCAGCCTGCCACGCCGGACGAGATTGCCGCGGCATCCGGCACGCCTTACGAGGAAGTCGTCGACTACATCAATGCCAGCCACGCCAGCGGACGGCTCGAAACGACATCCACCCGGAAATCGGCGGATGCCGTGCCCGCGACCTCACGTCGGGAACGCCTGATCGCGCGGCTCAACAAGCCATTGTTCGTGCGCTGACCGGTCATCCCGGAAGCGGGATGACAACGGCGCCGCGCGGAGCGATCCGCGCGGCGTTTCGTTTCACGCGGATGGTGATGCGGTTCGAGGCACACTTCGCCGTGCCTCGGTGCGCGGAGCGTCGAGCGACACACCTCGCAGGCGCATTGCATTCGACACCACCGACACCGACGACAGGCTCATCGCCAGTGCCGCGATCATCGGCGACAAGGTGATCCCGAACCACGGATACAGGACCCCGGCGGCGATCGGAATGCCGATCGAGTTGTACACGAACGCGAAGAACAGGTTCTGGTGGATGTTGCGCACCGTGGCCTGGGACAACGCGCGGGCCCGCGCGATCGCCGACAACTCGCCACGCACCAGCGTCACCTGCGCGCTTTCCATCGCCACGTCGGTCCCGGTCCCCATCGCGATGCCGACGTCCGCCGCGGCCAGCGCCGGGGCGTCATTGATGCCATCACCCGCCATCGCGACGTTGCGGCCTTCGCGTTGCAATGCGCCGACCACCGCGGCCTTGTCGGCCGGCGAGACATCCGCGTGCACGTCGTCGATGCCGAGCTTGCGGGCGATCGCCTGCGCTGTGGTCCGGTTGTCGCCGGTCAGCATCACGATCCGGAGACCTTCCGCGCGCAAGCTCGCCAATGCTTCCGGGGTATCGGACTTGACCGGATCCGCCACGGCCAGCAACGCCGCCGCCGCACCGTCGACCGCCAGCAACATCACGGTCGCACCCTCGCCGCGCAACGCGTCGGCGCGTACTTCGGTGTCCTTGGTCGGCTCCACGCCCGTCCCGCGCATCAGGGCCGCGTTGCCGAGCGCAACGCCGTGCCCTTCGACGCGTCCGCGCACACCCTGCCCGGTCACGGTCTCGAAATGCTCCACCGTGGGAATCGCGATACCGCGTTCCTGCGCTGCCGCAACGATCGCCTGCGCCAGCGGATGTTCGCTGGGACGCTCCAGCGCGGCGGCCAGCGTCAGCGCCCGCTGCGCGTCGATATCGCCGAGCACTTCCACCCCGCGCAAAGACGGCCGGCCTTCGGTCAGCGTGCCGGTCTTGTCCACCACCAGCGTATCGACATCGCGCAGGGCCTCGATCGCCGCGGCATCGCGGAACAGCACGCCGGCCTGCGCACCGCGCCCGCTGGCGACCATGATCGAAATCGGCGTCGCCAGGCCCAGCGCACACGGACAGGCGATGATCAACACCGACACCGCGGCGATCAACCCATGCGTCAGTTTCGGATCCGGTCCAACGGCGACCCACACGACGAAGGCCAGCACCGCAATGACGACCACGGTCGGCACGAACCACCACGAGACGCGATCGGCAACCCTCTGCAGGGGCGCCTTGCTGCGTTGCGCCTTGGCCACCAGCGCGACGATCTGCGACAACATGGTCTCGGCTCCGACCTTGTCGGCGCGCATCGTCAGCGCGCCATCCTGGTTGACAGTGGCACCGGTCACGCGGTCGCCACGTGTCTTCGCGACCGGCATCGGCTCGCCGGTCAGCATGGACTCGTCCACGTGGCTCGTGCCGTCGATCACCTCGCCGTCGACGGGCACTTTTTCGCCGGGGCGTACCCGCAGCACGTCACCGGGTTGTACGTCGTCGAGCGGCACGTCGGTTTCGTTGCCGTCGGCTGCGATCCGGCGTGCCGTCCGGGGCGCAAGATCGAGCAACGCGCGCAACGCCGAACCGGTGCGCCGCCGGGCGCGAAACTCCAGGAAGTCGCCCATCGTCACCAGCGTGACGATCACCGCCGCCGATTCGAAATACACCCCGACCTGCCCGTGCGCGTCCCGGAACCCGGCAGGAAACAAGCCTGGCAACAGGAACGCCACCGCGCTGTACACCCAGGCCACCCCGGTGCCCAGCGCGATCAGCGTGTACATGTTGGGGTTCCACGGCTTCAGCGAACGCCACCCGCGCGCAAAGAACGACGCGCCACCCCACAGCACCACCACGGTCGCGAGCACCGCCTCGACCCAACGCGCAATCCCGCCCCACGGCGCGGGCAAGTGCCAACCGAACAGGTGCGGGCCCATTGCCACCACCACCACCGGAATCGTGAGCGCAACGAGGATCCAGAACCGCCACGCCATCGCGCGCACGTCGCCGTCATCGTCATCGCCCGCAATGGGCAACATCGGTTCCAACGCCATGCCGCATATCGGGCAATGCCCGGGACCGATCTGCTGTACCTCGGGATGCATCGGACAGGTGTAGATCGTGCCGGCCGGCGCGTCCGCGCCAGCGTGGCGGCGAGTATCCGCGTCGCCGGCAAGATATCGGTCCGGATCGGCCAGGAACTTTTCGCGGCAGCGCGCCGAACAGAAGTGGTAGGTCTGGCCAGCGTGCTCGGCCCGATGTTTCGATGTGTCCGGGTCCACCGTCATGCCGCAAACCGGGTCGGTCACGTCGTGTACGGGTGCCTCCGCCGGCGGCGGATGTCCATGGCCTTGCGCGTGCGCGTTCATGGATTCGCCTCCCCGCCCAGCGCGCGCAGGATCGGGCAGTGCTCCAGCGGCCCGTGGCCGGGGCACGCCGCGATCAGCTGCTTCAGGCCGCGACGGACTTTCTGCAATTCACGGATGCGGTCCTCGACCCCGGCGAGCCGTGTCTCGGCGCGACGCTTGACGTCGCGGACACCGCGTTCCCGGTCCGACGACAACGCCAGCAGTTCGCGGATTTCATCCAGCGTGAAACCGAGATCCTTGGACCGCCGGATGAACCGCAATCGTTCGATCGCGGCCTCGCCGTAGTCGCGATAGCCGGACGCACGCCGCGGCGGCGGCGGCAACAGGCCCTGGCGCTCGTAGTAGCGGATGGTGTCGATGCCGACGCCGGCACGGCGTGCGACGGAACCGATGGTGAGATGTCGCGATGATTGTGTGTCCATGCCTCCATGCTAACCCTTGACCTTGGTCCAGGGTCAAGGGTTGCCATCCACAGGCCGCACGAGGCGCGATGCCGCGCCGCCGCAACGCCGGCCCGCGACGAAGACAGTTCAATCCCGTCCCGGAGGCGAGGACCGCTGCCGGTCAGTGGCCCGCGCTCGAAGCCGGGACCGGAGCGGTGGCGGACGATGCCGGCGAGGCGACACCCGACGATGAAGCCCGCGCCGGTTCGCTCCGTATGCCGTGGCCATGGTCATGGCCGTGGTCGCCCATCCCCGCTCCATGACCGGCAAGCTGCCGGTACTCGACAACACCCATTTTCGGCTGCTTCTGCAGGTACGCGACCAGCGCCCAGATTTCATGGTCGTCGTGACTCTCGCCCCACGCCGGCATCCCGGTCATCTTCAGCCCGTGCTTGATGACCCAGAAAGCCTCCGCGGGGCGCGGCGCAAAGCGCGTGAGGTTGGGCGGTTTCGGGTACAAGCCCTCGCGCAGGTCCGAATGGCCCACACCCGGCGCGAGGTGACAGCCGACGCACATCTCCGAATAATGTTCGGCGCCCAGCTTGACCAACGCGGGATCGTCCAGCGCGGGCGGTTTGATGTCCGCCGAGCGCAAGTCGATCGAGCGCTCGCGCACCTCGCCGATCAGATACTTCGTGACGCCCCAATGCGGCGAATCCGCGCCAACGTTGTAGGTGCCGCTCCAGATGAAAATAGCACCGGCGATCACGAAGATCACCAGCCACAGGATGAACGCGCGGATGAATCGCATGGCCGTCTTCCCTCGTCTTCGGCAATGGACCGGGTTGGCACCGATCCTAATGCATGCATGCCGAGGCTGCATCGTGGCGCACGGCTCGATTCAGGCCCGATCGGGATGAATTCGCCCCACGGGCGACGAAGCGGCATGGGAGTTGACCGGATAGTCGCACCATCGAGGGTTCAATGCGAGAATGCGCAGCGACGCGCCCGTAGCTCAATTGGATAGAGCATCGGCCTTCTAAGCCGACGGTTGCTGGTTCGATTCCAGTCGGGCGCGCCAACTCGAGACCGCTCACGGCAAGTCTGCTATTCCAGCGGCGGCCAAGTGCAAGCTGTTGTGGAAAGTCAGGCCCGGGATGGCCGTTCTGGTGCCGCGGACAACGGGGCTCATCCCGGCCACAGTTATTTGCTGCATCAAGGCAGCGATCAGGGATGATCGCACCAACATTGGTCGAGGCAGAGGGATGACTCGCGCCTTCCTGGCGCTCGCCCTTCGGGCCATCGCTTCGCGATGTTCGCTTCGCCATCCCTGGCTTCGCAGTCGAACGTCGCCTTCTCGCGAAGGCGACAGTTCTCATCCTCAGCTCAACCAATGACAAAAACGGGCCACAAGGGCCCGATTTTTTGTCATTGGTCGGGGCAGAGGGATTCGAACCCCCGACATCCAGCTCCCAAAGCTGGCGCTCTACCAGACTGAGCTATACCCCGATGCGATGCCGCCACCGAAATCCGGACGCGGCAGGCCATGGTACGGTTGCGCCCTCGCAGCGGTCAATGCGCGACGCGACGCACGATCCTCAACGCGGAAACGACGAAGCCGGCAGGGATTGCCCGCCGGCTTCACCGTTGCATGGCGCGCCCGGAGAGATTCGAACTCCCGACCACCAAGTTCGTAGCCTGGTACTCTATCCAGCTGAGCTACGGGCGCATGAAACAACCATCCGCGGGCGTCACAACTTCCAGCGAAGGGCCGCAAATTATCGCGGTCCACGGCAAAAGCGTCAACGCTTGAATGGCGGAGAGAGAGGGATTCGAACCCTCGATCAGGCTATAAACCCGATACTCCCTTAGCAGGGGAGCCCCTTCGGCCGCTCGGGCATCTCTCCGGATTGTGGATCAAGCAACGCAAGAGTGTATCAAGAGACTCCCGGCAAATCGGCACATCATTCGGGATATGTTCGGCTCATCCATGAGCCTCACCCCTCGCTGCGCTCGGGGCCGCCTGCGGCGTCCGAATTCGTTCCCGACGAATTCGTCGAACCCTCGATCAGGCTATAAACCCGATACTCCCTTAGCAGGGGAGCCCCTTCAGCCACTCGGGCACTTCTCCGGATTTCAATCTGACAAAGTGTAGCAAGAGTCGTTCACGCGAACCGCAGCACCGTTCGAGATATGTTCGGCTCATCCATGAGCCTCACCCCTCGCTGCGCTCGGGGCGGCTGCTCCTGGACTTCTCCCTGCCGCGAAGCACGGATTCCGGCAACACGAAGCCCCCCGCCGACGACCGCGACCCGGTCGGTCAGGATAAATGCGAAACCCGCATCGGTAAAGCGCGCGCGCCTGCATTACCCGTTGGTTGCATCGCGCTGCGTGGACTCGTCGGTTTCCGGTGAGGCGGGGACCACTCCAGCCTCATGTTCCTGCTTGATGCGCTGGTAGATCTCTTCGCGATGTACCGCGATGTCCTTGGGTGCCGTGATGCCGATGCGTACCTGGTTGCCCTTGACGCCCAATACGGTGACCGTCACCTGGTCGCCGATCATCAGGGTCTCCCCCACGCGGCGGGTCAAAATCAACATGACTGAACTCCATGTATTCGGGTTATTGGACCCGAAACCGAACTGCGCGTTCCCCTCCGGATTGCACAGCTACGGTGTGACTGGGCGATCGCGAACAGGCGCAGGCGAGCCGCCGACGTTCAGGTTCCTCCATCACCCACACTAGACCGGTGCAGGGGGCGATCGATGCCCCGCGAGCATATCTGAACCGGCGCGACCTGTGCAACGAAGTCGGCATGACTTCTGGCACGGTTCGCAGCTCAATGCAGCAAATTTTTCAGCCACCCGGGCAACCCGTCCAACGCGCGGTCCAGCGCTGGAGAATCGGCACCTCCACCCTGCGCCATGTCGGGCCGGCCACCTCCCTTGCCACCGATCTGCTGCGCCACGTGCGAGACCATCTCGCCGGCCTTGACCTTGCCGAGCGCCGCGCCACCGACACCGCCGACCAGCGACGCCTTGCCATTCAGTCCCGCGGCGAGCAGCACCACGCAATTCCCGAGTTTCCGCTTCAACCCGTCGACGGCCTCGCGCAACGCCCTGGCGTCCATGCCGTCCACGCGCGCGGCCACCAACTTGATTCCCGCGACGTCTTTTGCGTTCGCGGCAAGATCGTCGGTCGCGGCACCCGCCGCCCTGGTTTTCATGGACTCGAGTTCGCGTTCCAGCTTTTTCTGCCGGTCGAGCAGGTGCCGCAGCTTGTCGGCGGCTTCGCCCGAGCCTGACGACAACAGCTCTGCGACTTCGCGCAAGGACTGCTCTTCCGCGACGACATGCGCCATCGCCCCCGCGCCGGTCACGGCCTCGATGCGGCGCACGCCCGAGGCGACGCCCGATTCGGACACGATCTTGAACAGGCCAATGTCGCCGGTGCGCGCGACATGGGTGCCGCCGCACAACTCGGTCGAGAAATCGCCCATGCGCAGCACGCGCACTTCATCGCCGTATTTTTCCCCGAACAGCGCCATCGCACCGGAGGCAATGGCTTCGTCATAGGCCATCAGGCGAATATCCGCGGCGTCGTTGCGGCGGATCTGCTCGTTGACGCGATCCTCGATGCGACGCAACTCGTCCGGTTTGACCGGCTGGAAATGCGAGAAATCGAAGCGCAGACGGTCCGGCGCGACCAGCGAACCCTTCTGGATCACGTGCTCGCCCAACGTTTCGCGCAGCGCGGCATGCAAAAGATGCGTCGCCGAATGATTCAGCACGGTGGCCTGTCGGCGCGCGCCATCGACACGCGCAAGCACGGCGTCGCCGACACGCAGCGGCGCATCGCCCTTCCACGCGCCGATGTGGCCGTGGAACTGGCCGCCAAACTTCTGCGTGTCGTGGACGAGGAAGCGCCCTTGGGCGTGCTCCAGCGCACCGGTGTCACCGACCTGCCCGCCGGATTCGGCATAAAACGGCGTGCGATCCAGGATGATCGCCGCGGACTCGCCCGGCGCCAGCGCGTCCAC
>DASUKQ010000139.1:0-11175 GCA_036278635.1 Rhodanobacteraceae bacterium
CCTCGCGGCGATCGGTCCGCTGCTGGTGCGCGGACGCGCGAGCGTTGCCGCGCGAGCGTAGCCAGGAACGGCGGTGACGATCCATTCGCTGGCGCACGACATTCAAACAACCGGCTCCTGTTCATCCTGGTCTTCGGCAGCACCAGGGCGACATGTAACCATTCGGCAGCTCGGCGCGAATACACTTGTAGAACCCAACCGGGACAAGGAATCCAATCCATGTCCAAACCTCGCCTGCTGCGGGCTGCCAGCCCGATACTCGCCACCCTGACGATGCTGTTCGTCGCAGCCTGTGCCCCCGCGGCCGGTAACGACTCGACGGCGCGACCGACGCCCGCGCCCAGGGTCGATGCCCCGTTGGCGGCGCATACCGGAACCGCCAAAGCGGTGCTGGCCGGCGGCTGCTTCTGGGGCCTGCAATGGGTGTTCGAGCACGTGCCCGGGGTTCTCAACGTGACGTCGGGCTATTCCGGCGGCTCGAAAGCCACCGCGAATTACGCACGCGTCGGCGAAGGCGATACGGGCCACGCCGAAACCGTCGAGATCACCTACGACCCGTCGAAGGTCAGTTACGGTCAGTTGCTGCGTGTGTATTTCACCGCCGCGACGAACCCGACCGAGTCGAATCGCCAGGGCCCGGACACCGGCAGCCAGTATCGCGGCGTGATCTTCTACGCCAACCCGCAACAGCAAAAAATCGCGAGAGCCTACATCGCGCAACTCGCCGCCGCGCACGTTTACGCAAGGCCGATCGTGACACAGGTTGTTCCTTTCAAGGCGTTCTACCCGGCCGAGGACTACCACCAGGACTACGCGCGCCTGCATCCCGATGCGCTGTACATCGCGATCAACGACGCCCCCAAGGTCGTCGCGCTGCAACGCAAGTTGCCGAAGCTGTATCGTGCGCGACCCGTGATCTGGCACGACCTCGACCCGACCACGATCATGGTCGACGTGCACTGACAACGCCTGCGCTCCGCCGGAAAGCCGCTACGCTGGCGGAATGAACTACCGCCACGCCTTCCACGCCGGCAATTTCGCGGACGTGTTCAAGCACGTGATCCTGACGGCGTTGCTGGACGCGTTGACCGCCAAGGACAAGCCGTTGTGCTGCGTCGATACGCACGCGGGACGTGGGCGCTATTCGCTTGACGCGGTCGAAGCGGAGAAAACCGGCGAATGGCGCGACGGGATCGCACGCCTGTTCGACGCACCAAACCTGCCGGCACCGTTGCAGCGTTACGTCGATGCGGTACGCGCCTGCAACGCCGACGGCACGTTGCAGGCCTATCCCGGATCGCCATGGCTCGCGGCCAACGCGTTGCGGTCGCAGGACAGCTTGGTACTGTGCGAACTGGACGACGAGCAGGCAACGGCCCTGCGCGCGCTGTTCCGGGACGACCGTCGCGTGCACGTCCACGCGCGCGACGGTTATGCGGCATTGAACGCGTTGCTTCCGCCGAAAGAGAAGCGCGGACTGGTATTGATCGATCCACCGTACGAAGTCCAGTCAGACGACTTCACCGCCGTCGAAGCCGCGCTCGCGAAAGCGCACGCGCGCTGGCCGAATGGCGTGTTCGCGGTGTGGTACCCGATCAAGTCGCACCGGACGATCGCGCCATTCCACCGCCATCTGGCGCGGGGGCCGTTCGAGCGGGCGCTGGTCGCGGAACTGATGGTACAGCCCGACGACTCGCCGCTGCGACTGAATGGCTGCGGGATGCTGATCGCGAATCCGCCCTGGCGACTCGATGCCACGCTGATCGGGATGTTGCCGGCACTGCTCCACCTGCTCGCGCAATCACCGCGAGCCTCGCAGCGCTTGCGCTGGCTGTGCGGCAAATGAACGTGGTCCCGGTCGAAGCGCGCGGAGACGAGGTTTTCTGGCTATCCTCCTCGACAGCCTTCCGCGTTGGAGCATGGTCATGCGAGCGTTCCGGAACCGAATGACCCGGCTGTTGCTGGCCCTTGCCCTGCCCGTGGCGATCGTGGCGTGCGCCCCTGCGCCGATCTACAAGACCGGCGGTCCCTCCAGCGTCGTCGCCACGCCGCAGCAGGTCGCCACCGCGCCCGGCAATTTCCGGAACCTGGAAGTCGTCTGGGGCGGCGAAGTCATCGGGGTGCACAATTTTGCCGACCACAGCGAGGTCGAGATCCTCGCCTACCCGCTGGACTCGTCACAGCGCCCCCGCCTGAAGGAACCGGCGACTGGACGCTTTCTCGCGATCGTGCCGGGTTTCGTCGAACCCATGAATTTTCCGCCGGGTACGCTCGTGACAATGCGCGGCCTGCTGGATGGCGCCCGCCAGGGAGAAGTGGGGCGTGCCCCCTACACCTTCGCGCTGGTACACAGCGAAGGGATGCATCGATGGACCCCCGAGGAAATGCGCCAGGGACATCCGAACATCAGTATCGGGGTGGGAGTCGGCGGCTGGATACATTAGGTTGTGCCATCGTCCGTGATGGCGGCTTCGTTCCATTGCTTTTGAAACCGGGAGCAACTTGAGGCTTGACACCAGAACGGCCATCCATGGCCTGACTTTTCACAAAAGCTGCTTCGATTGGGGCGCGCCGTACGCAGCAGCATAAGCAGGTTTGCACCACCGTGTCCCGGACGGCCATCAAGGCGCCATCCATGGCCAGGATCTCCATCGCCCGACTTTCCACGACAGCGGCTTCGACATGCCGCGACCAGCAGCTTGACGACCGACGATCCTCCGCAATGCACCGAAACCATCCGGCTCGACGACGGACGCCGTTTCGTGCTGCGCCCGCTCCGACCCGATGACCTGGAGGCCTTGCGCCGTGCCTTCCTCAGGCTCACCCCCAGGGAAATCGAATACCGGTTCTTCTATCGCTCGCGGGAATTGCCGGCCTCGGTGCAGGCGCAGGTTCGCGGCCTGGACCCCGAACGCGATGCCGCATTCGTCGTGGACGACGCAGGCGAAATCCGCGCGGTCGCCGACCTTCACGTCGATCGGCCCGGTGCGCTCGAAGCCGAGTTCGGGTTGATCGTCGGCAAGGCGGTTTCCGGACACGGCATCGGCGCCCGCCTGATGCGCACGCTGCTCGCCGAAGCCCGGCGCCGCGGACTGACGACCCTGCGCGGTTGCGTGCGTGCCGACAACGCGCGGATGCTGAATCTGTGTCGGGAACTCGGCGCGACGATCATGCGCTCCGACGAGCCCGCGGTCCTCGAGGTGCGCTTCGAGCCCTGAGCTCGCGCATGCGCTGCTAAGATCGATCCCTTGCGTTCCTGCTGGCGTGTTGCGCACGCCCGGCAGTGTTCTGCTTTGCCCAAATCACGCCCATGCCCCCATTCGACATCCCCATTCCCGCCCTTCCCCGCAGCCCCGGCCGTCGCGACTGGCGCGAGCCGGCCGGATCCTCCCTGGCGCTGCTGTTGTGCGAGGCGGCGCGGGCACGCGAGGGCGTCATCGTCGCGGTCACCGCCGACAGTCGTGGCGCGCGCACCCTGGAAGACGAACTCGAGGTGTTCGCGGGCGATCTGCAAGTCCTGCACTTCCCCGATTGGGAGACCCTGCCCTACGACCTGTTCGCTCCGCATCCGCAACTGGTTTCACAGCGCATCGACACGCTGTACCGCCTGCCCGCGACACGCAGCGGCGTGCTGGTGGTCCCGGTCGCGACGCTGATGCAGCGGCTGGCGCCGCGCTCGCACATTGCCGGGTCTGGCCTTGCAGTGGCGCGCGGCGAACGACTGGATCTCGCGAGCGAACAGCGCCGGCTGGAGGCGAGCGGTTATCGGCATGTCCCGCAGGTCGGCGAACATGGCGAGTTCGCCGTACGCGGTGCACTGCTGGATGTGTTTCCCATGGGCGCGTCCGAGCCCTACCGCATCGAATTGTTCGACGACGCGGTGGAATCGATCCGGGCCTTCGATCCCGACACGCAGCGCTCGCTCCACCAGGTCGACGCGGTCAAGCTGCTGCCGGCGCGCGAGTTCCCGCTGACCGACGAGGCGATGCGCGCGTTCCGCGATCGCCTGCGCGAGCGTTTTCCCATCGATGTCCGGCGCTGCCCGCTGTACCAGGACATGAAGCGCGGCATCACGCCGGGCGGCATCGAGTATTATTTGCCGCTGTTTTTCGAGGCCACCGAAACGCTGTTCGATTACCTCGGCGAGGACGCCCTGTTCGTCGTCGGCCGGGGCGCGCTGGATGCGGCTGAACAATTCTGGGTGCAGACCGGCGACCGCTACGACCAGCGCGCCCACGACATCGAGCGCCCGATCCTGCCGCCGACGGAGTTGTACCTGCCGCCGCAATCACTGCGCGAACGCTTGAACAAGGTGCTGCGCATCGATCTCGTGGACGCCGGCGACAGCCGTGCCGCCGACACCGGTACGGCACCGGCGCCGGATCTGTCGGCAGAGGGTGCGGCCGCGGGCAGCTTTCCGCAACGCCTGTCCGCTTGGCAGGGCGCGCATCCGGACGTGCGCATCCTGATCGCCGCCGATTCCGCGGGCCGGCGCGAAGCCCTGATCGAGCAATTGACCGGCACGCCGCTGCAGCCGCAAACGACTGCTTCGTGGCCGGAATTCCTGGCCCTGCCCGCCGACGCAGGCCGGACGGCGGTTCCAGGATCGCAGGCACAGGCGTCAAGGGTTGCCCTCACCGTCGCACCACTGGAACGCGGCTTCATGTTGCCGCAACCCGCCCTCGCGGTCCTGACCGAACGGGAGCTCCTCGGCGAACGCACGCGCCACGACCGCCAGCGCCGCCGCACGGCCGAGCGCGACCCCGAAGCGATCCTGCGCGACCTCACGGAACTCGAAATCGGTGCACCGATCGTGCACGTCGACCACGGCGTGGGTCGCTACCTCGGTCTGGTCGCGCTGGATGTCGGCGGCATGCCCGGCGAATTCCTCGCGATCGAGTACGCGCGCGGCGACAAGTTGTACGTGCCGGTCGCGCAGCTCGCGCTGGTGAGCCGCTACAGCGGCGCGAGTGACGAAGCCGCACCGCTGCACTCGCTCAGCAGCGAAGCGTGGCAACGCGCCAAGCGCAAGGCCGCGGAAAAGGTGCGCGACGTTGCGGCCGAGCTGCTGGCCATCCACGCCCGCCGCGCCGCACGCCAGGGCAAGGCGATCGATTTCGACCGCGCCATGGTCACCCGCTTCGCCGAGGGCTTCCCGTTCGAGGAAACCCCCGACCAGGAAGCCGCCATCGACGCGGTGCTGGCCGATCTTGCGGCCCCGCAGCCGATGGACCGCGTCATTTGCGGTGATGTCGGGTTCGGCAAGACCGAGGTTGCGCTGCGCGCCGCGGTCGCGGTCGCAAGTGCCGGCAAGCAGGTCGCGCTGCTGGTCCCGACCACCCTGCTTGCCCAGCAGCACTTCGACAATTTCCGTGACCGCCTGGCCGATTTCCCGATCCGGGTGGAACTGCTGTCGCGTTTCCGGGCGAAGAAGGAGGCCGGGGACGCCCTGCAGCGTCTCGCCGACGGCAAGCTCGACATCGTGGTCGGCACCCACAAACTGCTCCAGCCCGACGTGAAATTCAACGATCTGGGACTCGTGATCGTGGACGAGGAGCACCGCTTCGGCGTGCGCCACAAGGAACAGCTGAAGAAGCTGCGCGCCGAAGTCGACCTGCTGACCCTGACCGCGACCCCGATCCCGCGCACCCTCAACATGGCAATGAGCGGGATGCGCGACCTTTCGATCATCGCGACGCCACCGGCCGCGCGCATGGCGATCAAGACGCTGGTGGCGCAATACGAGCCGGCGCTGATCCGCGAAGCCTTCCAGCGCGAACTGGCGCGTGGCGGACAGGTCTACTTCCTGCACAATTCGATCGACAGCATCCAGCGCACCGCGCGCGAGCTAGCCGCCCTGATTCCCGATGCGCGCATCCGTGTCGCCCACGGCCAGATGCACGCGCGCGAGCTGGAACAGGCGATGCTGGACTTCCACCGACAGCGCTTCAATGTGCTGGTGTGCACGACGATCATCGAGTCCGGCATCGACGTGCCGACTGCCAATACCATCGTGATCGACCGCGCCGATCGCTTCGGCCTCGCGCAGTTGCACCAGTTGCGCGGCCGCGTGGGCCGCTCCCACCACCGCGCCTACGCCTACCTCATCGTGCCCGATCGCAAGGCCATGACGGCCGACGCCGGGAAGCGCCTGGCCGCGCTGGAGTCGCTGGAGGAACTCGGCGCCGGCTTCACGCTGGCCACCCACGACATGGAAATCCGCGGCGCGGGCGAGCTGCTGGGCGAGGCGCAGTCGGGCCAGATCGAAGCGATCGGTTTCGCGCTGTACAACGAGCTGCTGGAACGCGCGGTGGGCGCGTTGCGCTCGGGCAAGGTGCCCGACTTCGACCTCGATGGCGAAAGCGGCGCCGACGTCGAATTGCACCTTCCGGCATTGATTCCGGACGACTACCTCCCCGACGTGCACGCCCGCCTGACGCTGTACAAGCGCATCGCCAGCGCCCACGACGACGACGCCCTGCGCGACCTGCAGGTCGAGATGATCGACCGATTCGGCTTGCTGCCACAACAGGCGAAAAACCTGTTCGCCGTCGCCGCGCTGAAACTTCGCGCCGCGGCACTCGGCATCCGCAAGCTGGACCTCGGCGCCGCCGGCGGCCGCGTCACGTTCCAGCCCAGGCCGGGCGTCGATCCGGCCACGATCATCCGGCTGATCCAGCAACAACCGCGCATCTACAGGCTGGACGGCCAGGACAAGCTGCGCGTCGCGATGGAACTGCCGGAAGCGACGGACCGCCTGCGCGCCGCAGGTGAATTGCTCGAAACCCTCGCGGTGCGCAGCAAGGCCGCGTGAACCGCGCCCGAGGGCAATGACGTCCCCGTCACGCACTTGAATGCATGCTGATCGTCATCCGCGCACGCAGCGAACCTGCCGGTCTCCGCAGGGTCCCAATCAAGCGCAGCCGGCGTTTCGCGCCGCATCCCGAAAGGAGTCTCCCATGAGCACGCAACGTTCGATCCGTATGTCCCTTGCAGGCGCGATCGCGTTTGCCCTGTTCGGCATCACGTCGATCGCGACGGCACAGGCCCTGCCCGGGCAGCAAACCACCGGGCAAGTGCCCCCGCCCCCTCCTCCGCCGCCGCCTGCACTCCAGCCACCGGCGACGCCGCCGGCCCCGCCGACGACCCAAATGCCGCCACCACCTCCGGCACCGCCCGCCGCGCCGATGGCACCCCCATCGCAGCAGCAACCGATGCCGCCTCCATCGCAGCAGCAGGGGATGTCCGGGCAGTTCTACCAGGGCACCAAATCGACCGCGACCTACCCGATCCAGAACGGAACGCTGACCGTCAACGCGGGGATGCCGGAAAACGTGAAGAGTTACGGCCCGCCGCCGGCATTCACGTCGCTGGATACCAATGGCGATGGCCGCATCAGCCAGGCCGAGGCCCAGGCGTACCCGCCGCTGGACAGCGACTTCCTGTACGCGAGCGGGGGCGGCAACGCGGTCAGCCGCGCGCGGTACGAAAACTGGGTGAAAACCCAGAACTGACGGCGATCGTCTCGCGGACGCACCGTGGGCTTGCGCACGCCTGCGGTGCGTCGCCATGATCGTGGTTTCCTCCACGACACGTCACATGACCACTCCGCCAACCGGGCATTCCATGCCCATCGAGGTATCCCGCGCAACACGCGCGGACCTCGACGCGTTGACGCTGCTGTTCGACGCGTACCGCGTGTTCTATCGACAACTTTCCGACCTTGGCGGCGCGCGTGCGTTTGTCGAGGCGCGCCTCGCGCACCACGAATCGGAGATCCTCCTGGCACGGCACGCCGGGGATCGCCAGCCGCTCGGGTTCACCCAGTTGTATCCATCGTTCTCTTCCGTGTCGATGCGCAGGACCTGGGTGCTCAACGACCTGTTCGTGGTCCCCGGGTTCCGGAACCGCGGTGTCGCACGAGCCCTGATGGCTGCCGCGCGCGAGCTCGGGCGCACCAGCGGTGCGTTGCGCCTGACCCTGGAAACGGCGGACGACAACCGCGCCGCCCAGGCACTCTACGAATCGCTCGGGTATCGCAGCGACGCCGGCATGCGCCACTACTCGCTGCCACTCGAGTGAAGAAGCGCCGCTCCGGGCGACGGCTGCCTGACGCTGGCGATCTCCCGCGACTTGAGCCGCTGGTAGACATACACCGCCGCGGGCGGCAGATTGCGCATGGTGGCGCCCGCGCGTTTGACGCGCAGGCCCAGGGCATCCCGTTCGCGCCGCCTGATCGGGCTGGCCGGCCCGTAGGTGAACTGGATGAGGCGGCCGTCGTCACCGAGCACCGCGAACGCGGCGCGCAGGATTGCGACGCGCATTTCGCTGTTCATGGACAGCATCCCGAGCCCGCTGACCACTGCATCCAGCTTGCCATCCGCGAGCAAGCCATGATCTTCGGCGAGCCCCTCGAGATCGCGGGCATCCGCGCACGCCACGGCGACTCCGGGGAAGCGCTCCTGCAGGAAACCGGCAAGGTCGGGATTGATTTCGATGACAAGCAAGCGGGACGGCGCAATGCCGTAATCCAGCAACGCGCGCGTGAACACCCCGGTGCCCGCTCCGATCTCCACAACGCGGGAAGTCCCCTCCTTCAATTGCGCCACCATCAGTTGCGCCAGCTGGCGCCCCGACGGCGTGACCGAAGCCATCTTGACCGGGTCACGCAACCACTGCCGCAGAAACGTGCGGATCGAATGCAGGTCGATCGCGGCTTCGCCACCGTGGTGGTCGTTCAGGAGAGGATCGGATAGCGGTTTCATGGGTGTGATGTTTTAACACACCCGGTTCGCGAGGCTCGCCAAGCGCGTCCGATCCTGACCACTCCGGGCATCAACGGTGGCCGCGGCGACGATGGTGGCCGTAATAGTGGCCGTGGCGGTGATGCCCTCCGCGGTGCCCGTAATGGCCACGGTAATTCCGGTAATGGACGCGCGGATAAGGCGCGTAATAACGGTACCCGTAATACACCGGACGCGGCGCGTAATACACCGTGCGCGGGTAGTAATACACCGGCGGATACGCGGGCGCGTAGTACACCGGTGGCGGGACACGGTATCCGCAACGCCAGCAGTTGCCGACGCCGACCACGACGCCGGGAACGGAGATCCCGATGCCCACGTGCACACGGGAGACGGCGGCGGGCGCAAACCACATTGCCGCGGCTGCAACGACGATTGCCAAGGCCGCGCGGCGTCCCGATCGACGAATGTTCATGGCGGACTTTCCTGCATGGCTCATGAACCCATGCTCGCGCCGACGCACTGAATCACCGCTGAAATTCCTGCAACGGACACCGCATTTCAACGCTTCCGCAACAGCCAGCAACCGTGGATGCGCGGTCTGCGTGCGAAGTCGGACGGAATGCTGACGTGGCCAATGTCTTCCGGCACGAACGTTCCCGACAAGGCTTCGGCGTCCAGACGGAAGCGCCGGAAATTGTTCGAAAACACGATGACACCGTTGCCGTGCAAGCGTCTGCCGCAAGCCTGCAGCAGTGCCACGTGGTCACGCTGCACATCGAAGTCGCCGGCCCGCGCGGAATTCGAGAACGTCGGCGGATCGACATAGATCAAACCATACTGCACGCGGCTCTCGCCCAAAAACGCCATCGCGTCGGCCTGCACGAGTTTGTGCGCCGCGCCCCGGTGACCGTTCATCGCAAGGTTCCGCGATGCCCACTCCAGGTACACCGGCGACAGGTCGACGCTGGTGGTGCTGCGCGCACCACCCGCGGCGGCGTACACGCTGGCGGCGCCGGTATAGGCGAACAGGTTCAACACATCCTGGCTTCGTGCCAGGTCGCGCAGGCGCGCGCGCACCAGACGATGATCCAGGAACAACCCGGTATCGAGCCGGTCGCGCAGGTTCACGAGAAAGCGCAGTCCGCCCTCCTCCACCACCAGATATTCATCGCGCGCGGCAAGGCGACCGTATTTGCTGCCGCCGCGGCCACGCGCGCGCGTCTTCAGCACCATTCGGCCACGCGGCACCTCGAGCGCGTCGCACGCCGCGCGTTGCAGGTCGCGCCAGCGCGTCTGCGCTGCGCCGGGATCGACACTGGCGGGCGGCGCGTATTCCTGGACGTGCAGCCATGTTTGCGCCGTCGCGTCTTTGCCGATGTCGGGCGCATCTTGCGGCCAGCCACGATACACGTCGATCGCAGCGGCGTATTCCGGCAAGTCCGCATCGTAGGCCCGAAAACAGGTCACGCCCTGGCGCGACAATTCCTTGCGCAGGTTCCGCAGGTTCTTGCGGATCCGGTTGGCGACCATCTCCGCGCCCGGCGACAACGGCGTCGGTGGGCCGCCGTCCGAGGGCGCGTGGACATCGAACAGCGCGAGCCGGCATTCGATCGCGCCGTTGAACAGCATGTAATGCTTCGCAAGCCGCAGGCCGATCGCGTGTTCGAGGTCCGGTTCCGACGTCAGCACCGCGGCGCGCCACCCGGCAAATGCCGCGCGCAGCCGGTCGCCGAACGCCTTGTACAGCGCTGGCAACGTCGCGAGGTCGCCCATCCGTTCGCCGTACGGCGGATTGGTGATCACCAGGCCCGTCGTGAACCCGGGCGGAGGCTCGATGCGTTCCGCCGGGCGTTTGTCGAGCCTCACGAAGCCCGCGACGCCGGCTACCTGCAGGTTATGCGTCGCGATGGCGATCATGCGCGGGTCGCTGTCGCTGCCGAAAAAACACGCGCGCAAGTCGCGCAATCCCTCGCGCGCGCGGTCGGCAGCCGCATCGTGCAGGCGTTGCCACAGCGCGGCATCGTGACCGCGCCAACCCATGAACCCGAAATGGTCGCGCCGCAGCGCCGGGGCAACGCCGGCCGCCATCCACGCCGCCTCGACCAGCAAGGTGCCGGACCCGCACATCGGATCGACCAGTGCACCGCCGCGCACGTAGGTCTCCGGCCAGCCTGCACGCAGCAACATTGCGCAGGCAAGATTCTCCTTGAGCGGCGCTTCGCCCTGTCCATGGCGCCAACCGCGCCGGTGCAACGGCTCGCCGGACAGGTCCAGCGACAACGTCGCGCTGCCCTTGTGCAGGCGCAGGTTCAGCCGCACGTCGGGGCGCTGCAGTTGGATCGTCGGACGCATGTCGAACTGTTCGCGGCATTGGTCCGCGATGGCGTCCTTCACCTTCTGCGCCGCAAAACCCGAATGCGTGATCGTT
>DASUKQ010000140.1:0-2851 GCA_036278635.1 Rhodanobacteraceae bacterium
TGGATCGCGATCGTCTCGGTCATCCCGGTCGAGGCGGAAGCCTCGGTGCAATACATGTCCTCATGGCCCTGGCAATGGGCCCAGAACCTGTACCACCAGGCGCCGGGTGGCATGGGCGCACTCAGCACGACGGGACTGGGGATCGCGGCGTTGCTGGTGGTGGGCTACTTCCTGCTCAATTTCTGGAGCGTGAACCTGTTCGCCCGGACCAACTCTGGGATCACGATCTACAAGTTGATCGTGCCGGCGCTGACGGCGATCGCGCTGATGGCGACCGCGTTCCACCCGGAAAATTTCCATGTTGGCGTGCATGGCGGCAGCCACGTCTACAGCGTGTCGGCGATCCTGACCGCGGTGGCGATCAGCGGCATCGTGTTCAGCTTCAACGGATTCCAGAGCCCGGTGAACCTCGCGGGCGAAGCGCGCAATCCGGGCCGCAGCGTACCGTTCGGCGTGATCGGTTCGATCGTGCTCGCGACGATCGTGTACCTGCTTTTGCAGGTCGCGTTCCTCGGCGCTATGGATCCGGCCGATCTCGCGAAGGGCGGATGGTACGCACTGGACTTCTCGTCACCGTTCGCGCAACTGGCGCTGGCGTTGAACCTCAATTGGCTGGCGCTGCTGCTGTATTCGGACGCCTTCATCAGCCCCAGCGGAACCGGCGCGACCTACACCGCGACCACCGCGCGGATGATCTACGGCATGCAGCGCAACGGCACGCTGCCGGCGGTCCTCGGCAAGGTCCATCCACGCTTCGGCATCCCGCGCCCGGCAATGTGGCTGAACCTCGTGGTCGCCTTCATCTTCATGTTCTTCTTCCGCGGTTGGGCGACGCTCGCGGAAGTGATTTCGGTCGCAACGATCATTTCGTACCTGACCGGTCCCGTCAGCGTCAGCGTGCTGCGCCGCACCGCGCCGGAATTGAATCGTCCGCTGCGGATCCCGCTGCTGTGGGGCGTCGCCGGCCTCGCTTTCGTATTTGCGACCGAACTGCTGTACTGGGCGCGCTGGCCGCGTACCGGCGAGATCATCCTGCTGATGGTCGTCGCGTTGCCGATCTGGCTGTGGTACGCGGCGCACAAGGGAAGCGCCGACCTCATGCGCCAGGTGCGCGGCGCGGCGTGGCTGATCTTCTACCTCCCCGCGATCGCCGCGCTGTCATGGGCCGGCAGCACGAAGTTCGGCGGCCACGGTTACCTGCCCTACGGCTGGGACCTCCTGATCGTCGCCGTGGTCGCAACCGGATTCTTCGCGTGGGGGTTGGCGTGCGGATGGAACACGCCGGAAATCGAGGCGATCCGCAAGCAGGCGCACGCGCATCCGCACGCGATCATGGTGCCGCCCGATGAAGACACAGCCGAGCGCATGGCCGGCGGCTAGGAATCCGGTTTTTCCTCGCGCGCAGGTCGTTTCCCCGAATCACTTCTCCACGCGCGCTTGTTGCATGCGCGGCCTGCCGGCATCATGGACCTTTGGCGGTTCTTTTCGCGCGCAGGCGCGCTCCTGCAAAGGCACCTGCAGGCGACCGACTCTTCGGCGGCCCGAGCGCTGCCGGCGCCGGTTTGTCGATTCTCCGCCTCGCCAATCGTCGTCAAATCGAACCCACCGCGGATCGGACCCCGGTCACCGCCAGACCCGATCCCGTCTACCCACCGAGGAAAACCCCATGCAACTCGCCAATTACCTGTTCTTCGAAAACCAGGCCGCGGAAGCGTTCGATTTCTACGCCAGGTGTCTCGGCGGCAGGATCGCGATGAAGGTGACTTTCGGCGAAATGCCGGGCCCCTCGAACTTGCCGCCGGAGGCGAAGAACCTGATTGCCCACGTGCGGCTGCAGGTCGGCGATGCCGTGCTGATGGGTTCGGACTGGTGCACGCCGCCGGGCGGCGAAGCGTACCCCGGCATCCACGGCAGCGCGGTGTCGCTCAGCGTCGATGAGCCCGAAGAGGCCGAGCGCCTGTTCGCGGCGCTCGGCGAAGGCGGCAAGGTGACGATGCCGATCGGCGAAACGTCGTGGGCATTGCGCTTCGGAATGCTGACCGACCGCTACGGCGCGATGTGGATGGTCAACTGCAATCGACCGGAGTCTGGCCATGCATAAGTACGCTTGCGCGGGCCTGGCCGTCGCCCTGCTGGCCGCCGCGAGCATCGCGGTGGCACGGCCGGTGACCTACACCATCGATCCCGACCACACGTATCCGAGCTTCGCGGCCGACCACATGGGGCTTTCGATTTGGCGCGGCAAGTTCGACCACACCAGCGGCACGATCACGCTGGATCGTGAGAACCACACGGGCACGGTCCACATCGCGACGAAGATCGCCAGCATCAATTTCGGCAATCCACCGTTGACGGAAATGGTGTTGCTCGACCAGCTGCCGGCTTCGCTGTGCCAGACGCAATGCGCCTTCTTCGACGCCGCAAAGTATCCGACCGCGACCTACGACGGCATGCTCGCGGATTTCGTCGGCGGCGCACCCACGCACGTGGTCGGCAAGCTCACGCTGCGCGGGGTGACGCGGCCGCTGGACCTGAAGATCGAGCAGTTCAAGTGCGTCCCCGACCCGATGCTGAAGCCGCGCGAACGCTGCGGCGCGGAAGCCTCGGCGACCTTCGATCGTGCCGCATTCGGAATCGATGCCGGGAAATCGTTCGGCATGGACATGAAGGTATCCCTGCAGATCCAGGTTGAAGCGGTGGAAGACAAGTGACATGGGTACTGCGAACCGCTTATGACTGGCTCGAGCAGGACTTGTGCGGCCACGAGTGGGCCGTCGCCGGCAGATTCACGATGGCCGACTGCGCCGCCGCACCCGCGTTGTTCTACGCCAACCAGATCGAACCGCTGGAC
>DASUKQ010000141.1:0-34676 GCA_036278635.1 Rhodanobacteraceae bacterium
GCCTGCGTCGGAAAGGCGTGGATGACGCGCGCGAGCTTGCGCAACCCGATGCCCGTCGTCATCGCCAGCGTGATCTCACTGATCATCTCGCCCGCATGGCGCGCGACGATCGTCGCGCCGAGGATGCGGTCCCTGCCGCCCGCGACGACGATCTTCACGAAGCCGGTCTGTTCGTTGTCGGCGACCGCGCGCGGCACCTCGTGCATCGGGACCGTGAAGGTCTTGACCGGGATGCCGCGTGCATTCGCCTGCCGCACGTACAACCCGACATGCGCGACTTCCGGATCGGTGTACGTGCACCAGGGAACCGTCAGGGTGCTGAGCCTGCGACGACCCGGAAACAGCGCATTGCCCACGGCGATGCGCGCAGTGGCGCTCGCCGCATCGTTGAATTTGTCTTCGAGACACACGTCCCCGGCGGCATAGATTCGCGGATTGGCGGTGCGCAGGAAGTCGTCCACGACGACGCCGCGGTGCTCATCGCCGTCGACGCCCGCAGCCTCGAGGTTCAAGCCGTCGACATTCGGTGTCCGGCCGGTGCCGGTGAGAATCGCGTCGGCGGTCACCGTGCTGTGATAATCGTCGCTGACCAGGTCCACGATCTTCTGGCCTCCCTCCACGCGCACGTTCACGGCGTTGGTGTTGAGGCGTATCTCGATGCCATCGCGCGCGAACGCGTCGGAGAGGATCTGCGCGGCGTCACGTTCTTCCCGCGGCAGGAACAACGGCCAGTGCTGCACGATGGTGGTCTTCACGCCGAGCCGGCAAAACGCCTGCGCCATTTCGCAACCCAGGGGGCCACCGCCGATGACGAGCAGGCTGCGCGGTGGTTCGGTCAGGTCGAACACGTTCTCGTTGGTGAAATAACCGGCTTCGGCAAGTCCCGGGATATCCGGCGTGTCCGGCCGCGCGCCGCTGGCGATGAGTGCCTTTCGGAAACGCAAGGTGACGCCGTCCACTTCCAGTGCGTCGTTGCCGGTGAACGAGGCTGCTCCGAAAAAAACGTCCACGCCCGCTGCCGCCAATACTTCCACCGACATGCCACGGCTCAGCCGGGCACGCACCCCCCGCACGCGTTTCATCACGGCAGCGAAATCGACGCGTACGTCGGATGGCACGCACGCGCCATAGCGTTCGGCGTCCCGCATGTCGGCGTAGACGCGCGACGTACGGATGATCGCCTTCGACGGAATGCATCCGATATTCAGGCAATTGCCGCCGATCAGGTGCTGTTCCACCAGCGCCACCTTCGCGCCGAGCCCCGCCGCCGTGTAGGCCGCGGTCACCCCCGCCGTGCCCGCGCCGATCACCACCAGGTCGTAGCGCCGCGCCGGCTGCGGATTGCGCCAATCGCCGGGGCGCAGGTTGCGCCAGCGTTCGTGCTCGTGGGGATCGTCGACAAGATTTGCCGGGATGTCGTTGCGTTGCTGCATGGCCGAGGGTCCGTTCATCGCGATCGATTACAACCAACCGCCGCGGAACCCGGCACGCCGGAGTCCCGCCGTGATCCAGGCGCACTGGCGCATCAGCCGCCAGATCAACCCGCTGCGGTGGTTCTCGATCATCATTGCCACGATGCCCTGGTCGAGCCCGTAGTGCCCGGACGACACCCAGTATCCGCCGTCGGCGACCTCCAGACCCGGGTTGAAACTGCTGGCGTAACGTCCGTCGGGCTGCATCGCCGGATAACGTCGATGCATCGAACGCACGGTGGACATGACGGTTTCCGGCGCGAACGGCAGCGACGCCAACGGCGCCCACCCGGCCAGCGTGCCATCGTCGGGTCCGTACGGCACGCCGCGCGCGGCATACCCGGACAACGGGGTATCGCCGCTACCGACGCCCGTGCTGCCGTCCGGCCCATCGCAAGCAGTCAGGCCCCAGCAGTCTTCGTCATAGCCGGCGAACCCGTGTGGATTGTGCCGCGCATATTCGCGCTGAACACATATCGCGCGCCGGCTGTTCTCGAAGTAATCGCTGCGCACCCTGCGCATGAACGCATCGCGGATCCCGCGCAGGTCGACCCACGCATGCGAAAACTGGTGGATGAAGAGCGGACCCGCGTAAAGGAAGTCGATGTCGTAGAGATTCTCCCACTGGTACGTCGAAGTCCACGCGGCGTACGCGCCGTCGGTGACGGGGTGGGTCGGGGAACCCATGCCCAACACGTACAGCAGGATGCTCTCGCTGTAACCCTCCCAGCCATAGCGGAGGAAGCCACACTCCGGCTTCCAGCCCAACACGATCGTGCCGCCTTCGGGCTGCGACCAGCGCCAGTCGACGCGCCGATAGAGTTGCCCGGCGATCTCGCGCAACTCATGTTCCGCCGCGGTCTCCGCATCGAAGTACATCCCCGCCGCCAGCATCCCGGCCAACAGCAACGCGGTATCGATCATCGAGAGCTCGGACTGCCACACGCGCGTTCCCGACTGCATGTCGAGGAAGTGGTAGTAGAAGCCCTTGTAGCCGGTCGCGTCGGATCCGCCGCCCTGGTCGCAATCGCGGAAAAAGCGCAAGGCCGCAACGGTGCGCGCGACCGCCTCGTCCCGCGACAACCACCCGCGCTCGACCGCAACCGGATAGATCGACAGCGCGAACCCGACCACGGCGATGCTGCACGGCGAGCCCACGCGGGACGTGTCGGGAACCAGCCCGTTGGCCGGATTGGCCCACCGCAGAAAATACTCGACCGCCGCGCGCTCGAGCGTCTCCAGCAACAGCTCATCATCGTCGGGGATCGTTCCCGTGGAGACCGCGACCAAGGGGTCGCTCGCAGATACCGTCACCCTGGCGCCTCGGCGTACACGTCTTCGAACCGCAGTCTACACCGCAGGAATTCCCGCCCCGGGCCAACCGCGCGGCGACCGGTGCGTCACAAATCCCTGGCGACACGAAACCCGACCCGCCCGCTGCGCGCATCGGCCGCAGCCGCCAGCCGGAACGAAGAGCGGTCCTGGTCCGGCGCGCTGCCCCACGAGCCGCCGCGGATCACCCGTTCGCTGCAACCCGGATTGACCCACGCGCTCCCGTCCGTCGGTGCCCGCACGTAGTTGTCGTGCCAACAGTCCTCGACCCATTCGGACACGTTGCCACCCATGTCGTACAAGCCGAAGGGATTGGCCAGGAAACTCATCACCGGCGCCGGCCCCCAGTAGCCGTCGCTGTAACCCTTGAAGGCATTGGCCCAACTGCGGTGCACGGGCGAACGGTCACCGCTGCCGGTGAGATTCTCGACCTTGCGCGTCGGCGCATCGTCACCCCACCAGTAGAGCGTCGTGGTGCCGGCGCGCGCGGCGTACTCGTACTCGGCTTCGGTCGGCAGGCGATAGTGTTTGCCGGTGCGCTCGGACAACCATTGGGCGTACGCCTGCGCGTCGTTCCACGACACGTTGACGACCGGGTCGTCGTCCTTCGCGCGCTGCCCGGCGTAATCGTCCTGCCAATCGGCGCCGGCGCGGTTCTGCATGCGTCCGTTGGTTTCGTCGTACACCGAGGCGCCGCCGAGCCGCACGGAATCCGGCACGTAACCGGAGGCGCGCACGAACGTCCGGAACTCTCCGACGGTGACTTCGGTGCGGGCCAGCGCGAAGCCTGCCGCGAAGGTCACCTGGTGTTGCGGTTGTTCGGCGCTCGACTGGGCACGGCTGCGCGACGGCGCGCCCATCAGGAAGCTGCCCTTCGGGATCACGACCACCGCGGGCGCCTGACCGGCAATGTCGAGGAAGTGGTCGGCAAAAACCTGCCCGGGGTGGTAGCTCGCATATTCGCGGGCGTTCCTCAGCCTGGCGAGGAACGCGTCCGTCGACGCACCCAGCGCACCGGCCTGTTCGGCGAGCTTCTGGGCCAGCCCGACATTGCCGGCGTCGAACGCCGACTCGGCCTGCGCAAGCAGCGTGTCCGCGCGACTCCGGCGCATCGCGGCGATGCGCGCGCGGGTGTCGGCGAGGGCACGAGAGGAAGGCAGGATCGCGGCGGCATCGGCCAAAGCCGCGTCGGCCCTGGCATCCTCGCTTTGCGCCGCGGCGCTCAACGCGCGATCCAGCGATGCCTGCTGTACCCGTTGCAGGCCCTGGCGTGCGACCACGTTTTCCGGGTCGAGCGACAACACCTTGCGATACACCGCCAACGCGTTGTCCTCGCCCTCGCCTTCCAGCTTGCCCTGCTGTACCAGGTCGGCCGCCTGCTCGAGCAGCGGCTGGACCTTCGCCGCCGCGTCGATCCGCGCCGCCAGCGCCGCCACATCGCCGTTCGCGCCAGGCAACTGCCGGAGCGCATCGAGGTTGGCACGCGCGGCATCGGCATCGCCGGCCGCCAGGGACTGCTGCGCATTGGCGACCAGACGCGCGTGCAGCAGCGACACCGCCCTCTTGACGGGCGGGTCGTCCGGCGCCTCCTTCACCGCCTGCAGGACCAACGCCAGCGCCGTGTCGTTGCCGGGTCCAACCAGATGGCCATTGACTGCCGCGGCACCTGCCTCGGTCAGCAACTGTGCGACCTTGCCCTTGCCGGATGGTCCGCCAAGCGCCCCTTCGCGTGCCCGTGCGGCGATGACATCGGCCGGCGCCAGCGAAATCGGCGGCCCCGCGTTGAGTTCGGACTCCGCGGGCGTCAATTGACGCGGCGCCGGCCGCGTTCCCGCGGGCCCGCTGGCCACCGCGGCCGGACGCGACTTCAACATCGTCGGCTCCACCTTGAGCGCCGACGGAAAAAAACGGTACACCAGCGCGAACACCAGAAGCAACACGCCAATCGCGCCGCCGATCGCGTGTTGACGGGTGACGGTTTGGGGATTCGGCATGCGGATTCGGACGCTGGCTGTTATCGTGTACGGTTCACGATAGCAAACCGATGCGCAATGGAACACCAATTCAGGGGCAGGCACGGACGATGAGCGTGAACTGGATCGACCACGCGGGCTGCGTGCCGGTGCCGCCGGACCAGGATCCGGTCGGTCTCGACACCGAATTCATGCGCCGCAATACCTTTTACCCGAAGCTTGCACTGGTGCAGGCGGCACACCACGACGAACGCTGGCTGGTCGACCCGCTGGCCTACGACGCCGGCGCGGACCTGCGCGCGCTCGTCGCGGGCCGCTGCTGCGTCATGCACAGCGCAGGCGAGGACATGGAGGCGCTGGCCCCGTTGCTCGACGGCACGCCGGTGCAATTGTTCGACACCCAGATCGCGGCGGCGCTGTGCGGGATGGGTCCGGGGCTCAGCTACCAGAAACTGGTGGCTGCGTTGCTGGGTGTCGACATCCCCAAGGACGAAACCCGGTCCGACTGGCTGCAACGCCCCCTCAGCGCCAGCCAGCGCGAATACGCCGAGCAGGACGTCGCCTGGCTCGCCGAGCTGCACGGCAAGCTGTCCGACCGACTCACCCGTCTGGGCCGCCGCGAATGGCACGCGGAAGATTGCCGGCGGCTGGCGCAACGCGCGGACCGGCACCGCAACGACACCGACCCCCAACCACAGCGCAGCTTCCACGCCGCGCATGACTGGACACCGGAAGCGCAGGCGCGACTGCAGCGGGTGCTGCTGTGGCGCGAAGCCAGCGCCCGCAGGCTCGACAAGCCACGGCCGTGGCTGCTGGACGACGCACACGCCCTGGCGCTGTCGCAACAGCCGCCAGCCACGCCCCAGGCGTTGTTCGACAGGGTGAAGGGACAGCGCGCCCTGCGCGGGCCCGAACGGGCAGAACTGCTCGAGCTGTTGCGCGCCGCCGCTTCGCCCGATGAACTGGCCGCCCTGGCTCCGATCCCGCGGTCGCCCCGGGGTGAATTCAAACGCGCCGTCGACGCGATGCGAGCGGTCGTGCAGGCCACCGCCGCGAAACTCGACGTGCCCGCCGGGTTGCTCGGTCCGCGCCGCCTGATCGAGGAATTCGCCGTGACCCGGCAGTGGCCGGAAGGCTTGCAAGGCTGGCGCAAGACGCTGCTGGAACCGGAGATCGCACCCCTGCTGCCGGCGTGATCGCATGAACGGTTTGCTGCTTGGCGGAATCCCGGGTTCCCGTTACCATACGCGGCTCGCGCAACGAAGCGTCTCCGCAAGGGAGCCGCAGCGGCCCCGGAATGGCCGACGCGCGACCGACATCGTGGGGCTGTAGCTCAGCTGGGAGAGCGCTGCGTTCGCAATGCAGAGGTCAGGGGTTCGATCCCCCTCAGCTCCACCACTCCCGTTCCGCAACATGGCCCGGAGAATTCGCCGCCGATCGGGCAGGTTGGGTTGAGCGCAGCGAAGCCCAACGGCGTGGCCTTGATTCGACACGCTGGGCTTCTCCGGATGAAGCTCGGATCAGCCCAACCTACGGATGTTTGGGCGCGCCTGCAAGACGCACCCAGAAACAATCCCCGTTGCCGGGGACCGTCCCAGGTGCTGGTTCAAGCAAGCCGTGGGGCGTTTCCTAGGTTCGCGCCGCTATGCGGCGCCACCCTGCCGCGCATGCTGGCGACGCCTCTGCCAGCCATAGCCGACGCCGAGCAGGAGCAGGCCGAGTCCGAACATGCCCAACGCACCCGGCTCGGGGACGGCCACGGACACCGTCACGAGCGCGGGATCCGGCATCTTCTTGAAGTCGGTGTAAAGATAGAAGTCCGAACCTCTCCCCACCGCCGGATTCGTGAAGAACGTGATCTTGAGCCGGTCTTCGGCCGATGCCGTTCCGTGACAGGTGTTCGTGGCGGAAAAGTCTTCCACGTCCGCAGCCTCGGCATCGCAAGTCAGGACATCGGTGCCGTCCAGCGACCCTCCTTCCGGGACCGTGAACTCGAACGTGAGCTTGTTGACCGGGGTTCCGGTGACGTTGTTCAGCCACAGGCAGTAAGAGAAATCCGGTGGAGGCGTCTGCGTGGGGATGCCCGTAGTATCGCAAGACACGAAAGTCACCTGATACGCCGGTTCGCCAAGCGTGTAGATGTTGCAAGGTATGTTGCTGTTGGCGGCCGAACTGCCATCGCAGAGGAAGTTGTTCGGGGGGAGCACCACAGGATCGCCTGTCGGATCCGCAATCCGTATACGAACCGCGAGCGCGTCCGGCGCCACCAGCATGGCCAGCACGATCGCCGAGAGGGCCAGGAACAGATAGCGCTTCATCGTTGGGGTACCCCTATGTTTTTTCAGTTTTGGCGACGAGACCGCGACGTCGGGCGCTTTCTCTTTGTCACGTGCACCTGCACGCGGCATGCCAATCCGTACGTCATTGTTTTTATTTGAATTGTTTATGAGCCGTTCATCAAGACTGTAAATATATCCGACGGCTGGGCCTGGCGCTGGCGTCGGGAAGCGATTCAACACGATGTTTTCGCACAATTTTCCATGCAATTTCATGCCGGGACACGGTGTAAGGCATCCCGACAGTCACGATTGCATCGCTCCGCCTGAATGGGGCGCCGATGCGGCGATTTGCCCGAACGGGGTCGCCATCCCGCCCAGGCAACCGGTACCCTGCGGGTCAAGCGCCGCCCGGACGGCCCGCACCCGCCACGGCCTGCCCGGGCAGGGGCAGGCCCGCCTGCTTGCACAAGGCGGCGAAGCGCGGATCGTGCTGATACGCGCTCAGGAAAGGATCGGTCAACAGGACGAATCCCGGATCGCGCTGGGTCCAGGCGCGCTGCAGCCATTCGAACATCTCGTCCGGCTGCTTGCGCAGCGCATACAGGTCGGCCACGTTGTAAGGCTGGTCCTTGCCGTTTTTGGCGATGTAGTCGTGCAAGGCCGCGTCGGCCTGCTTGCGGTCCTGACCGATTTGCTGCGCCATTGCCCGTATCCACGGACCGTACACCGGGTCGGTTTCGTCTTTGGCGTGGCGCACCGCGGCTGCGGCATCGCCACGCAGGATGCCGACCTCGGCCAGGATCATGTGCGATCCCGGAGAACCGGGTGCCTTGCGAATAGCCTGTTCGGCGGCATCGAGTTGGTGTTGCGCCAACAGGACGCTGGCCAGGCTGATATAAAAGCCGGTGCGCAGCGGATCGGCGGCAATCGCCTTGCGGAACATCTCTGCGGCGGGCTGCAGTTGCCCCACGGTCGCAAGTCCGTGGGCGAGAAAATAGACGGCGGTGGCATCGTTCGGCGCCAGCTCGTGAGCCCGCTTGTATTCGGCCAGCGCTCCGACGGGATCGTTGTTGACCACCTCGAGCAGGTAACCACGATCCCTGTGGGTGAATGCCGCGTCCGGCGCCAACTCGTGCTCCTTGTCCGCCGCCTCGCGGGCTTGCGTGTAGATCTGCTGGCGCGCATCGCCGGTCAGGAATCCCACCCCCAGATTGACCGAAGCATTGGACAGCAGGCCCCAGACAAAGGCGTAATCCGGATCGAGCTTGAGCGCCTGCTGGAACAACGCAATACCCTGGCGATAGTCCGATTCGGTGCCCCGCCGGGTGAGGACGCGCCCCTGCAACATGAACTGGTAGGCCTCGACATTGCCGCTGGGCGGCTTGTCGCTCGCAACGATGGCATGGCCCAGCAGCTTGATCTTGAGCGCCTCCGCCACGGCCTCGCCGATCTTCGACTGGATCGCGAACACGTCATTGAGTTGTTCGTCGTAACTGTGCGACCACACGCTGGCGCCGTCGGCCGCCCGAATCATGCCGACCGTGACCCGGATGCGGCTCCCCTGCTGGAACACCGAGCCCTGGATCAGGTTGGCCACCCCCAGCGCCACGCCAATTTGCGCCGGGGTATCCCTGGAATCACGGAATTTGAAGCTGGAGTACCTGCCGATCACCTTCAACCCGTTGATCTGGGTGAGCTCGGAAATCAGTTCCTCGGACAAACCGTCGGAAAAGTATTGCTGCTTGGGATCGCCGCTTTCGTTGCTGAGCGGCAGCACCGCGACGGACTGTTGCGGCAATTTGGCCAGTTCGGCGGCGAGGGCCTTGGCATCGGCGGCGCTGGCAACGCTGGTGGCATCGCGGCGCACCACGAACTGGTTGGTGGCCAGCATCACGACGGCAACCGCAAGAATGCCGATGATCCAGTAATCGAGTTTGCGGTCGATCCGGCGCGAGCCCGGATGGGGCTCGTCGGTCTCGCTCTCGCGCTTCAGCCCGGCCGGCGTGAACTCGAAAAACCAGGCGAATGCGATCCAGAGCGGGAACCCGACGATCGCGGCGACCAGGAACCAGCGCGTGACCCATTCCGGGGCGCCGACCGAGGGCCCCAGTTGCGCGATGCCCTGCGCCAAGGCCCACACGGCGGCGATGTACAACGCCGCCGCGCGCAGCACGTTGCGGCGCTTGAGTTCTTCGAACAACCCGCGCATGCCCGCCACGTGTCACCTGGTCTTCCCGCCGGCACCCCGCCGGCCTCCGCCTGTTGCAGTGTGAACAATCACGCGGTGGGGCGCAACCCGCCGGAGCCATTTCCGCAGAAGGTATCGGGCCCGTCGATCGCGCGGTGCAACGCACGCCGCGACCGCTCGACGCTCAGCGATCGCGGTGCACGATGTAGCGGGCCATCCAGCGCAGCGGCTCCGCCGCATCGCCGAAACGGTCGAGCGCGGCCAGTGCTTCGGCATACAGCGCATCCGCGCGCCGACGGGCCGCATCGATCCCCATCAGTGCCGGATACGTCGCCTTGCCGCGTGCGACGTCGGCGCCGCGGATCTTGCCGGTGAGCGCCTGATCGCCCTCCACGTCCAGGACGTCGTCCTTGATCTGGAACGCAAGGCCGATGTTCCCCGCATAGCGGTCGAGCGCGTCGCGGGCCCCGTCCGGCAATTCCGGCGCCGCGCAACACGGCATCGTGACCGCGGCCCGGATCAGCGCGCCGGTCTTGTCCCGATCCAGTGCCTCGAGATCGGCAGCGTCCAGTTGCCGGCCCTCGGATTCCAGGTCGACGGCCTGCCCGCCGGTCATGCCGAGCGAACCGGTGGCGCCCGCAAGGATCGCGATCATCCCCAGGCGTTCGGCCGGATCGCGTCGCCCGTCGCCCGCCAGGATCTCGAAAGCGCGGGTCTGCAACGCGTCGCCCGCGAGGATCGCCAGCGCGACGCCGAAAGCCTTGTGGGTCGAGGGCCGGCCGCGCCGCAACGCGTCGTCGTCCATCGCCGGCAGGTCGTCGTGGACCAGCGAGAATGCATGCACGCATTCGACCGCGCAGGCGGCATCGTCGAGCCGTGCGACGTCGATACCCAGCAGTTCGCCCGTCGCATGGCACAACAGCGCGCGGACCCGCTTGCCGCCGCCGAGTACCGAATAGCGCATGGCGTGGTGCAACGATGCGGGTCGGTTATCCTCTTCGGGCAGCCGCGCGTCGAGGGCACGTTCGACGCGTTCGCGGTAGTCGGCCACGCGGTCGGCGAAAGACATCGGGTCGGGGCTCCTGCAGGACGGGGCCATCGAAGACCCAGGTGCGCGAGCCTAGCGACCGCCCATTGCGCGTGTCAAAGCCGCCCGGCCACGATTTCCACCTGATCTTCACGGACAATTGATAGGATCAGCAGGTAACCGGATGGCAATGCGCCGAAGGAGACAAGCAGGATGACAATCCATGCTGCCGCACGCACGCCGCAACATGCCGCCGAGGCCTACCAGAACCGGATCCTGCCGGCGGTTTCGCGCACCTTTGCGCTGACGATCCCGCAGCTCGACCCGCGGCTGCGCAAGGTCATCGCCAACGCGTACCTTCTGTGCCGGATCGCCGACACCATCGAGGACGAACAATCCCTGCCGTCCGACGTCAAGCAGCAGTTCCACGACCGCTTCACGCGCGTGGTGGGGTCGACCGAGGACCCCGCGTCGTTCGCGCGCGACCTCGCGCCGCTGCTCAACGGCAACACGCTTGGCGCCGAAAGAGATCTCGTCGAACACACGCAGGCGATCATCGAGATCACCGATGGTTTCAACCTGCGCCAACGCGAAACGCTGGCGCGCTGCATCCGCATCATGTGCACCGGAATGCCGAGCTTCGAACGCCGCGCCAGCACCGCCGGCCTCGCCGACATGCGCGAGATGGACCGCTACTGCTACTACGTCGCCGGCGTCGTCGGGCAGACCCTCACCGAACTGTTCTGCGACTACTCGCCCCGGATCGCCGAAAAACAGGAAGCCATGGCTTCGCTGGACGTGTCGTTCGGCCAGGGGCTGCAGATGACCAACATCCTCAAGGACTTCTGGGAAGACCGCGACCGCGGCGTGTGCTGGTTGCCACGCGACCTGTTCGCGCATGCGGGCGTCGAACTCGGGGCGATCCGCCGCAGCAACGTCCCGGAAGCCTTCGGGCAGGGGTACGCGCAACTTATCGGCGTCGCGCACAGCCACCTGCGCAACGCATTGAACTACACATTGTTGATCCCCGCGAAGGAAGTCGGCATCCGCCGCTTCTGCCTGATTGCGCTGGGGCTGGCGATGCGCACGCTGGCATCGATCCTCGCCAAACCGGATTTCACGGCGAGCGCGCAGGTCAAGGTGTCGCGCCAGGTGGTCAAGAAGGTGGTGATTGCGACGCACCTGTTCGCCGGTTACAGCCGCGTACTGCAACGCTGGTTCACGCGCCTCGCCTACGGCCTGCCGCTGCAGGCGCTGGCCGACGACTGGGGCGGGCTGTTGCCCGGCCCGCGTTCGGCGTGGCCACGCAGCGACGCCTGCGGTCCCGCCCATGCATTGACCTCGAAATAATCGGCATGGCACCCGATTTCGGCCTTCCGCACGTGTATCCCGAACCACGCGGGGAGCCCAACGCGCAGGATCGACTGGGCGCCGCGGTAGAAGCCGCGCGCGAGCGGCTCCTCGCACGCCAGCATCCGGACGGTTACTGGCAGTACGAGCTCGAAGCAGACTGCACCATTCCCGCCGAATACATCCTGATGCTGCACTATCTCGGCGAATCGGACCGGCTGCTGGAGTCGCGCCTCGCCAACTACCTGCGCGGCCGCCAGTGCCGCGACGGCGGCTGGCCGCTGTACCCCGGCGGCGCCCTGGACGTCAGCTGCAGCGTGAAGTGCTATTTCGCGCTCAAGCTCGTCGGCGACCGTCCGGACACCCCGCACATGCTGCGTGCACGATCGGCGATCCTCGCCCACGGCGGAGCGGCGCGCAGCAACGTGTTCACCCGTATCGCGCTGGCGCTGTTCGGTGAACTGCCCTGGCGCGGGGTGCCGTTCCTGCCGGTCGAGATTGTGCTGCTGCCGCGCTGGTTTCCGTTCAACCTGGGCAAGGTTTCGTACTGGTCGCGCACGGTGATGGTGCCGTTGTCGGTACTGACCTCCCTGAAACCGCGCGCCGCCAATCCGCGCGGCGTGCATGTCCGGGAGCTGTTCGTCACCGCGCCCGGGCAGGAAAGGCATTACTTCCAGCCACGGTCGCTGTTGAACCGGTTGCTGTTCGTGTGCGAGGAAATCCTCCGCCACGGCGAGGCGCTGATTCCGCGCCGGTTGCGCAGACAAGCGCTCAAGCGCGCGGAGGCGTGGATCCTGGAGCGCCACAATGGCGACGGCGGCCTCGGCGCGATTTTCCCGGCGATGGTCAACGCCTACGAGGCCATGGCCTTGCTGGGCTACCCGTTCGGACACCCCGCGCAACAGCAAACCCGCAAGGCCATCGACGACTTGCTCGTGGTCCATGACCATGCTGCGTGGTGCCAACCCTGCGTGTCGCCGGTATGGGACACCGGCCTCGCCTGCCTCGCGTTGCTGGAAGACGCGGAAGCGCCGGATGGCGCTGGCCGGCGTGCGCTCGACTGGCTGGCCGCGCGCCAACTGCGCGACGCACCCGGCGACTGGCGCGACGACCGGCCGGACCTTCCCGGTGGCGGCTGGGCGTTCCAGTTCAAGAACGACGCCTATCCCGACCTCGACGACACCGCGGCCGTGGCGCGTGCGCTGCACCAGTCGCCGGATCGCGCACGCTACGCCGCGGAGATCGATCGTGCGGCCGATTGGCTGGTCGGCATGCAGTCTCGCGACGGCGGCTTCGCCGCGTTCGATGCCGACAACGACCACCAGTGGCTCAACCAGATTCCGTTCGCCGACCACGGCGCACTGCTCGATCCGCCCACCAGCGATGTCAGCGGCCGGGTGCTGACGCTGCTGGCCCTGCTCGACCGCCCGCAGGATCGTGAATCCCGCAAGCGCGTGCTGCGCTTCCTGCTCGACGAACAAACGCCGGGCGGCGCGTGGTTCGGCCGCTGGGGCACCAATTACATCTACGGGACCTGGTCGGTGCTGCCGGCCTTGCGGGCGGCCGGCCTTCCCGTCGACGCACCGGAAATCCGGCGCGCGGCGACCTGGCTCAAATCGGTGCAACAGGCCGACGGCGGCTGGGGCGAGGGCAACGACAGCTACCTGGACCCGGAACTCCGCGGGCGCGGCGCGCACAGTGGTCCGACCCAGACGGCGTGGGCGTTGCTGGCCCTGATGGACGCCGGCGAAGCCGACAGCCCGGCGGTCGGGCGGGGCATTGACTTTCTCGTCAAGACGCAAATCGACGGCGAATGGCACGACACGCGCTTCAATGCGCCCGGCTTCCCGCGCGTGTTCTATTTGAAGTACCACGGGTACAGCCGCTACTTCCCCTACTGGGCCCTGGTGCGTTACCGCAATGTCCACGCCGGCCGGACAAGTTGACTCCATCGGATTGGTGGTCGCGCTGCCCGCCGAGGCGCGCAGCGTCGGGACTCGGGGCGTGCGGGCGGGTGGATGCGCGCGCTGGCAGCACGGGTGGGTCGCGGTATCGGGCGTCGGCCAGCACAATGCGATGCTCGCGGCAGAGCGCCTGCTGGCCTGCAGCGTAACCCGGCTGGCGAACTGGGGCGTGGCCGGCGCACTCGACGCGAGCCTCGTGCCGGGGGACATCCTGGTTCCGGATCGGGTTCGTCACACACCGGACGATCCGGGCTTCACCACCGATCCGGTCGCGCGCGAACGCATCATTTCCGCTTGTTCCGGGACCCTGACCATCCGGCGTGGTGAGCTGTGGTCCGCGCCCGAGCCGATCGCGACCCGCGCCGACAAGCGCGCGTTGGCCGAGCGTTCCGGCGCCATCGCCGTCGACATGGAAGCCGCGGCCGTCGCCGCGGTGGCCGCCCGCGCGAACTTGCCCTTCATTGCGGTCAAGGCCATCTGCGATCCGCTGGCGCGGGAGTTGCCGCAACGCATTGTGCACGCGCTGGATGGCGGCGATGGCGGCCTGTCCTGGCGAATGTTCACGGCGATCGCGTTCGGCGGACCGGCGAGCTGGTCCGCCGCGCGTTCGCTGGCGCAGGATTTCTCGCACGCCCGGCGCGCGCTGGCGTCGGCCGCGCGGCTTGCCGCGCGCGAATCCGTCGTTGCATGAGCACGCGCGTCCTCGTCAGCGGCGCCAACGGATTCGTGGGGTCGGCGGTCTGCCTCGCCCTGCTGCGACACGGTTACGTGGTGCGGGCGCTTGCGCGCCCGACCAGCGATACCGCCAGCCTGGACGGCCTGGATATCGAAATCGTGCGCGGCGACCTGCTCGACCCGCCGACACTGCGGCGCGCGATCGAAGGTTGCGAAGGGCTCTTCCATGTCGCCGCCGACTACCGCCTGTGGGCACCCGACCCGAACGAAATCCGCATGGCCAACGTACGCGGGACCCGCAACATCCTCGCCGCCGCGCGGGACGGCCGAGTCGCGCGCGTCGTGCATACGTCCAGCGTCGCCACGCTGGGCGTGCACGAGGACGGCACGCCGGCCGACGAGGACACGCCCGCGCGTTACGCCGAGATGATCGGTGAATACAAGCGCTCGAAATACCTTTCCGAAAAAATGGCGCGGCGACGCGCACGGGGGGGACAGGACATCGTGATCGTGAACCCGTCCGCGCCGGTCGGCCCGCGCGACCGCAAGCCCACGCCGACGGGACAGATGATCCTCGACGCCGCGCGCGGGAAAATGCCGGCCTACGTCGATACCGGGCTCGACGTCGTGCACGTCGACGATGTCGCCGAAGGCCACGTTCTGGCCTACGAGCGCGGCGAGCGCGGCCGTCGTTACATCCTCGGCGGCGAGAACATGAGCCTGCGCGCAATCCTCACCACCATTGCCGAACTGACGGGGCGCCGCGGCCCCCGCATACGCCTGCCGCAGAGCGCGCTGCTGCCCGTCGCGCACGTGGCCGAGGCCTGGGCGCGGCTCAGCGACCGCGCACCGACGCTCACCGTGGCCGGACTCAAACTTTCGCGCCACAAGATGTATTTCTCCAGCCGTCGCGCCGAAGCCGAACTCGGATACCACGCGCGGCCCGCGCGGGAGGCGCTCGCCGACGCCATACAATGGTTCCGGGACAACGGATACTTGTGATGACCTCGACATCCGGGCGGGCCACCGCCGTGGCGCAACCCAACATCGCGCTGGTCAAATACTGGGGTAAACGCAACGACGCGCTGAACCTGCCGGCTTCGGGTTCGCTGTCGATCACGCTGGATGCGTTGCACACCCGCACGTCGATCCATTTCGACGCGGCACTTGCCTGCGACGATATCGTCCTGAACGGCCTTCGCGACGAGGCCGAATCGCGCAAGCTCGGCGCATTCCTCGATCTCGTGCGCGAGCATGCCGGCGTCGCCACCCGGGCGCAGGTCACCAGCGACAACGATTTTCCGACGGGCGCCGGACTCGCCTCTTCGGCCTCCGGCTTCGCCGCGCTCGTCGTCGCCGCCGATCGCGCGCTGGGACTGGGCCTCGATGCCGCCGAATTGTCGCGGCTGGCGCGACGCGGCTCGGGTTCGGCCGCGCGCTCGATCTTCGGCGGCTTCGTGGAAATGGCCGCCGGCACCCGCGACGACGGCGAGGATGCGTTCGCCACGCCGTTGCTCGCGCCGCACGACTGGCCACTCGCGGTCGTCGTCGCGGTCACCACCCGCGCGGCAAAATCGGTCAGCTCGCGCTCGGGCATGGATCTCTCGCGTCGCACCTCCCCGTTTTACCGTGACTGGATCGCCGTCGGCGCACACGACCTCGCGGCCGCGCGCGATGCGGTCATGGCGCGCGACTTCGAACAACTCGCGCGCGTCGGCGAAGCGAGCTGTCTCGCGATGCACGCCGTGATGCTATCGACGCGCCCGGGCCTCGTCTACTGGAACGGCGCGACGGTCGAGTGCATGCAACGCGTGCGCCACTTGCGCGAGCGCGGGGGCCACGGCGTGTTCTTCACCATCGACGCCGGGCCGCAGGTCAAGGCCGTATGCCTGCCCGGCGACGCGCCCGCGGTGGCCGGCGCGCTGCGCGACGTTGCAGGCGTCGAGGACGTGCTGGTCAGCGGGCTCGGCGACGGCGCGCGGGTGATCGACACCGCCAAGGCGACAGCCTGATGCACGTCACTGCGAGCGCGCCCGGCAAGTTGGTATTGCTCGGCGAATACGCGGTACTGGAAGGCGCGCCGGCACTGGTGCTGGCGGTGGATCGTCGCGCGCGCGTCACGCTCGCTGGCGGCGCCGGCGATTGCTGGGACATCCTCTCGCCCACGCTCGGACTCGACGCGTCGCTTCGCATCGGACCCGCCGGCGTCGAATGGCGCGGTGCTCCATCCCCGCGGCTTGCATGGCTGGCAGTGCTGTTCGAACGACTGCCCTTCGCGCAGGGTCTCGCGCCCTGCCGCGTCGAGCTGGACAGCGATCCGTTCTACCTGCACCACGCGGGCAGCACAACGAAACTCGGCCTCGGTTCCAGCGCCGCGCTCACGGTTGCGCTGCTCGGCGCATTGCACGCCCACGCCCGGCAATCCGCGCCGGCCCTCGATACATGCATCGCCGTGCATCGCGCGATCCAGGGCGGCCGCGGCAGTGGCATCGACATCGCCGCCTCGCTGACCGGCGGTCTCTCGCGTTTCGAACGAGCCGGCGCCACGTCGATATGCACGCCCTTGCAGTTGCCCGGGGAGTTGCACTGGCGCTGCGTGTTCAGTGGCCGGCCAGCGTCGACCGGCAAAATGCTGGCCACCGTCGCCGCCTGGCGTGAACGCGAGCCGACTCATTACGCGCGCTGCATGGACGAACTCGCTACAATTGCCTCGCGCGGTGTCGACGCCGTGGCCAACCGCGATGCCTCCGCGTTCCTGTCCAGCCTCCATGATTATTCGCAGGCCCTGGCCCGCCTGGGCGAGGCAAGCGGAACGGAGATCGCCAGCCGCGAGCATCGTGCCATCGCTGCGCTGGCGCGGGATTGCGGCGCCGTCTACAAGAGCTGCGGCGCCGGCGGCGGTGACGTGGGCATCACATTCGCCGTGGATGATACGCGCTTGGGGGAATTCGCTGCGCGCGCCACGCAGGCGGGATTTCCCGTGATCGGGTTGGACGCGGACCCGCAGGGTCTGGAAACGAACGTAGACGCGTGAAGCTTCGAGGAACGAGGATGGACCAGTCGAGAATGCCGGGCTTCTACAAACTGTCGGTGCCGGAGCGCGTCAATCTGGTGCGCGAACGCGGCATGCTTTCGCGCGAGGACTTCCACACGCTGATCAGCGGCGCGCACACGCTCACGGTCAACCGCGCCGACAAGATGATCGAGAATGTGATTGGGGTGATGGGCTTGCCGCTCGGGCTCGGCCTCAACTTCCTGGTCAACGGCAAGGATCACGTGGTGCCGCTGGTGGTCGAGGAACCCTCGATCGTCGCGGCGTTGTCCTCGGCCGCCAAGCTGGTGCGGGCCGCCGGCGGCTTCACCACCCGCAGCACCGAACCGATCCTGATCGGCCAGGTGCAGATCGTCGACATCGACAACTCGGCCACGGCCCAGGCCGCGCTGCTGCAGCGCCGGCAGGAAATCCTCAACCTCGCCAACAGCCTTCACCCCAAGATGGTCGCACGCGGCGGCGGCGCGAAGGACATCGAGGTACGCATACATCCGGCCGCCGACGGACGCCGCGACATGGTGGTGTTGCACCTTTTGGTCAACACCTGCGACGCGATGGGCGCCAACATGGTGAACACCATGTGCGAAGGCGTGGCGCCGCTGGTGGAAGGCATCACCGGCGGCAAGGTGTTCCTGCGGATCCTGTCCAACCTCACCGACCGCGCGCTGGTGTGGGCCAAGGCGGTGATCCCGACCAAACTGCTCGCGGGCAACGGCTACGACGGTGAGCAGGTGCGTGACGGCATCATCCTCGCCAACGATCTTGCGGTGGTCGACCCGTACCGCGCTGCCACCCACAACAAGGGCATCATGAATGGCGTCGATGCGGTTGCGCTCGCCACCGGCAACGACTGGCGCGCGCTGGAAGCCGCGGCGCACGCCTACGCTGCACGCGGCGAGCACTACACCTCGCTGACCCGCTGGTACAAGGACGATGCGGGCAACCTGGTCGGCAACATCGAGATGCCGATGAAGGTGGGTACGGTGGGCGGCAGCCTGCAGACCAATGGAACGGTGGCGCTGAACCTGCGCCTGTTGAAGGTGGCCTCGGCACGCGAGCTCGCCGAGATCATGGGAACGGTCGGGCTCGCGCAGAACTTTTCGGCGCTGCGCGCGCTGGTCACCGACGGTATCCAGCAAGGCCACATGACCCTGCACGCGCGCTCGGTGGCCGTGACGGCCGGCGCCACCCCGGAGATTTTCGACACGGTGGTCGAGCGCCTGCTGGACAGCGGCGAAATCAAGGTATGGAAAGCGAAGGAGATCATCGCCGCGGTCAGGGACCAGGCGCAACCCGAGGCCACCACCGTCGCGCACGGCTTCGAGCCCGCCGACGACGCCGAGTACGCGACCGGCTACGGCAAGGCGATCCTGCTGGGCGAGCACGCGGTGGTGTACGGTCGCCATGCGATTGCGGTGCCGGTGCCGATGGCGATCCGCGCGCGTGCCGAGGAATCGAAGGACGGCACCCAGCTCATCATCCCGCGCTGGGGCGTCGAGCAGCGCCTCGTACCGGGAACCAGGCATCCCGGTTCGCTGCTGCAATCGCTGGAACTGATCCTCGCGAACCTGGAACTCACCGACCGGCCGCTGCGCATCCAGGTTTACCCCAGCCTGCCACGCGCCAACGGGCTCGGCGGTTCGGCGGCGCTGGCCGTCGCCGTGATCCGCGCGCTGGACCGACATTGCGAGCTGGGCCTCACCGACCCGCAGATCTGTGCGTTGTCCTACGAGTGCGAGCGCGTCGCCCACGGCACTCCGTCGGGCATCGACAACACGGTCGCGACCTACGGCCAGCCGCTGCTGTTCCAGCGCGGCAACCCTCCGGTCGTGGAGCCGCTGCACTTCGCCAGACCGTTGCCGATGGTGATCGGCCTCTCCGGCGTGGAAAGCCTGACCGCGCGGACCGTGCGCCGCGTGCGCGAAGCGTGGCAACGCAACCGCAAACTCTACGAACGCATATTCGACGAGATCGATGCGCTGGCGATGCAGGGCATCAAGGCCCTCGAGGCTTGGGACCTGCAGCAGTTCGGCGAACTGATGAACATCTGCCAGGGCCAGCTCAACGCATTGCAGGTGTCGAGTTGGGAACTGGAAGAGATGATCCAGGTCGCGCGCGCCAACGGCGCACTGGGCGCCAAGCTCACCGGTGGTGGCGGCGGCGGCGCGATGATCGCGCTATGCCCCGACGACCCCGGCAGGGTGGTGCGCGCGCTGCAACAGGCCGGCTACCAGGCGATGGAGACGAACATTGGCTGAGCATCACGACAGCAGGCCCGGTGACAGCAGGTCCGAAGACAACCGCGTGGTGTCGTTCGACAGTGAGCGGCTGATCCTGGTGGATGCGACCGATCGCGAGATCGGCCACGCCAGCAAGGCCGAGGCGCACGCCGGCAAGGGCATCCTGCACCGGGCGTTTTCACTGTTCGTGTTCAATTCCGCGGGTGAGCTGCTGTTGCAGCAACGCGCCATCGGCAAGCCGTTGTGGCCGGGTTACTGGGCCAACAGTTGCTGCAGCCATCCACGCGGCGGCGAGGACATGGACACCGCGACCCAGCGCCGCCTCGCCGAGGAACTCGGCTTCACCTGCCCGCTCGAATTCGTCTACAAGTTCCAGTACCACGCCGAGTATGGCGACGCCGGTTCGGAAACCGAATTGTGCTGGGTGTACGTGGGCACGTCCGACGCGCCGGTGCGGGTCAACGATACCGAGATCGCTGCCTGGCGTTACGTCAAACCGGATATGCTGGACCGCGAGATCGCGGAAACCCCCGACCGTTTCACGCCCTGGCTCAAGATGGAATGGCAGCGGCTGCGCAACGAATTTGCAGGCCGACTGCCCGGCGCCGGGGAACCGCCGTCACGCCGCCAGCGCGAAGCTTGAACACAAGTGCCCTCACCAGCCCGACAGGATTCCGTCCGCCAGCATCGACCCGCCTTGACCACAGCGTGACTCACGCGCGGCCCGCCCCCTCAACGCCACGTTGACACGTGCAGGTGCATCCTCCAAGGCAGGTTGGCCGGCGGGCAAAGTCCGCGGGTCCAACACGACGCCCATGCGCCGCTAGGAGGCAACGATGTCCATTCCTGTCCGCCAACAACTGAAGGTCGCCAGCTACATGATCGGCCGCAAGCTGCGTGGCGTGGAACGCTACCCGCTGACGCTGATGCTGGAGCCGCTGTTCCAGTGCAACCTGGCATGCCCGGGCTGCGGCAAGATCGACTACGACTCGCACATCCTGAAGCAGCGCCTCAGTGTCGAGGAATGCATGCAGGCGGTGGACGAGTGCGGCGCGCCGATGGTATCGCTGGCCGGTGGCGAGCCACTGATCCACAAGGACATCAAGGAAATCGTCGCGGGTTTCATCGCACGCGGCAAATACGTGTACCTGTGCACCAACGCGATCCTGCTGGAAAAGAAACTCGACCAGTTCACGCCATCCGACCAGCTGACATTTTCGGTGCACCTGGATGGTATGCGCGAACGCCACGATGAAAGCGTGGGCCGCGAGGGCGTGTTCGACATCGCGACGGCGGCCATCCGCGAGGCCAAGCGGCGCGGATTCCGCGTCAACATCAACACGACGCTGTTCACCACCGCCAAACCCGACGAGGTCGCCGAGTTCTTCAGCTACGCCACCGACGACCTCGGGGTGGACGGGATCACCTTCTCGCCGGGCTTCGCCTACGAGCACGCACCCCGCCAGGACGTGTTCATGGGCAGGCGCCAATCCAAGGAACTGATGCGCAAGATCTTCTCGCGCCGGAAGGCAAACCACAAAAAGTGGGCGTTGTCGCAGTCCAGCCTGTTCCTCGACTTCGTATGCGGCAACCAGGGTTACCAGTGCACCGCGTGGAGCATGCCCTGCCGCAATGTTTTCGGCTGGCAGAAGCCGTGCTACCTGCTGGTGGACGAAGGCTACGAGCCCACCTGGCAGGCGTTGCTGGACAACACGGACTGGGACAACTACGGCGTCGGCCGCAACCCAAAGTGCGCCAACTGCATGGCGCATTGCGGCTTCGAGGGCACCGCGGCCAACGACTCGTTCCTGCATCCGCTGAAGGCGCTATGGGTTAGCATGCGCGGTCCGAAACTGACCGGGTCCTACGCCGCCGATCCGCCGATCCTGTACGACACGCCGGAACCCAACCAGCGGCAACCTCACAGCAACATCCCCATCGCGCATTTCGGCGGTATCCAGAACTGATCCGCGCCGCCGGCGCGTGCGAGAACTGCACATGTTGATTCTCGCAATGGCCGCGTTCGCATTGTGGATCGTGGTGCTGGCGGTGCCGTGGGCTCCATGGCTGTGCCGGGAACGGCTGGAAGCCGGCGCCGGGCCGTCGCGGGTTGCACCGGATTTCACGGTATTGATACCGGCCCGCAACGAGGCTGCCGTGATCGGCGAAACCCTGCACGCGCTGTCGGTGGCGGCACCTGATGCGCCGGTCATCGTCATCGACGATCAGTCTGCCGACGCGACCGCGTCCATTGCGCGCGCAAGCGGCCTGTCCACGCTCGACGTGATTGCGGGTACACCGCCGCCGCCCGGCTGGACCGGCAAGCTGTGGGCGCTGCAACAGGGCCTCGAGCGCATCGAGACACCGCGCGTACTGCTGCTCGACGCGGACATCCGTCTCGCGCCGGGGATGCCCGGATCATTGCAACGCAGGGCCGACCGGGGTTGCGCGTTGGTGTCGGTGTGCGCCGAACCGTGCTGGGACGATGCCGCGGCGCGCTGGCTGCTGCCGGCGTTCGTGCATTTCTTCAAGCTGCTGTATCCGTTCGCACTGGCCAACCGCAAAGGCAGCCGGATCGCCGCCGCCGCGGGCGGCGTGATCCTGGTCGATCGCAAGGTGCTCGCCGATGCCGGTGGTTTCGCTGCGTGGCGGGACGCGATCATCGACGACTGCACCCTGGCGCGGCACGTCAAGCGTGCCGGCCATCGCTGCTGGATCGGCCTGAGCCACGGTGCGGTCAGCCTGCGGCGTTCGAACCTCGGCGACATCGGCCGCATGGTCGCGCGCACCGCGTTCGTGCAGATGCGCGAATCGGTACTGCTGACGATCGCCGCGTCGGCGCTGTTGATCCTGGCTTTCTGGGTTCCGGTCCTCGCGCTCGCGTTCGGTCCGGATCCGGGTACGCGCGCGGTCGGCCTGGTGGCCTGGCTCGCCATGACGGTCTGCTACCTGCCGACATTGATGTACTACCGGCGCAATCCGCTGACTGCCTTGTTGCTGCCGCTCACGGCGACGTTCTTCCTGGGCGCGACCTGGTACTCCGCGTGGCGGGCGCTTGCGGGCACGCGCTCGGTGTGGAAAGGTCGGCGTTACCAGCGTGGGGAGGGATAGATGCAACGTCAGGCGCGGACCGCATCGTCCATCCGCGTGCCGCAGCCACGGCCGCCGGATCCCGACGTCGATCCGCACCCCCTCGCGAGTTGGCTGCTGAAAATGGGGTTCGACCTGACCATCGAAGCGATCTATCGCCGTGAAGTCCTGCTGCCTCCCGATTTCAGGATGGCACCGGGGACCCTGATCGCCTCCAACCACCAGCGCGACGTGGACGGTCCCATGCTCGGCACGGTGCTGATCCGTCGCCGCGGCCTGCGCTTCCTGAATCCGCTGCCCTTCTACGCCACCCGTGAGGATCTGTTCCGCCCGGGAATCCTCGCGCGGCTCACCGTGCATTGGCCCCGGCCGCTGCCTGCCCTGCTGCGGTGGATCTCACTGGCGTGGTTCTTCCCGTTGGGCCGCACCGAGCCCATGCGACGGGTGCGCGAATTCACCCTGGGTGAAGCGCTGCGCGTGCTGGTCGAGGCGGGTTTCGGCGACGACGATGCGGGGTCTCTCCTGAACGCGCGCGGGCAGCGCGAAACCGGGATCTCGCCGGGCGACTTGTCGACAAGTGCGCTGCTCGAGCGTGCCGATGATGTGCTCGAGGGTTGGTGGGGACTGCGCAGGCTGCGCGTCGACGCGCGCGCCGCGATCGCGCCGGGTTTTCGCGCGACCGTCGATCGCCAACTCGCGAATTTCGCGCGACACCTCGACCGTGGATGCTGCGTGTACTTCGCGCCGGAAGGCACGGTCTCGATGGACGGTTGTTTCAGCCGTATCCGGGCCGGGTTTTTCCGCCTCGCGCGCATGGCCGAGTCCGCACCCTGGATTCAACCGATCGCGCTCGGCTACGACACCCTCGCTCCCGGGCGGTCGCGGGTGGTCATCCGGGCGGGCCGTGCATTTCGCGCCGACACCTCCGCGTGCCGGCGGACCTTCGACGCCGAATTGCGCCGCGCAATCGTTGCCGTCGCGACGATCACGCCGAGCCACCTGTTGGCGCGCTTTCTCCACCACGGCCCGCCAGGCTTCACGGTTTCCGACCTTGCCCGATGGCTGGAGCATGCCCATGGCGCCCTGGCGAAACACGGTGTTCCGCTCGATCCGCTGTTCGCGCGCGTTCCGGCCCGCAGACTCGCGACCCGCCGGTTGCGCTGGCTCGCGCGCAAACGGCTGGTCCGGCGTGAGGGGAATATTTATCGCAACACCTGTCGACGCGATGCGCCGCCCGGCTGGGGGCACGCCGTGAATTCCACGCGCTACCTCGACAATGCGCTCGCGAGCCTGGTGCCCGACATCGAATGCCTCGCGCCATGCTGAAAGTGCCGAAATGGCTGCGGCGCGTGCTCAGACCCCAGGCGGTGCTCCCGGTGCTGCTGGCAGCCGCCTTGCTGGTGTTCGCGCTCAGCCTCGGCGATGTCAACAAGGTCGTGGCGCGGCTGGTGAAGTTGCCCGTCTGGGTTCTCGGCATCTCGCTGGCCGCGGCGGCCGTCTATCTGGGCTGCAAGGCCGTGCAACTTCGACTGATGCTCACGCGGATCGGCGTACGCATCCCGGCGCGGCCGTTCTGGCTTGCCTTCGCAGTCGGCGAACTCACGGTGACCCTGCCGCTCGGACTGTTTTCACAGAACTGGGTGATGTCGGCGGCCCGCCGCGTGGATGTCGGCCGCAGCTCGGCCGCGACCGTCATGATGCTGCTTGTCGAGGTTGCCACCGTGTTCCTGTTCCTGGCGGTGCTCGGCGTGCCCGGCTGGGACGACGTGCGCTGGGTCGCCGTCGCGGTGCTGGTGTTGTTCGTGCTGGTCGTGGTCAGCGCCCTGCTGTTCGAAGACAAGGCCCGCAAGCTCGCCCAACGGCGGCTGCACCGCGCCTGGCTGAAGAAACTGGTGCACGGCGGCGTCGAGATGCTGGATGGCTTGCGCAAACTGTGCACGCCGTGGACGATTTCGGTCAGCCTGGTCCTGGCCGCGGTGTATCTGGGCGCGCTGACGGTCGCATTCTGGCTGGTCGGGCGCGGAATGCAGGTCCAGCATCTCGACTATCTTGCCGCGGCCACGATCTACGTGTTTTCGCTGGCGGTGATCCTGGTCGGGGTAGGCCTGCTCAGCCAGATCGGCACCGTCGAACTGCTCGGCATGGTGGTCGCGCGCGCCTGGGGCATCGGCTACACGGACGGACTGGCAATGATGCTGGGTTTTCGAATCGTGTGGACAGGCGCCATCTGGCTGCTGTGCCTGCCGCTGGTCGCATCGACGTGGCGTGAAATGCCGTCGTCCGGCGGCGCTGCTTCAGGCGATCGCCGCAAGAAAGTTTCCCACTGAAGCGGAGATGTCCAGGCGCGGGATCCCCGCCGCCCCACGCGCCCGCTCGAGGTCGCGCGGAATATCGAGGTGCCTCTGCTCGACCGACCACACGTGGCCGCGCTCGCGATGGAACTTTGCCAGGTATTCCTGTTCGCTCTGGCCCGGCGTCGCCACGAACAGCGCGCGCCGGCCCAGCCCGGCAAGTTCCATCAGTGTCGTGTAGCCCGAGCGCGTCATCACCAGCTTGGCGCGATTGAGCATTTCCGCCTGGCGTTGGCGATCGAGGTAGCCGTAAACCGTCGCGCCCGCGATGTCACGACGCTCGCCGGCGTCCTTCGGACGGCCCAGGGTCACGATGATTTTTCCCGACAATCGCGGGAGGGCCTCCAACACCAGCTCCTCCAGCAGCCCGCGTTGCGGCTCGATCCCCGATACCGAGAAAAACACGTCGACGTCCTGGTCGACCTGCATGCGCGGCACGCTCGACAGCGGACCGATGTAGACCAGCCTGCCGTCGCCCCAATCGAACCGCGGGTCGTGTCCGAGCCAGCCCGACAGGCCACCGCCTTGCTCGACATCCGGAATCAGCACCTTGGTGTAGCCTTTCAACAGACCGCGCTGGCCCCACTCCACCAGGGGCTCCGTGAGCCCGCTGAGAAACGGCACGACCTGGTGGATCGAATGGAAGATGCAGTAACTCGGCACGGCACGCGACCAGACACCGAAGCGACTGTCCGAAACAACGCAATCGAAGTGCCTCCGCGCGACCAGTTTTTCCGTTTCCCGATGTTCGCGACGGTAACCCGCCAGCACCCACGGCATCGCAGCCGTCATGCGCAGGTAGAACACCACCGGATAGCGGCTGAAAGGCGCAGGCGTGTCACGGAACGGGTAATACTCGCAGGCGTCGCCGAGTTCGGACTGCAGCAATCGCATGCCGGGACCCGCCTGCATCAGGACCGTCACTTCGTCGCCCCGTTCGAGCAGGGCGCGGATCAGGCCAAGACTGCGGGTGGCGTGGCCGAGGCCCCAGTGATAGACGCCGTACAGGATTCGTCGACCCATCCAGACTTCCTTTGCCGTGCCGGCGAAATCACGATGCCGCATGCTGGCATGCAAAACGTGCAGGCGGCGCGAATGCCGTCCGCGACGGCGCAAGGCAAGTGGCGACCCCGGCCCGATTCGAACGGGCGACCTTCCCCTTAGGAGGGGGACGCTCTATCCAGCTGAGCTACGGGGCCACGAACCCGTGATTGTCGCACGATCCACGCAACGCCTCAGCGGGTCACCTTGTGCTTCGCCATGTAGCGCAGGTAATCCAGCACCGCGTCCAGATCCGCGTCGGACAGGGTTCCGGCGGGAAACGGCGGCATCTGTGCCTGCGGCCAACGCCGCAGCGATTGGGGGTTGCGGATGAAGGCGCGCAACAAGTCTGCACGCATATATTCCGTCGGACTGTGCGGAATATTGAGGTCCGGCCCGAGCCTGGAATCGCCCTCGCCATTCAGGGTGTGGCAGGCAAAGCAGGTGCGTTTGAACACCGCGAAACCCCGGCGCACGGGGTCGTCGGACGGCAAGCTCGAATCCGGAACGATCGCGGGAAAGCGCGCATCGACCCCGCGCAATGCGCGAATGGAAGCGAGCTCGAACGGCCATTGCTCGGTGCCGATGTGCGCTGCCTGCGGATCGGTCCACACCAGGTAGAACGGCCCGGCGCCGTTCGGCTTTTCGGCCAGGGCCGGCCAGGGTTGCGCCGGGTCCTCCACCGCAATCCAGGGCTTCGACCCCTGCTTGTTGAGGATCACGTCGGCGGGAATTTCCGCGACAAACCCGTCGCCCGCGACGAACTGCAGATGCTGGCCGTGCCGCAGTCCCGGCAGCAGCGACAGCAACGGTACCGCGCGGTAGTGCATGGTGCGATGGAACGCCACGTCGTCGGGAATCGTCACGGCGACCGCGCGCTTCAGCAATTCCTGCGAATGGAACACCTTGGCGCCGTGGCCGAGGTCGATGCGCAGTTCGGCGGCGTACGCCGGCGTCGACAGGCACAGGCCAAGCAGGCAGCAACCCAGGAATCGTTTCACGGGAACTCCGCGCCGAGGGGATGACGCGAGTGTAAGGCACGGACCGCCGCGCCGCGGCGTGCGGATTCAATGCAGGCGCGCGGACAACGCCCGATCGAGTCCGGCGAGAAACTTGTCGATGCTGGCCGTGTACGTGGACGGCGCGCCTAGTTCGGCATTGATTTCACGGTGACTCAGATCCTCGGGCAATACCATGACGCGCGACCCGAACCCGCGTGCCTTGGCCGCGAACTCGCGCGCCTGATCGATCGGCGGCGTCGGCAGCAACGGGTAATCGACCGAAACCACGATGATGCCCCGTGGCACCCAGTGCGCCACCTTGTTCTGCACCACGCCGCGCGCAGATTTGTCGCCGCGCCTCCATCCGCCGCCATGCACGATGAAAATCACCGGCGCGTTGTCGGCGTGCGGGGGCGCATAGACGTCGAAGGCCTCCAGGCGCCCGTCGCCGTAGCGAACATCGTGGATGACCCGGATGCCGGCAGGCAGCGCGGCGGGGTCGACCTTGCGTGCATCGACCTGTCCGATGTCCGCGCGCGCAGCGCCGCGCTGCCGCGGATGCGGGCCTTGCGCGAACGCCACGCCTGCCGCCAGCAACAGCGTGAACGCGATGACGCGTCCGTGGAATTGGCTCATCATGGACCAGGAAACGCCGACCGCGCGCAATGGCTGACGTGGGCTTCGACACGCCGCGCTGCTACAATTGTCGATTGTCTACGCGATCCGCGCACGATACATCTGCAGGAGCCTCCATGACCCATCCGATCCTCTCCGCGCTCGGCCTTGCCGACACCAATTCAGGCACTTTCCTCGGCAATGGCGAGTGGTCGAAAACCACCGATGCCGGCGTGCTGGAACCGGTCAATCCGGCGACCGGCGAAACGCTGGCGAAGGTCAATGCGACCAGCGACGCCGATTATGAAACCGTCATTGCGAATGCCGCCAGGGCCTTCGAGGAATGGCGCAAGACCCCCGCGCCGCGGCGCGGCGAGGCCGTCCGCCTGTGCGCGCAGGCATTGCGCGAACACAAGGATGCGCTGGGCTCGCTGGTCGCGCTGGAAATGGGCAAGATCAAGCCCGAAGGCGATGGCGAAGTCCAGGAGATGATCGACATCGCCGATTTCGCGGTCGGCCAGTCGCGCATGCTGTACGGCTTCACGATGCATTCCGAGCGCCCCGGTCACCGCATGTACGAACAGTGGCACCCGCTGGGCCTGGTCGGCATCATCAGCGCGTTCAATTTCCCGGTCGCGGTGTGGAGCTGGAACGCCTTCATCGCCGCCGCGTGCGGCGACGTTTGCATCTGGAAGCCGTCGCCGAAAACGCCGTTGTCGGCGATCGCCAGCGTCCGCATCTGCAACGACGCGCTCAAGGCGGCCGGCTTTCCGGACATTTTCTACCTCATCAACGATGCCGGCACCGAACTGGCGCAGAAGTTCGTCGACGACAAGCGCATTGCACTGATCAGCTTCACGGGGTCGACCAAGGTGGGCCGCAAGGTCGGCGAGCGGGTGGCGGCGCGCATGGGCCGCTCGCTGCTGGAACTCGGCGGCAACAACGCGATCATCCTGGACCGTTCGGCCGACCTCGGCCTCGCGATTCCGGCGATCGTGTTCGGTGCGGTCGGCACCGCCGGCCAGCGCTGCACTTCGACCCGTCGGCTGTTCGTGCATGAATCGATCATCGACGACGTGCTGGGCAAGCTGCACCACGCCTATCAACAGGTCGAAAAGAAAATCGGAGATCCGACCAATGCGGACACCCTGATGGGGCCACTCAACAGCGCGGCCGCGGTGAAGCAGTTCGCCAACGCGGTCAAGACCGCCAAGGCCGGCGGTGCGCGGGTCGTCAGTGGCGGATCGGTGCTTGAGCGCAAGGGCAACTTCGTCGAACCGACGATCATCACCGGCGTGAAGAATTCGGACGAGATCGTCCAGACCGAAACCTTCGCGCCCATTCTCTACGTGATGCCGTTCAAGACGCTGGACGACGCCATCGCGATGCAGAACGATGTCCCGCAAGGCCTGTCGGCGGCGCTCTTCACCCAGAACCTCAAGGCCGCCGAACAATACCTCTCGGCCATCGGCTCCGACTGCGGCATCGCCAACGTCAACATCGGCACCTCCGGCGCCGAAATCGGAGGCGCGTTCGGCGGCGAGAAGGAAACCGGCGGTGGACGCGAATCGGGTTCCGACGCATGGAAGGCCTACATGCGCCGCCAGACTAACACCATCAACTGGTCGGATGCCTTGCCGCTGGCGCAAGGCATCAAGTTCGACCTGTGATCGTGCCGGACACCTCGACCAAAAGCCTTCCCGTTCAAGGGGAAGGTGAACAGCTCCCGGCACCAGTATGCCAATGGCCGACTGGAGCCATACCGTGACGGCAACTCCATTCGACTTCAGCGGCTATCGCGTCGCCATCGCCGGCGGCAGCCGCGGCATCGGCCGCGCCATCGCGCTCGGCTTCCTCGATGCCGGCGCCGCGGTGTCGGTTTGCGCACGCGGCCGGGAAGGTCTTGACGCGCTGAAACAGGACGCCGGTGAAGGCGCCGCACGACTGCACGTGCAACCGTGCGACCTTGCCGATGTCCAGCAGATCGGAACCTGGATCGACGCCGCCGCCACGACGCTTGGCGGCCTCGACGTGCTGGTCAACAATGCCACCGGCTACGGTTTCCGCGACGACGACGAATCCTGGCTGGTCGATTTCAACGTGGACCTGATGGCCGCGGTGCGCGCATCGCGTTTCGCCGTGCCGCACCTCAAACGGTCGCCGCGCGCATGCATCCTGCACACCAGCTCGATCGGCTCGTTCCGCCCCCGCACGATGGGGCCGCCCTACGCCGCGATGAAAGCGGCGCTGAACCACTACGCGCGCACCCAGGCATTGGCGCTGGCGGACGACCGCATACGGGTGAATGCCATCGCACCGGGTTCGATCGAGTTTCCGGATGGCGTCTGGGACCGCGTGAAGCGCGACAAACCCGAACAGTACGCGCAGGTGCTGGACACCATTCCCTTCGGCCGCTTCGGCACGCCGCAGGAAGTCGCCAACCTCGCGTTGTTCCTGGTCTCGCCACTGGCGGGGTGGATCACCGGCCAGATCGTTTCCGTGGACGGCGGACAGTCGCTGCGTTTTTGAGATGCACCCCACGTTCGCGGCGACTGTGCGACCATGAGCACGGCTTCATCAGGACATCGCGGCCATGAACACCGTCTACCCACGCACCAGTTCGCTCGCGGTGGTCAGCCTGGTTTTCGGCATCCTGGCCTGGTTGCCGCCCGTGTTGCCCGTCGTCGGGGCATTGATCGCGGTGGTTTGCGGACACTCCGCGCGCTCGGAAATCCGCCGCGCACCGCCGGGCAGCATCGATGGTGACGGCATGGCGCTGGCCGGCTTGATCCTGGGGTGGCTCCAGCTCGGGCTCGGCGTGCTCGTGCTCGGGCTGGTGATCCTCTTCCTCGCGGGCCTGGTCGCCTTCCACCAGTTCCACTGACAGATGTATCAGACATTGCGCCCGCTGTTGTTCTCGCTGGAAGCCGAAACCGCGCATGGCCTGACCCTGTACGCGCTCGGCGTGGCGCAGCGCAGCAACCTGATGCGGTGGGTCGCGCAGCCACCCCCCGAAGACCTCCCGGCACGCGCATTCGGGATCGACTTTCCGAATCCCGTCGGGCTTGCCGCGGGCCTCGACAAGAACGGTGCGCACATCGACGCGCTGGGCGCGCTCGGCTTCGGATTCATCGAAATCGGCACGGTCACCCCGCGCCCGCAGCCGGGCAACCCCAAGCCGCGCCTGTTCCGCCTCGCGGACCACGAAGCGCTCGTCAACCGGATGGGCTTCAACAACGACGGCGTGGACGCGCTGGTACGCAACGTCGAGCAGTCGAGCTGGAAGGGCGTGCTCGGCATCAACATCGGCAAGAACAAGGACACGCCCAACGAACGTGCCGCCGACGACTACCTGGTGTGCCTCGAACGCGTCTACCCGCTCGCCGGCTACGTGACTGTCAACGTGTCCTCGCCGAACACGCCGGGATTGCGCGAATTGCAACAGCGCGATTCGCTGCGCACGTTGATCGACGCGTTGACGGCCGCACGCGAAAAGCTCGCCACGCGGCATGGTGCGCGCAAGCCGCTGCTGCTCAAAATTGCGCCGGACCTCGACGACGCGCAGATGGACGCGATCGCCGCTGCGCTCGACGGCTCGGGCATCGACGGGTTGGTCTGCACCAACACCACCATCGATCGCGGCGGCGTCGCCGGCGCAATCCACGCGAACGAACCGGGTGGCCTTTCCGGCAAGCCGTTGTTCGATCGATCGACGGCCGTCCTGCAGGGCATGGCCCAGCGCCTGCACGGAACGATCCCGCTGGTGGGCGTGGGCGGCGTGCTCACAGGAAGCGATGCCGCCGACAAGATCACGGCCGGCGCAACGCTGGTGCAGATCTATTCGGGGCTGATCTATCGAGGCCCCTGGCTCTTGACGGAGTGTGTCGAGGAGATCCGACGGCAACAAATGGATCCCGGAATCCCGGCATGACGTCCGCCAACGTACACCATCCCCACCCCAGCCCTCCCCTTGAAGGGGAGGGGGCGTCAGCTGCTGCCGGCGCAGGTTTCACGCTGACCGAAAACGCGTCCCTGCTCCACCGCAATACCTTGCGCGTCGACGCGCACGCGGCCTGGCTGGCCGAAATCCACGACGCCGCGGCGATCCCGGCATTGCTGTCCGATCCCGCATTGCGCGGCAAGTCGACGTTGCTGCTCGGCGAGGGCTCGAACGTGCTGTTCGTCGACGACTATCCCGGCGTGGTCGTGACCATGCAAGCGCGCGGTGTCGAGGTACTGGGCGCGGACGCGGACGCCGTCTGCATCCGCGTGGCTGCGGGCGAACACTGGGACGATTTCGTGCACTGGACGCTCGGACACGGCTACGCCGGCCTGGAAAACCTGATCCTGATTCCCGGCAGCGTCGGAGCGGCGCCGATGCAGAACATCGGCGCCTACGGCGTCGAAGTCGGTGAGTTCATCGAATCCGTCGAGTCGTTCGACCTGCGCGAGCGCCGCTTCGCCACCTTCACGAATACGCAGTGCGAATTCGGCTATCGCGACTCGATCTTCAAACGCCGCCCGGACCGCTGGCTGATCACCGCGATCACCGTGGGCCTGCCGCGCACGCGTGCGCCGCGGATCGATTACGCCGGCTTGCGCGAGGAGCTCCAGCGCATGGGCGCCATGCATCCCGCGCCCGTCCACGTCGCCGAGGCGGTGGTGGCCCTGCGCACCCGCAAGCTGCCCGACCCCAGGGTGATCGGCAACGCCGGCAGCTTCTTCAAGAATCCGGTCGTGCCGTTGGCGCACGCCGAGGCCCTGCGCCGCGACCATCCCCGGATGCCCGGTTGGCCGACCGGCGACGGGACCTCGAAACTGTCGGCGGCGTGGCTCATCGAGGACTGTGGATTCAAGGGCTTGCGCGAAGGTGATGCCGGCATTTCGAATCGTCACGCCCTGGTGCTGGTGAACCACGGCCACGCCACGGGCGCGCAACTCTGGGCGCTTGCACGGCGCGTACGCGACGGCGTGCGGGAACGCTTCGGCGTCGCCCTGGAGCCCGAACCGCGGATCATCGAGGGCGAAGATTGATCGCGTGGCGGCGTGCGACAAAATGTCGCACCGGCGATCAGCGGCGGGCACAAGCGCGATAATGCACGCACCGTGGAAGTCCGTTGCACAGTTTCGTGGAAAGCATTCGTGGCCGTGGCGCTGGTCGTTGGCGCCGGCCACGCCAACGCCCACGCCATCGCCGGCCAGCGGCTGTTTCCTTCCACCCTCACCTTCGACGATCCCGGCATCGGCGCCGAATTGCCCCTGGTGTTCAGCCACGTGCGCGCCCACGGCGTCTCCACGAACGACCTGGGCATCTCGGTCACCAAGCCGATCACGAAAAACTTCTCGCTGACTGCCGCGACCGACTACCTCGGCGCAACACAATCCGGTGCCCCCGCGATCCACGGTTGGGGCAATCTCGAAATCGGCGGCGTATGGCAGGTCTACCGCAATGCGGACGCCGAATCGATCGGTTCGTTTTCGATCAGCCACAGCTTCGCGCACACCGGCAGCCGCGCCACGCGCGAGGATTCTTCCAGCTGGTCGCCGGCGTTCAATTTCGGCCAGGGCTTCGGCAACGCCCATGCCAACTGGTTGCGACCATTTGCGCTGACCGGATCGATCGAACTCGAACTGCCGAACCATCGGGAAGAACCGCGCGTGCTGAATTGGGGCCTGTCGCTGCAATACAGCGTCCCGTACCTCCAGGATTTCGTGAAGTACGCTGGCATCAAGGCACCATTCGACAAGATGATCCCGATCGTGGAGCTGCCGATGCAGACCTGCCTCGATCGCGGTTGCCATGGCGAGACCACGGGCTACATTGCGCCCGGCGTGATCTGGATCGGGCATTACGTACAATGGGGCGTCGAACTGCTGGCCCCGGTGAACCACCGCACCGGCAACTCCGTCGGCATCATGTTCGGTTTCGATTTTTATCTGGACGACCTTGCGCCGCATGGCTTCGGCGCGCCGTTGTTCCGTTGAGCCAAGGCAACGCCATGCGTAGAGGCGCCGGCATCGCCACAATGATTCTCGCGCTCGTGGCCACGCCGACGGCTTGGGCGCACGCGTTCCCCGACAACTCGTCGCCGCACGTCGGCGCCACGGTGACGGCCCCCCCGAGGCAGGTGAAAGTCTGGTTCGATGGGGAGATCGAACCGGTGTTCTCGACCCTGATTGTGAAAAGTGCGGCGGGGAAGCAGGTCAGCGACGGCAACGGCAAGGTCGATTCGTCCAACCATGCCCTGCTGGAAACGTCACTGCCGGCGTCGCTGCCGCCCGGCAAATACGCCGTGTACTGGAGCGTGGTCGCACACGACGGCCACCATACCGCCGGCCATTTCGCGTTCGAGGTGAAGTAAGGGAAACACCACGCCCGTCTCGATCGCCCTCAGCGCCTTCGATATCGTCACGCTGGTCGCGGCGACCGGCGTGCTGGCCTGCTGCATGGCCATCTTGGCAGCCGACGCCGACGCGGGCATGGTGCGCGCGACGACGCGCCTGCTCGGCATTGCGATCGCGCTGGCAACCCTTGCGGCTTTCGGCATCCTGCTGTCGCGCACCCTGGAGTTGAACGGCGGCACATGGGCCACGTTGTTGTCCGACATGCGCGTGGCGCTTGCCGTCACCCACTTCGGCCACGTCTGGCTGTGGCGCATCCCGGCGCTGGCCGTATTGTGGCTGGCATGGGGGTGGCGCGTACGCCGCCCGGATCAGGCATGGACCGGATGGACGATGGCGCTCGCGATTGCAGCCATCGCCTTGACGCGCAGCGAGACCGGCCACCCCGCCGACCACGGCGACTTCACGATCGCGGTCTGGGTCGACTGGGCGCACATCCTTGCCGCCGGCACCTGGGTTGGCAGCCTGTTCGGGATGTCGCTCGCCGTGTTCCCGGCGCTGCTGCGCGGCGGCGAGCGGTCGGTGGAACAAACCGCGGAAATCTTCCAGCGCCTGTCGACCCTTTCCGGCGCGGCGCTCGCGCTGCTGCTGGCGTGTGGCATCTACAACGCGACCGTGCAACTC
>DASUKQ010000142.1:0-4688 GCA_036278635.1 Rhodanobacteraceae bacterium
GACGGGTAGTCGTGTTGCCACTGCTGCCAGAGCAGGTAGGCAACGACCAGCAACGCCACGAGCAACAGTGTGCGTGTTTGATTGATCACTCGGGAAGGACTCGAACTGGGACGCGCTGCGGGTCGGAGCGGGTCAGCCGCCGATTGTGCCGGGTGCGGGCGCCGGCTTCAACGTCTCTAGCTTTCGCCACGCGTCCGCGAGGTCCGCGTGCAGCGAAGGATTGCCGGCTTCGGCCGCGGACGGCCGCGCGATGACCAGGACGTCCAGCGCAGGCAACGCCGCGCGTTGCAGCCGGAATGATTCCCGGATGATCCGCTTGATCCGGTTGCGTGCCACCGCGCGCTTGCTGACCTTGCGCGAAACCGCCAGGCCCAGCCGCGCGTGGCCATGGGGCGAGGCCGTGCAGCGCAACAGGAAATGGCGTGTGCGGACCCGCCCGGAGGCGTTCCGCAAGGCGGCGAACTCGGAGGCGCGGCGCAGCCGCGCGGATGGCGGCAGGCCGGCCATGCGAGGCGCTTACGGGATCAGCCGCTTGCGCCCCTTGGCGCGGCGCGCGGACAGGATCTTGCGACCGTCGGCGGTCTTCATGCGGGCACGAAAACCGTGGGTGCGGGCGCGCTTCAACACGCTGGGTTGGTAGGTGCGTTTCATGGAGGGCTCCGCGCCGGACTGCCCGCGCGAGGCGGGCTACGCATGGACAAAGAGTGCGGATTTTACGGGTGTCACGGGTTGTGCGTCAACGGGATTGTTGTGTCGACTGCTGCGCGCGGAATATCGGATGCGCACCTTGGACAGCCTGCTAGACTCGACTATCCACCGGGCGCGGGGTTCGCGTTGCGGTATCCGGATCGATCCACGACGGGAATCCATGAGCGATCTCTGGCAACGCTGTCTCGCACGGCTCGAGGGGGAAGTCGAACCGGGCGTGCTGCATACCTGGTTGCAGCCGCTGCAGGCGCGCGACGACGACGGCACCTTGCGGCTGTTCGCGCCGAACAGCTACACCCTCGAATTCGTGCGCAACGAATACCTCACGCGCATCGAAGGCACGCTGTCGGCACTCGCCGGCCGGCCGGTGCCCCTGCGGCTCGAATTGGGCTCGATTGCCCCGGCAGGGAAGCGGAGCGCCTCATCCTCGACGGCGCCCCTGCCGCCTCCGGCCCAGCGCCACAACCTCGATCCGCACTACACCTTCGACAACTTCGTCGAGGGCAAGTCCAACCAACTGGGCAAGGCCGCGGCCATGCAGGTCGCGCAGAATCCCGGACGCGCCTACAACCCGCTGCTGCTGTACGGCGGCACCGGCCTGGGCAAGACCCACCTGATGCAGGCGGCGGGCAACCTGATGCTCAAGCACAACCCGTCGATGAAGCTCCTGTACGTGCATTCCGAGCGCTTCACCGAAATGATGATCGCGGCGTTGCGCAACAAGAACATGGACGACTTCAAGCACCGCTTCCGGTCGGTGGATGCGCTGCTGATCGACGACATCCAGTTCTTTGCCGGCAAGGACGCAACCCAGGAAGAGTTTTTCCACACGTTCAACACCCTCTACGAATCGCGGCAACAGATCATCCTGACCTGCGACCGCTATCCCCAGGAAGTCGACAACCTCGAGTTGCGGTTGAAGTCGCGGCTCGGCTGGGGCCTCTCGGTCGCGATCGAGCCCCCGGATTTCGAGACCCGCGCTGCGATCCTGCTGGAGAAAGCCCAGGCGCGCGGGATTCCGTTGCCCAGCGACGTCGCCCTGCTGCTGGCACGCCGGATCCGGTCCAACGTGCGCGAACTGGAAGGCGCGCTCAACACGATTGCCGCGCAGGCCAACCTCTCGGGGCGCGGGATCACCATGGACCTGGTGCAGGAAACCCTGCGCGACCTGTTCAACGTCCATGCCCGCGCGATCACCATCCAGAACATCCAGAAAACGGTCGCGGACTACTACCAGTTGCGTCTGTCCGACCTGCTCTCGCAGCGAAGGGTTCGCTCACTGGCGCGACCGCGTCAAATTGCAATGGCGCTGGCGAAGGAATTGACCGAACATAGCCTGCCGGAGATCGGCGAGGGCTTCGGCGGCAAGGACCACACCACCGTGATGCACGCCTGCAAGAAGATCCGCAGCCTGTGCGACACCGACATGCGCCTGCGCCAGGACTGGGACAAATTGATCCGGATATTGACTGGGTAAACTTGTGGACGAATTCTGGACGACGCTGGATCAACAAATCATCCACAGCTCATGCACCGCGATTCCAGATGGGGGTCCCGGGATGGAAACAGCACAAGTTATTGATTACAAACGCTAATATCACAAAGTTGTGTTATTCACAAGCCCTGCTTCTACGATCTTATCTACAAGTACAACCAAAACAGACAGCTGATCACGGGGATCGACAATGCGCTTCAGCACCCAACGGGAATCCTTGCTCAAACCCATGCAACAGGTCGTGGGCGTGGTCGAACGCCGCCAGACTTTGCCGGTTCTCGCCAACCTGCTTGTGCAGGTCAAGGCAGGCCGATTGTCCCTGACCGGCACCGACCTCGAAGTCGAGATGCGTGCGAGCGCGGCGGTCGACTCCAGCGAGGACGGCGAGACCACCGTTCCGGCCAGGAAATGGTTTGACCTCCTGCGCGCCCTGCCCGACGGGGTGAAGGTCGACGTGCAGGTCAAGGGCGATCGGGTGGTCATGCACGCCGGGCGCAGTCGGTACACGCTGGCCAGCCTTCCGGCCGACGAATTTCCCACCACCGACGAGATCGAGGTCACCGACAAGGTCGCGTTGCCCGAGGGGAGCCTGCGCGGGCTGCTGGAACGTACCGCCTTTGCGATGGCCAATCAGGACGTCCGGTATTACCTCAACGGTTTGCTGCTGGATTTGCGCGATGCCGAATTGCGCTGCGTCGCGACCGACGGCCACCGGATGGCGATGTCGGAAGCCAAGCTGGATGCCGCCGTCAAGGGCAAGCGCCAGTTGATCGTCCCGCGCAAGGGCGTGACCGAGTTGTTGGGCCTGTTCGAGTCGGGCGACGAAGTCGTGACGATCGAGTTTTCCGCGAATCACATCCGGGTCCGGCGCGGGGACGTCACGTTCACGTCCAAGCTGATCGACGGAAGCTTCCCCGATTACGAAGCCGTGATCCCGCTCGGGGCGGACAAGATTGTGCAGATCGACCGCGACACGATGCGCAATGCGCTGCAGCGCGCAGCGATCCTGTCCAACGAGAAGTATCGCGGCGTGCGATTGGAGGTCAGCCCCAATTGCCTGCGTATCATCGCCCACAACCCGGAGCAGGAAGAGGCGTTCGAGGAGATCGAGGCCGAAACCTCGGTCAACGACATCGCGATCGGGTTCAATGTGGGGTATCTGCTCGACGCCCTGGGCGCGCTCGATGATGAGCGCATCCATCTGCAGTTGCGTGACGCCCAGTCCAGTTGCCTGCTGCGCGGTGCCGCCAACGCCTGGACCCAGCACGTGGTCATGCCATTGCGGCTGTGATCGACGGCGGCCCGCGGGATGGCGCGGCGGGAGCGCCGCGGTGAAGATCGACTTGTTGCGCGTCTCGAACCTGCGTTGTTTTGAGCGGGTCGAGTTCGCGCCCGGCCCGGGGGCCAACTGGCTGGTCGGCCCTAATGGCGCGGGCAAGACCACTTTGCTGGAAGCCGCCTACATCCTTTCCCACGGCCGATCATTTCGAGCCGGAGGCCGTGCGGCGCCATGTCGGCGAGGGGCGCGCGACTATCTGGTCTATGCCGAGATTTCCGGAAAGCATCTGTCGCGCCAGCGTCTCGGCCTCACCCGGAGGGAAGACCGCTGGCAGGCGCGACTGGACGGCGAAGAGCTGTCGACGCTCGCACCCCTGTTTGCGACCTGTCCGGTCGTTTACTTTGGGCCCGAAAGCCAGGCGTTGATCCAGGGCCCGGCCGAAGAACGTCGCAATTTCCTCGACTGGAGCGTGTTCCACGTGGAACATGAATCGTTGGAGCTCTGGCGGATGTGGCGGCGAACCTTGCGGCAGCGAAACGCACTGCTTCGCACGAATGCCGACGACGCCGAGTTCGATCCGTGGGAGCATGATCTATCGAAGCTGGGCGACCGGATCCACGCGATGCGATGCGCATGCCTGGCCAGCCTGGAGCCCTACCTGACGCACGAGGCAGACTGGCTGGTGCCGGAGTTGGGTCGCTTACGGATCGGCTACCGCGCCGGCTGGAACGAAGATCTTGGACTTGCGCGGCAGCTGTCGGACCAGCGTGGGAGCGATCGCGAACGCGGCTTCACCCAGCATGGTGCGCACCGCGCCGACTGGTCCTTGCACTTCGAGCAGGTCACCCAGCGCGAACATTTTTCCCGCGGGCAAGCCAAGGCCGTTGCCTTGGTCTGCGTTGTGGCGCAGACGCGCTGGCTCAAGGACCGCATCGGCGAATACCCGCTGTTGTGCCTGGATGACCTGGATTCCGAACTGGATGGTACGCATGTGGGAAAGGTGCTTGACTGGTTGAATGACCAACCCGTGCAGTCGTGGCTCACCTCGACCCTTGAACCCGATCAATCACGACTCGCGCAGGGCCCCAGCGTGTTCCACGTGGAACACGCCGGCGTGGAGCGGGCCGGCTCGGCGCCAGCGTGAAGCCACTGGGCCGGGTATAATGGCCTGTTTGCATTGATGCATCCGCACAGCCGAGCATTTGC
>DASUKQ010000143.1:0-52632 GCA_036278635.1 Rhodanobacteraceae bacterium
CCGTCGCCGATCGCCTCCCGGATGTATTCGTTGACCTGGGTCGAATCGACCGGATGCCGATCACCCTGCTCGTCGACGTATTGGAATAGCGCCTGTCCCGGCAGGCTGTGGCAGGCCCGCACCAGCCGCGACAGCCGGCCGGCATCCAGCACGACTTCGCGCATCTGGCCACCTTTGCCGCGGAAATGAAAGCGTGCGCGGCCCCCGCGCAGGAATTGGACATGGCGCGAACGCAAGGTGGTCAGGCCGTAGGAACGATTGCTGTCGAGGTATTCGTCGTTGCCGATGCGGATGCGTGTTTCCATCAGCAGGCTGACGACCACCGCCAGCACCTTTTCACGCGACAGGCCCCGTCCAGCCAAATCCCTGCGCAAGTGGCGGCGCAAGGTCGGGAGCGCGCGCCCGAAGCGCAGCAAGCGCCGGTATTTCTCGGTGTCGCGCCAGGTCCGCCATCGCGGATGGTAGCGATACTGTTTGCGGCCGCGCGCATCGCGCCCCGTGGCTTGCAGATGGCCGTGCGGGTCAAGGCATATCCAGACTTCGCGGTATGCGGGCGGGATCGCGAGCGCCCGAATCCTCGACAACACTTTCCGCTCGCGAACCCGGCGGCCGTTTGGAGCAAAGTACGCAAAACCGCGCCCTGCCCTTTGCCGCGACAGGCCGGGCTCCACGTCGGTGGAGTAGCGCAACCTGTCCGTATCGGCAAATCCACGCGTCATGGAGGCACTCGACCGTCGGCCTGTCGCTCGGGAACGAGGCCGTTGCCGAACCCTCGCGTGGACGGCGGGGAACGCCGGCCTGCGATCGGGCGCGCTACTTCAGAAGCTCCTGTTTGCGCGCGGCCAATTGCTTGCCCAGTCCATCGAGCTCGTCCTTGGACATCAGTGCCTTCGCGCGGGGGAACATTTCGCCCTCCTCCTCCTTGATGTGGTGTTCCACGAGCTCCTTGAGTACCTTGGCTCGACCGCTGAATTGCTCGGAGCCAACTGGCGTCTTGTTCAAATCCGGCAACACGAGGTCGGATACCGCGCGGTGCTCTTCACGGGCTTCGAAGAACATTTTCGAATCGTCTCCCTTCTTTCCGGCCTCCTTGAAGGCCGGATAGAAAATCTCGTCCTCGATCCGGGTGTGGACCGCGAGTTCCTCGGTGATCCTCGCGAGCAAATCGATGCGGGACTTCTCGCCGCGTGCCGTGGTTCCGGCAAGCTCTTCGAGCAGTCCACGCACCTTCTTGTGGTCCGCCTTCAACAACTGGATTGCATCCATGGTACGTTTCTCCTTGGTGGTGCAGCCAATGCATCCTGCTTTTCGTCCGCAGGTGCCGGGCGGAATCCGGCCTTCACTCCGCCACGCGCCCGGTCCGATCGCGGCGGGGTGCCCATCGACTCCGCTGCCTAATCCGACTTGTGGATCGTGAATCCGGACAGGCCGGCGCCGATGTCCCAGCCGGTTCCCTTGCCGCTCAGTTTCAGCGATACGTCGCCCTTCGTCATGGCCGCGACGTGTCCTGAATGGACGATGCCCGCGTGCGCGCTGGCGGTCGCGTAGGTTCCCACGACCTGGCTGATGCTGGTGATGCCGCTGAACTCGCCGTGGCCGTCATCGAGCTTGTACTTCCCCACCGAAAGGCCACCGCCTTTCGCGCTGAGCGAAACATCCATCGATTGGCCGTTGTCGCAATGGACCCTGCCGTGCCCGTCGGCGGTCTGGTAAACGACCGACCAGCCGGACAACGTGAACGTCATCTGGCACTTGATTGTGTCGGGCTCGGCCGCCAGGGCGCCTGTTGCGCAGGACAGGCCCAGTGCCGCAAACATCAGTGCAAACCACAGTTTCTTGTCGTTCATGACTCTCCTCCTTGATCCCCGCGCACGCGGGGAAACGAAAACACGCGCCATGGGCGTACCCACGAGTCGCCTCGACGCCCTCGACCCACGCCGATGCTCACGCCCGGCGACTCGAGTGCAACAGCCAGCCGAGCAGGCTGCCTGCGACGAGCGTGATGGCCACGGATTCCGCCGGGTTCCTGCGCACGCACGCGCGCGCGCCTTCGAACCAGTCGCCGGCGCGGGCGCGCGCACGGCCCACCGCGGCGCTGCCGCACTCGCGCCAGTCCGCGGCCTTGTCGACGGCGTGGTGCGCGCCCCGGGTTCCCGCATCGGCCGCCTCGCGCACGCTCTCTTCGGCGCGCCCGGCCGCGGCATCGAGCTTTCCCTTCGTCTTGTCCGCGGCGCTGGCGGTCTGGTGCTTGATGCGTTCCGCCGCCTGGTCGATGCGTTCGTGGGTCTTGTCGCTGGCGCGTGCCTGGTTCCTGGTGACGTCTGCAGCCATGATGTTCTCCTTGCTGGGCCGTACGCGGGACGGCGGTGATCAATGTGCTTTGCTGTCGGCCACGGCACCGACATCGACGAACTTCAGTGCCCTCGCGCGAGCCATTTCCGCGATGCATTCACGGCACGTGCCGGCGCAGATCGCGGGCGTGTGCCGTACCAGCCGATCGCCGCAAGCGCGCCCACCAGGACCGCGCCACCCAGGATCGGCAGCCGGTTCTCCTCGACCCAGAGTGCCGGGCTGTGCGACTTGGCCTGCGCGTCGAAGCTGCCGCGGGTGCCCGGATCACCGGCGACGGGCTCGAAAAGGTTGTCCGGGCGTGCGGGATCGGCGGGCTTGTCGGTCTGCTGGCCTTGAAACGCCGTGCGGCCGAGGTACCAGTCCATCAGTCCGGGAGCGAGCCGCTGTCCCCATTCCGCGAACCAGGTTGACGATCCGACCGGCATGTTGCGTCGCTGGTGGCTGGCTGCGTACAGGATCGCGTTCGCCGCCACCTCCGGCTGGAAGATCGGGGGCACCGGTTGCGGGCGGGCGGGCATCTTGTTGCGCGCCCACCCGAACTGCGGCGTGTTCAGGGCCGGCATCTGCACGCTGGTGAGCCGAATCCGGCTGCGCTCGTGGATCAGTTCCGAGCGCAGCGAATCGATGAATCCGACCAGCGCGTGCTTGGCGCCGCAATACGCCGACTGCAACGGGATACTGCGGTAGGCGAGCGCCGAGGACACCTGCACGATGGTGCCGCGGTCGCGCGTGCGCATGCGCTTGAGTGCAGCCATGGTCCCGTACACGCCACCGAGGTAGGTGACCTCGGTCACCCGCTTGTACTCCGCCGGATCGATTTCGCTGACCGGCGCGAACACGGTCGCCATGGCGTTGTTGACCCAGATGTCTATGGGTCCGAGTTCCTGCTCGACCCGCTCGGCGGCCGCTTCCACCGCGTCCGGATCGGCGACATCGACGATCACCGGCAGGGCGTTCCCGCCGTTGAGCGCCACTTCGCGCTGGGCCGATTTGAGGCCCTCCTCGCCGCGCGCCAGCAACGCGACCTTCGCACCCGCGCGGCCAAAGGCGATCGCGGTGGCGCGCCCCAGTCCTGCAGACCCGCCCGTGATCACCACCACCTGGTCCCTGAATATCTGATCCATGTTCGCTCCTTGCGGAATTGCCGACCGTGACCCGGGACAACCGTCACCCGTCAGCGGCCGTCGCCGCAACCATCGTGGCCACAGCTGCACGGTGCGCCACCCGCGGCATCCTCGACGTTCGAGCCCGAGTGCTCGGCCGCGGTCCGGCAGTGCTCGCTGCAATAGGGGTGGCCCGCCTCGACGTCACAGCCGCATGCGGGATTGGCACATTTCTGTTTCGGGTGATCGATTTGCATGATGTCCTCCAATTCACGGCAATCGCGAATTCACTCGCGTCGGGTCGCTGCCCTTCGTCAACGTCGCGGGGACCCCCCAACGCGATAGCGCTCCGCGTCCGACCGCTTCAGTTCCACGCCGAGCCCGGGTCGCGACAAGTCCGGGTGCAGCGCGCCATCCTTCGGCGTCAGCGCGCCGTCGAACAGCATGTGCTCGATGCGTGCGTGATCGTGGAAGTATTCGATGTGCCGCAGGCACGCGATCGCGCACGCGGCATGCGCATGGATGGATGGCGCGCAGTGTGCCGAAAGGGGTGCCTGGAAGGCACGGCACAGCGCCGCGGCCTGCATGAATCCGGTGAACCCGGCGCAGCGGGTGGCGTCGACCTGGAGCACATCCACCGCACCCGCCTCCAGCATGCGCCGGAAATACCACGCGTCGTAGCCGTACTCGCCCGCGGTGACGTCGATCGCGGCGGGCGCGCGATCGCGCAGCAACCGCAGCCCGGCAAGGTCGTCCGACGACACCGGCTCCTCGAACCACGTCACGCCATGTTCCGCAAAACCGGCAGCGAGATGCAGCGCCTGCTTGCGCGCGTACGCACCATTCGCGTCGACGAACAACGAAACGTCCCCGCCGACTGCGGCGCGTGCCGCGGCGACACGATCGACGTCGCGGCCGGGATCGCGTCCCACCTTCATCTTCACCATCGCGAACCCGTCGCGAGCCCAGCCACCCAGCTGCGCGCGCAGCGCGCCTTCGTCGTAGGACGTGAATCCGCCACTGCCGTAAACCGGTACCGCACCGCGCACCATCCCGAGCAGCTTGCACAACGGCAGGTCCAGCAACTTCGCCTTGAGGTCCCACAGCGCGGTATCGATCGCGCTGATGGCCATCGACGCGATGCCTGGACGGCCCAAGTTGCGGATCGCGCGCACCATCGCCGTCCAGGCACCCTGGATATCGAGCGCATCCCGACCCTCGACGATGTCCGCCAGGGTTTCGTGGACCAGGATCGCGGAGGCGCGATCGGCATAGGTGTAACCCACGCCATGCTTGCCCCCCGCGTCGATCTCGACGAGCACCAGCATCGTGCTGTCCCATTCCAGCGTGCCGTCGGATTCGGGGGCGTCGGTGGGGACCCTGAAGGCGGACACGCGCGGCGTGGCCAGCTTTACCGCATCCATGCTCAGTCACCTTTGCTTCCCGGGAAGATGGTTGCCATCATTTCCCGCGCCGATTCCTTGATCATCGCCGGGGTGCGGGTGTCGCCCTTCAACATCGATTCGGCGAAGGCCCTCGCTTGCTGGAACGTGATGTGGGGCGGCAGCGGCGGAACTTCGGGATCGGTGATCGCCTCGATGACGCAGGGACGGTCGGCGGCAAACGCCGCGTCCCATGCCGGTCCGATCTGGTCGGGCTTGTTGACCATGATGCCCTTCAGGCCGACCAATTCGGCGTAGCGCGCATACGGAAAGTCCGGGACGTGCTGCGCGGCGTCGTATTTGGGATCGCCCTCCTGTACGCGCTCCTCCCAGGTCACCTGGTTGAGGTCTCGGTTGTTGAGCACCATGATGACCAGGCGCGGATCGGACCATTCCTTCCAGTAATCGGCGATCGTGATCAATTCCGCGTTGCCGTTCATCTGCATCGCGCCGTCGCCGACCAGTGCGATCGGGACCCGATCGGGGAACGCGAACTTGGCGGCGATGACATACGGCACGCCGGGGCCCATGGTGGCCAGGCCCCCTGACAAAGAGGCCATCATGCCGCGACGGATTTTCAGGTCGCGTGCATACCAGTTGGCGGCCGATCCCGAATCGGAGGCGAGGATGCAGTCGTCGGGCAGGCGCGGCGAAGCCTCCCAGAACACGCGCTCCGGGTTGACCGGATCGGCCGGATGCATCGCGCGCGCTTCGAGCACCCCCCACCATTCGGCGACACCTTCCTCGATCGATTCGCGCCACGCGCGGTCCGTCTTTCGCTCGAGCAGCGGGATCAGTTCACGCAGGGTGGCGGCCGAATCGCCCACGAGATTGATTTCCATCGGGTAGCGGATAGACAGCATCGTCGGATCGATGTCGATCTGCACGCCGCGCGCCTGCCCTTCCTTCGGCAGGAATTCCGAATAGGGAAAACGCGAGCCGATCATCAGCAGCGTGTCGCAACCGGTCATCATGTCCCAGCTCGGCTTGGTCCCGAGCAACCCGATCGAACCGGTGACGAACCGCAGTTCGTCCGGGAGCGCAGCCTTGCCGAGCAAGGCCTTGGCGACGCCCGCACCGAGAAGATCCGCCACCTCGATGACTTCGTCGGTGGCGCCCAATGCGCCGGCGCCGACGAGGATCGCGGCTTTCTTCCCGGCGTTCAGCAGGTCCGCCGCGTGTTGCAAATCGGCATGTTCCGGCACTACGCGCGGGGCGCGGTATCCGAGGCCGGAATGGACCGCGCCGTGTGCGCGCGGCGGCGTTTCCACGGCTTCCATCGTCTGCAGGTCGTTGGGCACGATCAGGCAAGTCACCGTGCGTTCGGCGATCGCGATGCGGAGCGCGCGATCGACCAGATGTCGGATTTGCGCCGGCACGGTGGCCATTTCCACGTAGGCCCCGGCGACGTCCTTGAACAACGAATCGAGATCGACTTCCTGCTGGTAATTGCCGCCCAGCGCCGACCGCGCCTGCTGGCCGACGATCGCGACGACCGGCTGGTGGTCGAGCTTGGCGTCGTAAAGGCCGTTCAGCAGATGGATCGCGCCCGGACCCGAAGTGGCCATGCATACCCCGACCTGTCCGGTGAACTTGGCGTGCGCACAGGCCATGAACGCGCACATCTCCTCGTGTCGCGCACGCACCAGTTCCAACTTGTCGCCAGCACGGTCCAGGGCGCCCATCAGGCCGTTGATGCCATCACCCGGGTAGCCGTAGATGCGCCGTACGCCCCATTGATGGAGGCGTGAGAGCAGAAAATCGCTGACGTTGGCTGACATCTGGAGCTCCTTGTCGTGTTCGCCGCGGCGGGAGCGCGGCTGCGCGATGCGCATTCCCGGGTCAGACTTGCCGTTGCGCTCCACCGAGTCCAACCCTTAATCTGCGGCGTGCGGAGTGATGCGGATGTGAAACGCGGCAGCGCCGTATCGGCTTCGTTCATCAAGCCGCGGTCGTTTCGCCCGCCTTCCGTGCCGCCGCGGTTTCCGCTCTTACAATTCGCCGCGCGCCGCGAGGGTACGGATGCGGTCGGCGGTGCGGCAGGCAATGGCCTGGATCGTCAACGACGGATTGACACCGCCTACCGTCGGGAACACGGAGCCATCGCAGATCCACAAATTCCGGATGTCCCAGCTGCGGCAGTCGGCATCCACCACGCTGCTGCGCGGATCATCGCCCATCCGCGCGGTCCCGTTGAGATGGCAGGTGTCATCGGATTCGGCCCAGACGTCGCGGGCGCCGATCGCCGACAGCCCTTCGGTCATGAATTCGACCGCGTGCTCCACCAATGCCTTGTCGTTGTCGCACAACGAAAAGGCGACCTGCGCGATCGGAAGCCCGTACTGGTCCTTTTCCTCGGCCAGCGTGACGCGGTTGCGCTCCTGCGGCAGCGTCTCGCCGACGATCTTGAAACCCGCCTGATGGTTGTAGTGCTCCATCTCCCGCAGCAGCGCCTCGCCCCACAAGCCGCGGTTGGACGCCTGCGACGCAGCCCACACGCGCGGCAATGGCCCTTGCGACATGAACGCGTAGCCTCCGAAAAAGTCCTTGCCGGCATCCGCGTAGTTCCAGTGCTCCGAAAGCGTCAGCGACGGCGGGCCCTTGTACCAGCGGATTTCATCCTCCAGCACGCCGAACGCGCCCTGGTTGGTCTGCGCCATCAGGTTCTTGCCGACCAGCCCGGAGCTGTTGGCGAGGCCGTCCGGATGACGCGCATTGGCCGAATTGAGCAACAACCGCGGGGTCTCGATCGCATACCCCGCCACCACCACGTTGCGGGCACGCTGGAAGCGCCAGCGACCCTCACGGTGGAACCGCACCCCGGTCGCGAGGCCGGCGTCGTTCGTCTCGATGTTCCCGACCATCGCCAGGTCGCGGATTTCCGCGCCCGCCTTCACGGCACGCGGGATCCAGGTGATCAGGACGCTCTGCTTGGCGTTGGTGGAACACCCGGTCACGCAGAAGCCGCGGTACACGCACGGCGGCGAAAGCCCGCGCGGCGCCGACACCGTCGCCAGCGGCGTCTCGGTCCAGCGGATGCCCATCGCCTCGCAGCTCCTGGCAAGTACCCAGCCCGCCGCATTGATCTCGTGGGCTCGATACGGATAGCGCGGCCGCGGTGGCCCCCACGGGTAGGTCACCGGACCTGCAATCTTCAGGGCCTGCTCGACCTCGGTGTAGTACTCCCACATTTCGCGCCAGTCGAGCGGCCAGTCTGCGCCGTAGCCGAGCACGCTGCGCGACCTGAACCACTCGGGCCGGAAACGCAACGACACCATCGCGAAGTGCACCGTCGAACCGCCGACCGCCTTGCCGCTGTTGTTGCTGCCGAGTTGCAAGGGGTTGTCGCCAGTGCAGATGCGTTCGTCGGTCCAGTAGAGTTTGGCCTGGTGGGCCTCATCCGAAGCGAATTCCTCCAGCGGCCGCCACCACGCACCGGCGTCGAACGCCACCACGGAGAATCCGGCTTCGGCCAGCTTGCACGCCAGCGTGCCCCCACCCGCACCGGTTCCGACGATCGCGAAATCGACTTCCTCGTTTTCGCCGTACTGCCGCATCGGCACCCAGCCGCCCACCCGCAGCGGATCGGGCGCACGTCCGTCCATGCCGCGCGGCGTGTGCAGGGCGTCATCGAGCACGTTCGTTTGCCTTGCGCGCTTGCGCTTCCCCGCCCTGTTGCGTTTCGACCGCTTCCCATGGATCGCGGCGATTGAAGTACATGCGCACGTAACCGCGGGGACTCGCGGGGCCGCCGAAGCCGATTTCATTCCATGATGCCGGGTGCGAGTAATACGCCGCGAGGATGTCGTGCGCGAGCCGCTGTGAAAAGAACTGGTCCGCGGGCATGCCCTGCCATTCCACGCCATCAAGCCTGCCGTCCTGCATCGCTTCCAGCAATGCATCCCGCTGCGCCGACGGCAGCAAGTGGAAGCGGCGCTTGTGCTGGTTCACGGCAGCCGCATCCAGCGCGGCAAGTCCGCGTCGCCATGCTTCGCGAAGTGGCGGCAGGCTTGCCTGTCGGTAACCCTCGCGCTCGTCGTCGGCAAGCCTGCGATCCACCAGCGCTGCGATCGGCACGGCTGCGCGACCCGCAGGCTGCGGCACGACGCGATCGCAAATTGCCGTCAAGGTTTGCCATTCTTCGGGGTCGAGGAATTGCGGCGTGTCCTGCACCGCCATGCGCGCGTCGATGACGCGTCGCGTCGCATCATTCCACGACGGCGTATCGTGTTTGTCCAGCACGTCGTAGCCGGGATAACGATCAGGCATCGGGGTGCTTCTTCAGCAGGTCGAGGGCGGCGAGGCCGGCCAATGCGAGGCCGGTAAAACTCGGCGGTGCGGGGATGGGCGGCCCGTTCAGGACGGTCTGGCGCCAGTTGTGCCAGCCGCCCATGTTGCGGTGCACGCCCCAGGCATGGAACGCAGCCCCGGCGAAACCGACCAGCGCGGTCAACCGCAGCCACCAGCCGGTGAAACGGCGGGGCTTTTCGGGATGACTGACGGCCGTATCGCCGAGCAGCGCGGCCGCGATCGGAGGCACGGTCACCGGCACGAACATGAAAGGGTCGTGGTAGGCGCCACGGAAGTGCAGGAGCCCGGCTTCGCCGGCGGTGGCCAGCATGCCGACACCGCACAGGGCAGCCAGGGCGCGGCCCGCGCGGAATCCGAATACCCGCGGACTGCGCGATTCGCTGTCCCGCAGTCGTTCCGAGTAATAGCCGAGCAATCCGGAAAGTGCGACAGCAGCGGGCGCGCCCAGCGGCGAGCCGTAGAACAGGTTCTGCCAGGAAAATCCACCCGGGCGTTTGGCGATGTTGCAGACATGGAAACCGGTGCCGACCAGCCCCGTCAACGCCGTACCCAGATAGATTGGATTGCGTACCCGGTGCGCCAGCTTCCGCTTGTCGCCGGTTCCATGCACGCTCACCGCAACGGCCAGCGCGGACGCCACCAGCGGCGTGACCATCGCCTTGTTGTGAAACGCGCCACGATAGTGTTCGATGGCGCTGTCGAGAAACGTGGAGGACGCGATCAGCCCCGACGCCCGATTGAGCCGGTGGGCCGCTTCGACGATCGCCGCGTCGCTGGACGAGGACCGGAGCTTGCGCGGGCGCGCAGCCCGCGACCCCGGTCGCCGGTGGACGACCGCCACTCCCGCCACGAGGGCCAGTGCGCCGAGCGCAGCCGCGTTCAATGGCCGCTTGCGGTGCATGGAATGATCTTGCGGTTTGGTGGAATGTCCATGCGCAGCCTCCTTGCAAGGCGTCCGTCCGGATTTCGAGCTGTCCGGCTCAGGGTCGTTGTGCACCGCGCCGGTTGACGTACTGCGCGAACAGGGTCTGCGACGCGCAAATGAACAGGCGGCTGTAATTGCGTCCGCCGAATGCGAGGTTGGAAACCACGAAGGGCACTTTGAGCTTGCCCAGCAACACGCCGGCGGGATCGATGCAGTGCACCCCGTCGGCGGCGCTGCTCCAGAGGTTGCCGCTTTCGTCGCAGCAGAATCCGTCGGCCGCGCCGGGCTCCACCTTGTGGAACACACGGGGGTTTGCCAGATGTCCCGCATCGTCCGCGACATCGAACACGCGGATGTATTGCTTGCGATCCTCCGCAAACGGCGTCCCGCTCTCGGCCACGTACAGCAATGTTTCGTCGGGCGAGAAACACAGGCCGTTGGGACCGTCGAAATCATCGGCTACCACGCTCAGCGAACCGTCGCGCGGATCAAAACGGTACAGGTTTGGCGGCAATTCGGATTCCTGCTTGCCGCCTTCGTAATCGCGGGTGATCCCGAAGGTCGGATCGCTGAACCAGATGGTGCCGTCGCTCTTGACCACGATGTCGTTGGGCGAATTCAGGCGCTTGCCCTGGTACCGGTCTGCGAGCACGGTGATGCGGCCATCCAGTTCGGTGCGCGTGATGCAGCGATCGTGGTGCGAGCAACCGATCAGCCGTCCCTCGCGGTCGCGGGTGTGGCCGTTGGCGAATTGCGAAGGTTCGCGGAACACCGACACGCCCCCGGATTCGGTCCAGCGCATGATCCGGTCGTTGGGGACATCGCTGAACAGCAGGCATTGGTGATCGGCGAACCAGACCGGTCCCTCGAGCCAGCGAAAGCCCTCGCCGAGTTTTTCCAGCGGCGCGTTGGGCAGCACGCAGGGCGTGAACCGCGGATCGAGGATTTCGATGTTGGCCATGCCGGTGTCCATCGTCGCGGTCCTTGTGTCGACGTCATCCCGTTCCGGGCACTGTCATTCAGGCTAGGCGGTTGCGCGTGAAGCCGGCGCAAAGACTGGACGCCTGGCGTGTCGGCGGATCCGGATCCGGGAGTCGATCGGCGCAAGGCCCGGCCTGCACGCACACACATGCGCGGCGACGGTGTGTCGCCGGCCCGGGGTTCCATGAAACGGAACGCTAGTCGACCACGGGACGTTCGCGGACGGGATGTTTGTCCAGTTTGCGTTGCAACGTGCGCCGGTGCATCCCGAGCCGGCGCGCCGTCTCCGAGATGTTGCCGTCGCACTGGTGGAGCGTGCGCTGGATGTGCTCCCACTCCAGCCGGCGCAGCGGCAATGGCGTGCCGGGCGGATCGTCGTCCTCGCCTGCCGGAGCATCCGCGTCGTCCAGCAGCGCGCGTACCACGGCATCGGCGCCGACGGGTTTGGCGAGGTAGTCGTGCGCACCGAGCTTGATCGCTTCTACCGCGGTGGCGATCGACGCGTAGCCGGTCAGCAGCAGGATGCGCATGCACGGGAACTCCGCGTGCAACGCGCGGATCAGTGCGAGGCCGCTGTCCGCCCCCAGCTTGAGGTCGACGACCGCGTATCGGGGCTGGCGCTCGCGAGCCTGCGTCAGCGCGGCGTCGACCGTATCTGCCGCAACGACATCGAAGCCACGCCTGCCCAATGCGCGAGACATCGCCCCCGCAAACACGGCATCGTCTTCCGCCAGCAACAGGGTCCGGTCGTCGGACGGGGGCCTCACGCGCGCACGCCCGCAAGAGGCAACCACACCAGGATACGCGTCCCGTCACCGCCATCCTGCGCGCGCATTCCGCCATGCATGCGTTCGATGGCCGAACGCGCCAGTGACAATCCGATGCCGAGTCCCTCGGGTTTGCTGCTGGCCGCCGGCATGAATTCCAGTCTGCCATTGGAAAGACCGTTCCCGTGATCGCCGATGGTGAATTCGATTCGCTCGTCCCGCACGTCTGCGGCCAGGAACACCGCCCGCGAGCCATTCTGCGACGAGGCATCGAAGGCGTTCTGCATCAGGTTCAGCAGGGCGTGCGCGAGGCCCGGCTGCACCGCGACCCGCTGATTGCGCGCGGCGGGGGGGATGTCGATCGTCACTTCGGCATCGGGCCGCAGCAGGCGAAAGCGGTCGACGCTGGTCTGGACGTAATCGCCGAGCGTGGTGTCGCGGGTGGTTCCGGCAAGCTGGTGGCGGCCGTATTCGACCATCTCCCTCAGGATGCGACGACAGCGCTCGACCTCCCCCAGCATCACGCGTATGTCGTCGCGCAGCTCGGCATCGTGTTCGCGGCCATATTCGAGTTCCGGCAACAAGGTGCGCAACGTCGACAACGGCGTGTTGAATCGGTGTGCGGCATCGGCGGCCTGGGTCGCGATGGCCAGGATGCCCTCGTCGCGCAGCGTGCGCTCGCGCAGGCGGCGGGTCGCGTCGCGTTGTGCGTTCAGCGACGCGCGCATGCGGCCCACGAATACGGCCAGCAGCAGCACCGCGATCAGGAAGTTGATCGTCATGCCGGTCAGGTGGAGCCGGAATCCGTCGCCGTGCATCGGCATGTCGGGAAGCGGCACGTAAGCGAAAATCAGCAGCCCGTACACCGCCGCGGCGAACGCGGTGACCGCCGTCGTGGCGACGCCCGACAACGCCGCCGCGGCAAGTGCGACCGGCGCGAGCAGCAGCGTGATGAACGGATTGCTGGCCCCACCGGTGAAATACAACGCCCAGCCGAGCAACAGCACGTCGAAGGCAATGTGGCAAAATGCCTCGCGCTCGCCCACCGGCCAGGGTTGCCGCAGGCGCCAGAAGGCAACGGGCGTTGCGAGGGCGAGCGCGACGATCCCGGCGGCGAGCTGTGCCAGCGGCAGTTCGACATGCAACCAGACGATTGCCCCGGCTACCGCCAGCGCCTGCCCGATCGCGGCCAGGGGCCGCAACCACGCAATGGTGGCGACGAGCGCGCGGGCGTCGGAGGGGAACGACGCCGAAACTCTGCGGGCGGGATCGGCAATCATGGGCGGACGGGAAACGGAATGCGTTTCATTATAGTCATCCCGATGGTCCGCGGACGCCCACGTCGACCGATCGTCGGGCGAGCGCAACCGATCCGGTTGCTTGCAACGCCGGTGCTCCAGCGACGCAGTGCTTCGCGCAATCGCGCCGTGACGCCGTGGATCAGTGTGGGTCTTCGGTCAGGTACCGATTGACGACCTGCACGTCCTCGAAGTCCAGCGTGCCCGCCAGGGACTCGAGGTTGAGCGTGGACAGCAGGTACTGGTAGCGGGCCGCGTCCAGATTCTGCAAGGCCGAGAAATATTGCTGTTGCGCCTGGAGCACGTCCAGCGTGGTGCGCACGCCCACCTTTTGTCCAAGCGTGGTGGAATCGAGCGAGCTCCTGGCAGACACGACGGCCTGCTGGAGCGCCGCGATCTGCTGCACGCCGACGTCGACGTTCAGGAATTGCTGCTTGATCTGCACGTTGGTGTCCAGGACCGCCGACTGCAGTTGGTACTGCGCCTGCTGCCTCTCGGCCAGAGCTTCGCGGTACTTGGACTGGTAGGCGCCACCGGCGAACAGGGGGACCGTCAGTTGCAGGCCGACGATGGTCTGCCTGCTGCGATCCGGCGCGACCAGGATCGGCAACGTGCCGCTCTGGCGCATGTCCTGGTAGCTGGCGAACAGGTCGAGTTGCGGCCGCCCGTGCAGGCTGTATTTGTTTACTTCCGAGTTGCTGATGTCGACCTGGATCCTCGCGCCGGCAATGTTGGGGTTGCCCTGCTGTCCGCTGTTGATCCATGTCTGCAGGTCGTCCGGAACCGGAGGGCCGGGCGTGAAGCTGTCCGGTACGCTGGCCAGGGCCTGCGGCGGTTCGCCCACGATGCTCCTGAACTGGTCCTGCTGGATCGTGAGGTTGTTGGCCGCGGCGATCTCCTGGGCCACGATCCCGTCGTAGCTGGCCTGGGCGTCGTCGACGTCGGTGATGTTGGTCTTGCCGGCCTTGAAGCGCGCCTTGGCACTGGCCAGTTGCTGCGCGGTCGCCGCTTTCTGTTCGCGCGTGAGCTCGAGGTTGTCCTCGGCCATCAGCACGCCGAAGTACGCCTGCGCCACACGCAAGATCAGGTTTTGCTGCGCACCCTGGAACTGGATCGCGGCGAGGCGGGCCTGGTCATGGAGTTCGGCCTTGGCGGCCCACGCGCTCGCGTTGTAAATCGGCTGCGTCAGCGTCACGCTGAATCCATGCAGGGTACCGCTGCTGTTCCCGACCAGCACCGAACTCGGAAACCCCGGGGGCAGGTACGCCAGCGAGTCGAGGTGCAGGTGGTTGTAATTGCCGGTGGCATTGATCTGCGGCAGGTACATCGCCGTGCCCTGCTTGCCCTTTTCGAGGCCGGCCTGATACGCATACTGCGCGGCCTGGGTCACGGGATCGTAGCTTTGCGCCTTGCGTACGGCGTCGCTGAAGTCCATGGCGTGCGCCGCCCCCGCGAACAGCAGCATCGCGCACGCGAGCCGGATCGGACGCGGATCAATGCGCATCGCGATCTCCCGATGTTTCCGCCACCGGCGTGTCGCTGAAGTCCGCCATGTCCTTCGGCTTCCAGGCGCTGGCCCAGACGCCGCACATGGTCGGCAGGAACAGCAGCGTGAGCAGCGTGGCGACGCTCAAGCCCCCCATGATGGCCCAGGCCAGCGGGCCCCAGAACACCGACCGCGTGAGCGGGACCATGGCCAGCACCGCGGCGGCGGCGGTCAGCAGGATCGGCCGGAAGCGGTGCACGGTGGATTCGATGATGGCCTCGCGGACGTCGGCGCCCTCGGAGAGCGCATGGTCGATCTGCACGATCAGGATCACGGAATTGCGGATGATCATGCCGAACAGCGCGATGGTGCCGAGCATCGCCACGAAGCCGAACGGGATCTGGAAAATCACCAGGATGGCGGTGACGCCGATCAACCCGAGCGGCGCCGTCAACAGCACCAGCGCCATCCTGCGCATGTCCTGCAGCTGGATCATGAGCAGGAACAGCACGATCACGATCACCGCCGGCATGACCGCCGAGATGGTCTTCTGTGATTTCTGGCTCGACTCGAGCGAGCCGCCGATCTCGATGTGATAGCCCGCCGGCAAGGCGGCTGCAAGCGGGGCGATCTTCGACCACAAGTCGGACTCGACATCGTTGGCCTCCGCACCGCTGGTGATGTCCGCCTGCACCGTAATGGTCGGGATGCGGTTGCGGCGCCAGAGGATGCTGTCTTCGCTCGCGAGATGCAGCGTGGCGATCTGGGACAACGGCACGAATTGACCGCTGCGGGTGTTGATCCTGAGATCCTTGAGGTTGTTCAGGTCGGTGCGTTCCGGCGCCGTGAGGCGGGCATACACTCCGATGCTGTCGGTGCCTTCCAGGTACTGGGTGATGTCATAGCCACTCAGGGACGCCTGCAGCGCCTGCGACACGCTCCTCGAACTCACCCCCAGCACGCGGGCCTTGTCCTGGTCGATATTGACTTTCAGTATCTTGACGCGCTCGCCCCAATCCATGTTCACGCCGCGGGTTTCCGGGTCGTCGCGAACGATTTCCATCACCTGCCCGGCGATGTCCCGCAACTTCGCGCCGTCATCGCCGCTGATCCGGAACTGGACCGGATACCCGACCGGGGGCCCGTTTTCGAGTCGCGTGACGCGGCCGCGGACGGCGGGGAAGCCGCTGTCCAGCAGGTGCTGGATCTTCTCCAGGACGGCCTCACGCTCGTCGCCACCCTTGGTCATGACGGTGAGTTCCGCCAGGTTGTCGAGGGTCTGCACGTTGAGCGGCAGGTAGAAACGTGGGCTGCCACCGCCGACGTAGCTCGTGATCGAGACGATGTCGGGATCTCCCTGCAGGGCTTTCTGCATGGCGGCCGCCTGCCTTTCGATTTCGCCGAACGTGGCCGCTTGCGGCGTCCACAGGTCCACCATCAACTCGGGCCGGTCGGAAGAAGGAAAGAACTGCTTGGGGACAAACCTGAAAAGGCCTATGGACAGGACGAACAGGACGACCGTGAAGCCGATGACCAGTTTTCGATGGTCGAAGCACCAGCCGACGCGTTTGCGGAACCAGCGGTAGAAGGGGCGCTGGTACACCTCGGTCGCCTCGCCCGGCTTCGGCTTGAAATCGGGCAGCAGTTTGTAGCCCAGATACGGAGTCACCAGTACCGCCACAAACCAGGACACGATCAGGGAGATGCCCACCACCTCGAACAGCGATCGTGTGTACTCGGCGGACCCGGATTTCGCAATGGCAACCGGCAGGAACCCCGCAACCGTGATCAGGGTACCGGTCAGCATGGGAAATGCCGTCGCCGTGTACGCGAAGGTGGCGGCCCGGACGTGGCTCCAGCCTTCCTCCAGCTTCAGGACCATCATCTCGACCGAAATGATCGCGTCGTCGACCAGCAGGCCCAGCGCAATGATGAGCGCGCCGAGTGAGATGCGCTGGAGGTCGATGCCCAGCAGGTACATCACCAGGAACGTGACCGCCAACACGAACGGGATGCACAGGGCCACCACGAAACCCGTACGCAAACCCAGGGACAGGAAACACACCAGCAACACGATCCCGACGGCCTCGTACAGGCTGTCGGTGAATTCGCCCACGGCGGCCTTCACCACCCGTGGCTGGTCGGATACGGTGTTGATCTCCACGCCGACCGGGAGCTCCTTTTGCAGCGTCGCGGCCGTGGCGGCCAACTGCTTGCCGAGCTTCAGCACATCGCCGCCGCTGCGCATGCTGATCGCGAGGCCCAGCGCGGGCTTGCCGTTGAAGAACATCTTGAGGCTCGGCGGGTCCACGTAGCCACGCGTCACCTTGGCCACGTCACCCAGCCGGAATATGTGGTCGTTGGCGTAGATGCCGATGTTGCGGATGCTCTGCACCGACTGGAAGTCACCGCTGACGCGCAACTGGATTTGTTCGGCGCGGGTCTGGATGATGCCGGCCGGATCGACTCCATTGGCCGCCTTGAGCGTCGCCACGATCTCGTCCGGATTGATCCCCATGGTGGCGAGCTTCGCGTTCGAGTACTCGACGTAAATCCGCTCGTCCTGCGCACCGAGGATGTTCACCTGGTCCACGTCCGCCACGCGCAGGAACGCATCGCGCGCCGTATCCGCGAACACCTTCATCTGCGCGTAACTGAAGCCGTCGGCGGTGATGGCGTAGATGTTGCCGAAGGTGGTCCCGAACTCGTCGTTGAAAAACGGACCCTTCACCCCCTGCGGCAGGGTGTATTCCATGTCGCCGATCTTCTTCCTGACCTGGTACCAGACTTCGGGCACCGCGGCCGGCGGCGTGTCATCCCGCAGGGTGACGGTCAACTGGGTCTGGCCGGCCTCGACGTAACTCTTGACGAAATCGATTTCCGCGATGCTCTGCAGTTTCTTTTCGAGCTTGTCGGTGACCTGCTCCTGCATCTGCTCGACCGTGGCCCCCGGCCAGTAGGTCTGCACGACCATGCTGCGCACGGTGAACCCCGGGTCCTCTTCCTGGCCGAGGTGCAGGTACGAATATGCGCCGCCGATGAACAACAGGACGATCGCGAACAGGATGAACTGCTGGTGTCTGAGCGCCCACGCCGACAGATTCATGCGGCTCATGAATCATTGTTCCCGCTGGCTGTAGGTGCCGACCGGCCGCACCTTTTGCCCCGCGTGCAGCAGGTTCGCGCCAGCCGTGACCACCACTTCGCCATTCTCGAGGCCGCTGCCGACCAGCGCATTGTTTCCCTGCGCGGTCAACAGCTTGACCTTGCGCAGCGAAACTGTCGAAGTCGCGGGATCGACCAGCCACACGGCGGGACCGTCGGTCTCCTGGACGACCGCCGTCAGCGGCAGGGTGAATCCCGGGTGCCGCCCGGTACTCGGCTGGTGCACGTATGCCGTCATTCCGAGCAGCATCGCCGCATCGGGTTCGAGCACGGTCACGTGGGCATCGTAGGTGCGGGTGGTGGGATCGGTGTCCGGGTCGATCTCGCGCAAACGCGCCGCATACTTCTTGCCCGGATCGGCCCACAAGGTCACATACAGGCCCTTGGCGTTCCGCAGCTCGTCGACACGCGATTCGGGGACGCTGACCACCACTTCCCGCTCGCCATCCTGGGCGATGGTGAGGACCGCCTTGCCGGTATCCACGACCTGTCCGACATCGGCGTTGATGGCCGTGACGATGCCGGGGACCGCTGCCCGCAAGGTGCCGTAGCTGGCCTGGTTGCTGGCCTGGTCGTACTGGGCCTGCGCCATCTGGAGCTGGGAGGTCGCGGTGTCGTAGTTGGTCTTGTCGTGGTCGTATTCCGCCTGGCTGATGAAGTTCTGCTTCACCAGTTGTGCGTCCCGGTCGAGGGTCAGCTTTGCCTGTGCCGCCTGGCTGTGCGCCGCGTCGAGCTGTGCCTTGGCCGCCTGCCGGTTGAGGTCGATCTGCGCGGGATCGAGCTGCAACAGCGGCTGGTTCGCGGTCACGTGCTGACCGACTTCGACCAGGCGCTTCAATACCGTGCCCGTGACACGAAATCCCTGATTGCTCTGGAACCGCGCGGTGACGGCACCCGAATAGGTCGCGCCCACCGACTCGGATGCCTGCCCCACGACCAGGGTCTGGACCGGACGGGTATCTTCGGGAGCCTGCTGTCCGTGGTCGCAGCCGACAAGCAGGAGGGCCAGCGCAATAACCGCAATCGCCGCACGTTGCATGAATGACCCCTGGTGCAAAATCACTACGTCGTCGACCGAACGGACCGGTCGGGCGATATCCCTCAGCGCAAACGTGACTCCAGGTCGGCCCGGCGCGTCATGGGCCGAATCCGTTTGCCTTGTCGAGCCTGGCGACAAAACGCGCCACCCAGTAATCGACAAGATCGCGCACCTGCTCGTCGGACGGCTCGGTGGATTTTCCCGCCACGGTGCTCGTGCTTTCACGGCTGTCCACCGTCTCGCCGATGAGCCGCCCGGTCTCGCTGTCCGTTGCCTCCGCCTCGAACGACATGCGCAGGACGTAGGGACTCTTGCCGGCTGCCATGCGACCAGCGTCGAACAGTGCCTTGAATGGAATCAGATCGCGAGCCTTGAGCTGCGGCCGGACCTCGACCATGCCCGACACTGCCACCCGCAGGCGCGCCACGCCCGGACCCGGGGCGCTCACGACCTGGTAGTGCCGTGCAAGCGCGGCAGCCATGCTCGATTTGTAATAGTCGCCGAATGATGCGACCTGGGCGGCATCGAGCGAAACGTACGCGTCACCGGTATTCAGCGCGAAGACCGGGTCGTCGATGATGAACTTCCGGTACTGCGAAACGTGCGCGTCCGGTGCGACGTAATGCAGATAGTCGGGATCGGCGGGATCGGCCTGCAGCAACGTGTAGTCCTGCAGGAATCCCGAGTGGGACGACGTCGGCGCGGCGCGCGAGGGTTTGGTCTGGGAAGTAGAACATGCCGCAAGGCTTGCGACAAGCAACGTCAGGATCAGGTACCGCGCGCCCGGTTTCATGCATCATCTCCCAGTGTTCCTGACGGCGCGAACGCTCCCCGCCGACGATCACGCAGCGCGGCGTTGGCTGCGCCTATCGTGTACAGACGAACTTTATGTAGACATAGCTTTCGCTGCTGGCGGAAGCGCCACGACCGAATCGTCCGAAGCCGGGGCCGAGGTTGATCTGGTTGCGCGCGCCTTGTGCCAGGACGCGGTAGCGGCCGGAACAGGCGTCGTACATCTTCATCTTTGCATCCTGCTGTCTGGCCTCGATATCGGAGGCGCTGCCGTCTGCCTGGTACCTGACCAGACCGAAATCCGCTCCCGAGGCCGGCCCGAAGGAACCACCGGGCTTCGCCAGCATCTCGGCGGTGGTCGTTGCACATCCGACCATGGCGAAACAGGTGAGACCGACCACGAGCGCTTTGATGTGAGTCATGACGGGTTCCCCTCTTCGTTCCGATCAACGATGACAGGCAGGGAGGCTGCAAGCGTCAGTTCGAAGTCCTGGTCCAGGTGACGGTCTTGCCGAAAATCCCGCCACCCACGGCAACCTTCAGGCTGCCGTCGGACCCGAGCGAGACCTTGCACGGATACGACTTGCCGCTGGATGGCACGTACAGGGTCCCGCCGTCCCACGCGTTTTCGCCCGCGGGGCGAAGTCCGGACAACGTGGTCAAACCCATGATGGGCCGGGTACGCAGGGAGGGATCCGGGTTGAGCCGATCAGCCTTCGGCTTGCCTGCCATGCCATCGGCGGCATCCGCCGGGAACAGGGGCTCTTGCAGCCACACGACATGGCCGTTGTAGACGCCCTGCTCGTTCACGATCTGGACTTTCGCCGTGCCGTCGTTCGTCAGCCAGGTGCCGACGATGGCATCTGCACCATTCTCGGCGAAGGCAACGGCCGACGATGCGAGCAGGAAAAGGGCAAGACAGATCAACAATCGCCGCATGACCACACCCCTCACGAGCGCATCAAAGATCAGACGATCCACACTGCCGCAATACCCCGAATTCGCTGGACTTTACCCGCCGCATGGCGGGTGTGTCAACAAGCCACGGTGTCCTCCTCCATGCGCACCTGCAGGGCGCGTTGCGCCACTTGTTCACGCCGCCGGGTGTTCCCGCATGAATCGTTGCGCCGTCGCGCGCGCCTTCTCGGATGGCAGCGTTCCGTTCGCCACGTCCGCCAGGAAAGCCCGGGTTTCGTTCACGTACATGGCGTGCAGGGACGCGCCGACTTCGTGCGTCACGTGCAGCAGCAACTCCCGCTCCCTCGGTGCGTACAATTCGCCGGGCCGCGATGCCAGGACCAGCACGCCGATGAGCATGCCGCGCAGCGCCACCGGGAAAGCCAGGCCGTCCACGCCCAGGGCGCTGCCGAGGTCATCCAGCCTGGTTTCGGTCAGGCTGGCGCGCAATCGGACGCAGGCCGGGTCGTCGATCGCAAGACGTTCCGGAAACATGCGGCTGCCTCGTTGCTGCAAACAGCGGTAGGTGTTGCCTGCATATTCGTAGATACCCGCTGCGGGCGCGCCGGCGTGCCGCAGCACTTCTGCAATGGTGCGGTCGACCAGCACCCGCGAGCTCGTGATGTAGCCGCATTCCTTGGCAAACTGCGACAAGGCGGCTTCGGCCCGGAACTGCTTGCGGAAAAACAGGTACTCCACCCAGCGCTCGATGCGCTTGTGCATCTGGTCGAACAGGATGCCGAGCGCCAGTGGAACGGCCAGGGCGATCAGCGTACTGGCCCGATTTCCCAGGGCCTCGTCCTCGATCAGGCTCTCGATCAAGCCGAATGCGGCGACCAGGATGGTGACCGCTATCGCGAACACCATGGCACGGTTCAACACCACCTGCACGGCCACCAGCCGATAGCGCAATACCGCATAGACAAACCCGATCAACGATGCGGCGGTGAACACGTCGAACAGGATGTCGCTCACGATGCTGGTGAACACGATGTCGCCGAAATCGCTCGCCACGAGGTAGGCCGCCACGATCCCGGCCACGCTCGCCAGCACCCAGCGGATACGGGTGCGCTCCGACGCCCGGACACGGCGGTAACGCGAAACCAGCATGCCGATCGGAATGGCGAACGCCGCCAGGTGCGCCACGACCCGGGCATTGAAGTGCGCGGGGTTGAACAGCCACTCGCCGAAGAGATGGAAACTCAGGTCGGTCCACGTGAACCCGACCAGATAGACCAGCACCAGCAGCAGGAAGCCCGCGCGGCTCCAGCGCCGGGTCTTGTTGTGCACGTCTTGCCACGAAAGGTCCTCGGCCAGCAGGTACAGGCCGATCAGGGCACCGGAGTAGAACAGTGCCATGCCGCCCACGTCGGTCCAGCCGGCAAGCGGCAACGGCAATGGCAAACTGATGGGGATGTTCCAGCAAAGGTCGGCAAGGCACCAGATGCCGACCCCCACCGCGGCGAGGCGGTGGCCGCGCCACAGGATCAGGAGTCCCAACGCCGCCACCAGCCAGATCAGCGCGATGCTGAACACGACCTCGAGCATGTTGGCGGGCGTGACCGGCATCCGCACGAATTCGATCGGGACCTGCAGCTGCCGGCCGTCGCGCTCCACCGCGAGAGTGACCCGCGTGCCGGCCGGGACCACCGCGTAGGTCGTCAACCCGAGACGCGACGCGACGTCCATGCGCGTGGCATCCACGATGTCGCCGGCGCGCAATCCTGCCGGCAGGGGCACCGCATAGGAGTTCGCCACGATGGCGTAATGCTGGCGATCCAGCGGTTTCGTCCCGATCGGCAGGATGGTTTGCGGGACGAAAGGAAGATACAGGCACACCGCCGCGGTCAGGATGCTGATCAACAACGCAGCCCAGTGACGAACGCTCATCGAACCCCTCGCCCATTGCCGCGCCGGCTTGCGCGGGAGCATCGCAGAACGCGCGGGGCGTGCCAAGCTGGCACCCCGCGACGCGGCGGAGCCGCGGGAATCGAAACGCCGCTATTCAATCTCGAAGGTCAGGAACGTCATGCGCCCGTCGCGCTCGATCTGCAGCACCGCGGGGTCGCCGGGCGTGCTGCGCTTCAAGGCGGCCCTCAGGTCATCGACATCCGTCACCGGGAAGGTATCGAACGAATGGATGATGTCCCCGTACTGGAGTCCGATCTCGTCGGCGCGGGCGCTGGCCGTCGTCGCCGCGACGACCACCCCGGAATCGGTGCGCTGCTCCGCCATGAGGTTGGCGAGCTTCGGCGTAAGATCGATCCCCACGATGCCCAACTGGGCAACCATGTCCTTGCCCGGATCGGCGAGGTCGAGAATGCTGGCCGGCCCCTGCGCGCGTTCGACGACCGGAACGGTCAGCGACATTTTCCTGTCGCCGCGCAGGATCCCCAGGTCGACACTGTCGCCGCTCTTGCGCAGGTAGATGTTCATGACGAAGGTCGGGACGCTGTCGACGGGAGTGCCGTCCAGCGTCTGGATCCGGTCGTAGGGCTGCAGCCCCGCATGTGCGGCCGGACCTCCGGGCACGACGTCCGACACGATCACCCCGGTGTCCGACGGCAAGGCCAGGGCCGAAGCCAGCGCCGGCGTGATGGTCTGGACGTCGGCGCCGATGTCGCCGCTGCGGACGTAACCGTACTGGCGAATCTGGCGGTAGACGAATTCGACGATGGCGCCGGGAATGGCGAAGCCGATGCCTTCACTTCCGCCCGATTTGGTGAGGATGGAAACGTTGAGGCCGACGAGGTTGCCGTCGACATCGACCAGCGCCCCGCCGCTGTTGCCGGGATTGATGGCAGCGTCGGTCTGGATGTAGACCATGGGGCTTTCCGGATCGATCTGACGGAGCACGGCGCTGACGAGGCCCATGGTGATGCTGTTCTGCATTCCTTCGGGGCTGCCGACGGCAAACACCAGCTGGCCCTGCCGGAGCCGGGCGTACCTGGCGAACGGAACCGTGGGCAGGCCGGTTGCGTCGACCTTGAGAACGGCGAGATCCGCCGCCCTGCTGAAACCGACGATTTTCGCGGGCAACGTGCGTGCGCGCACGCGCAGCGCCGCGAACGCCTGCGACTGGGCCCCTGCCGGCGGCGTGATGACGACGTTGACCCTTTGTGCACCCTTGACCACGTGGTAGTTGGTGACGATGTACCCGCTCGGGTCGACGATGACGCCGGAGCCGAGGCTGCTTTGGCGCCCGATCGGCGCGCCCGGGCTCCGATCCTCTTCGTCTTCCGTGTCGTAGCCACTGACAAGAACTTCCACGACGGCCGGAGAAATCCGGCTGGCAAGCGACTCGAACGCGTTGCTCATCTGCCGCGCCAGCGCGGAATCGTGGTCCGGGGGAACCGCTGCGATGGCCGGCACGGCGCAGAAGATGGCCAGCAGCCCGGCCAGGAGCGTTTGCGAATGCCCCGCGGTTGCTCGTCGTGGTGTCATGTCCCCTCCCTTCGCTGGACCGCCGCGAGGCGCCCCGAAACACGGTTCGGGGCGCCATGGATCGCGCGGTTGCACCATCGTGGACGTTGCGCAGTTTCAAGCCAGGCGGCGCTGCGGAACGTCCCCGGGTTGGCGCCCTGCCCGGTACCCGCAGGACGGCCCTACATTACGGCTTTCCGATAATTCGAATTGGTGTTCACCACATGGATCCCCTTGCCCTGCGCGTCCAGGGTCGTCCGCGAAGGATGGCTGGTTCCGTCGGGAAGGGTGGCGAATTCCACGACCAGGTTCACCGCGTCCTGCGGCGTGTCGAGATACGTGCGCACGTTCAGCGACTTGATCTTCTTCGTGGCGGGATCGAAGGCGATCGTCATCGAATCCCCCGGCAACGCATAATCCTTGAACACGAGGTCGCCGCCCCCGTTGCCGAGATCGACGGAAACATTCTTCTTCCGGAAGGCCTGCTCCATCTTTTGCGGATCGGGCGGCGTGTACAACTGGATGACATGCCCCACCTGCTGCATGTAGTCCTTCATTTCGGCGGTTTTCATCGCGACGATCCGTTCCTTGAGCCGACCACGCCGGCCCTGCTCCTGGGACGGGGTCTGTGCCGCACTGCCGAGCGGGACCTTCTGGACCTTGCCGTCGGGTCCATAGGAGCAGAGGGATTGCTTCGGCGGTTTGGCATCGCCGTTGACCGTGACCTGCGACGTTTCGGTCCAACTGTACTGACGCAGCTTGCGCTGGTTTTCCGCGGACGACGTCTTGATGGCGGCAAGTTTCTCCTTGAGCATCGACTTGCCCATGTCGCCCGTCTGGGCAAACAACGCGCCACTGCAGAAGACGGCCGCGAGGGAAATGCCGAAGAGCGTGGAATAACCATACATCCGCATGATCTTGGTGCCAGTGCGGTTCATGTTCATCTCCTTGCCCGTGCAGGTTGTTGTTGCTGGGTGGTTGCAGCGAAATGACGCAAAACCTTCAACGCGATGCGGCGCGCGGGCGCGGAATTCGGGGATGGCCTGGATGGCGGACGGACGAGCGCGACGCGTCCGGGGCTCTTGCGCAGGCTCCCCGATCGGCACTGCGATGGACGATCGGCATGCGGGAACGCAACATCTCCAACCGGGGGTCGCCATGGGGGCACATCGTCGACTGCTGATCGCAGCGTGGTGCGGTCCTCCGTACTTGCGATCCGCTTCACCGACCGGATCGCGCGTATGGCACCCCTTGCGCGCAATCCCGTACACACACACGTACCGTTCGAAGAACTCAAGCACCGGCCGCCGGCCGCGGCCGCAAGCCCAATCTCGAATGCTGAATAGCAGCTTCCGCAAGGAGCGTCAACCCCGCTCCCCTTCCGGCAGTGGCGTGCCTTGAAACGCGCGCTCGCCACTGGATCCAGTCCGGGCTGGATCCGGGCGCAGCGCCGCAGGCGCGGATTCGAAGGAGGGCCCGCATTCCGACTTCATCCGCTACCCGCAGGTAGCGGTCCGGGGATTGTCGAGGGGCTTCAGCCGGAAAGCTTCGTCAGGACATCGCCACGGTGCGCGGCGATGTGGTCGGTCTTGTCGCTCTTGATTTCGTACTGCGGGTCGTCCTTGCTGGCACGATGGGTATGGCCCTTGTAGTCGAAGTCGCGGGCATGGACCTTGACGATCGTGCCGCTGACGCGTCCTGCTTCGGAGTTCCAGCTTACGTGGTCGCCCACCTTGAAACGGCCCGCAGGAGCCTTGTCGCGTTTGCGGTTCGCCATGCCCCACTCCTCGTGATGCAGGCATGCCGACGTCGATCCACCCGGTCAGGTCAGGCGATCGCGCGATCGACCACCTGCTGCGCTTCTTCCAGGATGGCCTGGAGGTGTTGCCGGTTGCTGAAGCTTTCGGCGTAGATCTTGTAGATGTCTTCGGTTCCCGACGGCCGCGCCGCGAACCAGCCGCGTTCGGTGATCAGCTTGATGCCGCCAATCGGGGCGCCGTTGCCGGGGGCCTTGTCCAGGACCTGCTCGACCTTGCTGCCGGCCAGTTCCTTGACCTCGATTGCGCTTGCAGAAAGCCTGGCAAGCTTTTGTTTCTGTGAGTCGTTTGCCGTGGCCTGCACCCGGTCCGTGAAGGGCATGCCAAGCTCGTCCGCCAGTGCCTTGTAATACTCGCCAGGGTCGCGCCCCGTCTTCGCCGTGATCTCGGCGGACAGCAGCGCCGGCGCAATGCCATCCTTGTCGGTGGTCCAGGGCGAACCGTCCCGTCGCAGGAACGCGGCTCCCGCACTTTCCTCGCCGCCGAACGCCAGCGAGCCGTCGGACAACCCGGGCGCGAACCACTTGAAACCCGCCGGGACCTCGTACAGCTTGCGCTTCAACTTGTCCGCGATCCTGTCGATCAGCGCCGTGCTGACCACGGTCTTGCCGATGGCGACCGTCTCCGGCCACTGGCGGCGATCGCGGAACAGGTAGTCGATCATCACCGACAGGTAGTGGTTGGCCTTGAGCAGCCCCGTGGAACGGGTGACGATGCCATGCCGGTCGTGGTCAGTGTCGCAGGCGAACGCGACATCGTATTGGTCCTTGAGCGCGAGCAGGCGCTGCATCGCGTATTCCGAGGACGGGTCCATCCGGATCTTGCCGTCCCAATCCACCGTCATGAATGCGAAGCGCGGATCGACCTCCTCGCTGACGACGGTCAGGTCGATGCCGTAGCGCTCGGCGATCGGGGCCCAGTAGTGAACCCCTGCCCCGCCCAGCGGATCGACCGCGAGCTTGAGGCCGGCGCCGCGGATCGCATCGAAGTCGACGACGTTGGCCAGATCGGAAACGTAGGCATCGAGGTAATCGTGCGTATGCGTCGTGGCGGCCGTGCAGGCCTGCACGAACGGCACGCGCCTGACGCCGCCCAGCCGGTTCACGAGGTACTGGTTGGCCTGGTTCTGGATCCAGCCCGTGATCCCGGTGCCGGCGGGCCCGCCGTTGACCGGGTTGTACTTGAAGCCGCCGTTGTCGGGGGGATTGTGCGAGGGCGTGATCACGATGCCGTCGGCCAGCCCCGAGTCGCGACCGCGGTTGTGGCTCACGATTGCGTGCGAGATGGCGGGTGTCGGCGTGAATTCGCCGCCCTTCGAGGTCAACACCTCGACGTTGTTCGCGGCCAGCACTTCCAGCGCGGTCTTGAATGCGGGCTTCGACAGCGCATGGGTGTCGTAACCGATGTAAAGCGGGCCGGTCACCGACTCCTGGGTCCGGTAGTCGCAAATCGCCTGGGTGATCGCGTAGATGTGCCACTCGTTGAAACTGCCATCGAGCGAGGAGCCGCGGTGCCCCGACGTGCCGAACGCGACGCGCTGCGCAGGGTTGCCGGCATCCGGATGGATATCCGCATAGGCGGCCAGCAACTTGCGGGTATCGACCAGGATCGATGCCGGTGCCGGCTTGCCGGCCAGGGGACTGATCTTCTCCGCGCTCATTGCACTGCCTCGCGCGCCGCGCGGCAGCGGCGGATCAGGGCATTGGTGGAGCTGTCGTGCTCGAGTTCCGGTTCGTCCGGGTCCTGCAATTGCGGAATGACCGTCTTTGCAAGCTGCTTGCCGAGTTCCACCCCCCACTGGTCGAACGAATCGATATGCCAGATCGCGCCCTGGACGAACACGCAGTGCTCGTACATCGCGACCAGGGTGCCCAACGCGCGCGGCGAGAGGCGCTCCATCAGGATGGTGTTGGTGGGTCGGTTGCCTTCGCACACGCGGTGCGGCACCAGCCATTCGGCGGTGCCTTCGGCCCGCACCTGCGCCGGCGTCTTGCCGAAGGCCAGCGCCTCGGTCTGCGCAATGAGGTTGGCCATCAGGAGGTCGTGCTGGCCGCCCAGCGGATTCAACGCATGGGTGAAGCCGATGAAATCGCACGGGATCAGCCGCGTGCCTTGATGGATCAGTTGATAGAAGGAGTGCTGGCCGTTGGTTCCGGGTTCGCCCCAGTAGATCGGGCCGGTCGGAACATCGACGCGCACGCCATCCAGCGTCACGTGCTTGCCGTTGCTCTCCATCGTCAATTGCTGGAGGTACGCCGGAAACCGTTTCAGGTACTGCGCGTAGGGCAACACCGCGACGGTCTGGGCGCCGAAAAAGTCGTTGTACCAGACCGACAGGAGGCCCAGCAGCAGCGGCAGGTTCCGGTCGGCAGGGGCGGTCCTGAAATGTTCGTCCATGGCGTGGAATCCCGCCAGCATGTCACGGAACGCTTCCGGCCCGACGGCGAGCATCGTCGACAGGCCGATGGCCGAATCCATCGAATAACGCCCGCCCACCCAGTCCCAGAACCCGAACATGTTGTCGGTGTCGATGCCGAACTTTTCGACCTCTTCGGCGTTGGTCGAGACCGCGACGAAATGTTTGGCGACCGCCGCCTCGTTGCCGCCAACGTCCGCAAGGCACCAGTCGCGCGCGGCGCGCGCATTGGCCAGGGTTTCCAGCGTCGTGAAAGTCTTCGAGCAGACGATGAACAGGGTTTCGGCGGCATCGAGATCGCGGGTCGCCTCCACGAAATCGGTGGGGTCCACGTTGGACACGAAGCGGAACGTCATGTCGCGGCGGCTGTAATGCCGCAATGCCTCGTAGGCCATCACGGGCCCGAGGTCGGAACCGCCGATGCCGATGCTGATGACGTTCCTGATCGCCTTGCCGGTTTGGCCGCGCCATTCGCCCGAACGCACCTTGTCGCTGAACGCCGTCATGCGTTCGAGCACCGCGTGTACTTCGGGCACCACATCCTTGCCGTCGACAAGGATGCATTCGTTGCGCGGCGCACGCAGCGCCACGTGCAGGACCGCGCGCCTTTCGGTCTCGTTGATCCTGTCGCCACGGAACATCGCGTCGCGCCGCGCGGACACGCCGCGCGCCTTCGCAAGCCGCTGCAACAAGCGCAGGGTCTCGGACGTCGCGAGGTTCTTGGAATAATCCAGGTACACCCCCGCGGCTTCGGCGACGAAGCGGGTTCCACGCGCCGGATCGGCGTCGAACAATTGCCCGAGCGTCGTGCCGCGCAGCGATCGCCAGTGGTTCGCCAGCGCCTTCCACTCCGGAGATCCCCGCAGGGACGACACTGTCATGCGCGCGCCCCCTGCCCCGTCGCCCGGGGTTCGAGTTTCGCGGTCTTCTGGTCGAGTTTGCCGAGCAGGTCGTTCCATGACTTCACGAACTTCTCCGCGCCTTCGCGCTGCAATTGTCCGGCCAGCGCCGCATCGTCGATGCCGGCTGCATTGAATTGCGCAAGCACCTTTTCGCAATCCCCGCCGTCGTCCGGCATCGAGCCGCCCAGCTTGCCGTGGTCGGCGAACGCCAGCAGCGTTTTGTCGGGCATGGTGTTGATGGTGTCCGGCGCGGCCAGCGCTTCCACGTACAGCGTGTCGGAAGCCTTCGGGTCCTTGGTCCCGGTGCTGGCCCACAACAGGCGTTGCGGATGCACGCCCGCCGCGACGATCTTTTTCCAGCGCGCCGTCTCGCGCAGTTCGCACCAGGCCTTCCAGGTGCGCTGCCCGATCGCGATGCCGAGGCGATCCTTGAGTTCCGCGGGCGCCTTGTCCGCCACGGCCACGTCCCAGCGGCTGACGAACAACGAGACCACCGAATCGACGTTGGCGTCCTTGCCTTCAGAGATGCGGCGTTCGACGCCCCGCATCCAGGCTTCGGCCGCGGCGAGGGTCTGCTCGCGCGAGAACAGCAGGGTGACGTTGATCGGGATGCCGCGGTAGATCGCTTCCTCGATCGCGGGGATGCCGGCGGGCGTGCCCGGGATCTTGATGAAGATGTTGTCGCGCCTCGCCTTGCCGTGCAGTTCGGCCGCGGATTCGATGGAACCATGCGTATCGTTCGCCAACAGCGGCGAGACCTCCAGCGACACGAATCCATCCTTGCCGTCGCTGGCGTGGAACGCCGGCTTGAACAGGTCGGCCGCACGACGCAGGTCCTGCAGCGCGAGTTCGAAGAACAGGTCCTCGCCCGCCTTGCCCTGCGCCAGCAATTCGGCGATCGCATCGTCGTAATCGCTGCCACCCGAGATCGCCTTGTCGAAAATCGACGGATTCGAGGTGAGCCCGGTGACGTTCAGTTCGGCGATGTATTTCGCCAGCGTGCCGTCGTCGAGGATGCCGCGGGTGATGTTGTCGAGCCAGATGCTCTGGCCGAGGTCGTGCAGTTGCTGGGTCGGGTTCATGGTCTTACTCCGTGGCGGCTGCCGGTTTTGGAGGGGAAAATTCCGAGGGGCGAAGGAAGGCATCGGCCTGCATGCCGCGAAGGTCGCCGATGCCCGCGAGTTCGATCTGTGCCGGCGGATATTCCGCGCGAGCAGCCGGATCATTGGCGTAATGGCCCTGGCGAACGAACACCGTGGTCAGGCGATCGCGCCACTGCCGCTTCATGCCGTCGAGGACGCGCAACTTGTCTTCGACCATCACGTAGTGCGTTGCGGGAAAATGGCGCACCACATCGTCCAGCATGCGCTCCTTGTGGATGTAGATCAACACATTGCCGTGCACGGCATCCCTGATGCCCGAGACGTCGATCTTGCGCGGCTGCAGCACCACGTCGCCGTCGGACAGCACCACGCATGGCCCGAACCGGGACAGGTGCGCGATGGATTCCAGTGCGCCGGGATACAGGCGCTCGGCGAAGTCGTAGTCGAGCAGGAAGGCAGCAAGTCGCTGGGCATGAAGTTCGTCATCGCATACCAGCCGGAATTTCTGGATCGCGCCGAGGTAATCGGCGTATCCCAGTTCGTCGCGCAGGTCTTCGTAAATCGCCCAGTAGGTCATGGCCCCCTGCGCGCCGAAAACTTCGGCGATGTGGTGGTCGAGGTCGTCGTGCACGCGGTCGTTGTCGAGCAGGGTATTGTCGACATCGAACATGAACACGATGGGGGCCGGGTCGGTCATTTGCCTTGCTTGCCGTGTTTGGCCTTGGCGCGCGTGCGCTCGACCTTCGGATCGTTCCAGCCGCCGGCATCGGCGATCAGCGCGTCGGCCTGCTTCGGACCCCAGCTCCCGGGTTTGTACTTGTGGACCGGCACCTTGTTGCCGAGGATCGGATCGAGCACGCGCCAGGCCTCCTCGACGCTGTCGTCGCGGGTGAACAGCTGCGAATCGCCGTCGACCGCATCGCCCAGCAGCCGCTCGTAGGGCGCCATCGAGGTATGCACGTCGCGGTGCGCGACCAGCTCCACCGGATGGCCCTGCATGGTCTCGCCCGGGACCTTGACACGCGCGCCCAGCGAAATGATCACGTCCGGGCTCAAACGAAAGCGGAAGAAGTTGACGGCGCCGCCGTTGATGCCGTCGAACACCTGTTGCGGCGGGTTCTTCAGCCGCACCAGCACTTCGGTGCACTTGACCGGCAACTCCTTGCCGGCACGGATGAAGAATGGCACGCCGGCCCATCTCCAGGTATCCATGTGGATCCTCAGCGCGGCGTAGGTTTCGACCTTCGAATTCTTCGCAACGCCGTCTTCCTTGAGATAACCCTCGAACTGGCCACGCACCACATCCTGCGGCCGCAACGGTCGCATCGAGCGGAACAGGCGCAGCTTCTCGTCGCGCATCGCATCGGCACTGCGGTTGACCGGCGCGCCCATGGTCAGCAGCGCCAGTACCTGGAACATGTGGTTCTGGACCACGTCGCGGATCGCGCCGACCTCGTCGTAGAACTTGCCGCGGCCCTGCACGCCGAAGTTCTCGGCCATGGTGATCTGCATGCTCGCGATGTGGTCACGGTTCCAGAGCGGTTCCAGCAGCGAATTCGCGAAGCGGAAATACAGCAGGTTCTGGACCGGCTCCTTGCCCAGGTAATGATCGATGCGGAAAATGTCGTGTTCGCGAAAAAACCGGTGCAGGACCCGGTTCAGCTCGCGCGCGGACTTGAGGTCGCGGCCGAAGGGCTTCTCCACCACCACCCGCGCGCCCTGCACGCAACCGGCGGCGTCGAGCCCCTTGACCACGGTCTCGAACATGCTCGGCGGGATGGCGAGGTAATGCAGGGGATGTTTCGCCTCGCCCAGCGCCTTGCGCAATTGGACGAACGTGGCCGGATCGTTGTAGTCGCCATTGACGAACCGCAGCAACCGGCACAACTTGCGCGCGGTCCGCTCGTTGAGGCCGCCATGTTCGCGCAGGCTGGCGCGCGCCCGCTCGCGCAGCCGCTCCAGGTTCCAGTCCGAGCGCGCCACGCCGATGATGGGCAAATCGAAATGTTCGTTGTGGATGAGTGCCTGCAGCGCCGGAAAAATCTGCTTGTATGCGAGGTCTCCGGTGGCGCCGAAAAATACGAAGGCGTCGGATTTCACTGCGGTCATCGATCGGGATCCTTGTGCATGGTGGCGCGAACGAGATGGGTTTGTCCGTCATCCTGCAACGCGATGCCGGCACCCGAGTCCTGCAACGTTACACCATCGACTTCCACCGACGCGATGCCGCGGCAGACATGGCCGGGATTCGCGACCTCGATCCGCCAGGAGGTGGCGCCCCGCCGGTACGTGAACGCATAGCCTTTCCACTGGCGCGGAATGCACGGCTCCAGCAACAATTGCCGGCCGCGCAGCCGGATTCCGAGGACCCATTCGACGATTGCCCGGTACAGCCAGCCCGCCGAGCCCGAATACCACGTCCAGCCGCCCCGGCCGACGTGCGGCGCGATCGAATAGACGTCCGCGCACTCGACGTAGGGTTCGACCTTGTAGCGCGACATCGATTCCGGTGTCGCGGATTTCCGGATCGGATCGAAGATTTCCAGCAGCTCGCCCGCCTTGTCGCCGTCGCCCAGCATCGCGAACGCGATCAGCGACCAGATCGAACCGTGGGTGTACTGGCCGCCGTTTTCGCGCAGGCCGGGCGGATAGCCCTTGATGTAACCGGGGTCGCGGGGCGTGCGGTCGAACGGCTCGGTGAACAGGGCCACCAGCCCGTCGTTGGGCCGCACCAGTTGTTCGTTCACCGCGCGCATCGACTGCGCCGCACGCTCCGGGTCGCCGGCGCCGCTGATGACCGCCCACGACTGCGCCATCGATTCGACCCGGCATTCGCGGTCCGCCGAAGTTCCGAGCGGCGTGCCGTCGTCGTAGAACGCGCGGCGGTACCACGCGCCATCCCATCCCTTGGTTTCCAGCGCGAGTTCCAGCGCCCGCCGGTGGTCGCGCCAGGCCGCGGCGCGCGGGTCGCGACGGACTTCGGCAAACGGTGCGAAGTCGGCGATCACCGTGGACAGGAACCAGCCCATCCATACACTTTCGCCCTTTCCGCCCGCGCCGATCCGGTTCATCCCGTCGTTCCAGTCGCCGGTGCCCATCAGGGGCAAGCCGTGCACCCCGGTTGCGAGGCTGGCGTCGATGGCGCGCGCGCAATGCTCGAACAGCGTGCCCGACCGGGACGATTTTTCGGGCTTGAAGAATGAATCCGTCTGCCCGGGCTCGAGCGCGTTCCCGCGCAGGAACGGCACCTTGACGTCGAGGATCGCGGCATCCCCGGTCGTCTCGATGTAATGCGCGACCGCGAACGGCAGCCACAGCCGGTCGTCGACGATGCGGGTACGCACGCCCTCGCCGCCCGGCGGCAGCCACCAGTGCTGGGTATCGCCTTCCTCGAACTGCCGCGACGCCGCCAGCAGGATGTGTTCGCGTGCCAGGTCCGGCCGTGCGATGCACAGGGCACCGATATCCTGCAGCTGGTCGCGATAACCGAACGCGCCGCTGGCCTGGTAGAACGCAGTGCGGGCCCAAAGCCGGCAGGCCAGCACCTGGTACGGCAGGCAGCGGTTCACCAGCAGGTCGACGGAGCGCAGCGGGGTTTCGACCTGCAGCGGGTCGAGCACGCTGGCCCACGTCTTGCCGGTCGCCGCGAGCACGGATTCGAAATCGATCTTGCGATAGCGGTCGACCAGTCGCGTGGCCGCGGCACGATCGCTGCCCTCGCCCAGCAGGAACAGCAGTTCCACGCGCTCGTCGGACGCCAGCTCGACGACAGTGACCGCTGCGCTGCGCAGGTTGCCATCGCTTCCCGCCACGGTGTTGTCGGCCGCGCAGGCAACGAATGCCACCCCATGCATGAAATCCGCGCGGCAGGCATTGCGGGCAAATACCGTGCCGCGCTCGGGATCGGATTCGACCTGCGTGGTCGCGCGAGGATCGTGCCCGACCGGCCCGAGCCGCCAGTTGACGACCGCGGCGACCGCAATCCTGCGGGGGCGCCGACCGTGGTTGTGCAGGCGCAAGCGCGAGAGCCTGACCGGATCGGAGGCCGCCACGCACTGGACCAGCTCCGATTCGATACCGTGAACATTCGCGTCGAAGCGCGCATAACCTGGTCCGAAGCGCGCGACGTAGGTGGCCCCGCCGGCGCGGATTGGCGCGGCGGTGGCGCTCCAGGATGCCCCGTCCCCCTGGTCGCGCAGCAACACGCTGTCCCCCGGCGGATCGCACACCGAGTCGTTCGACCAGGGCGTGATCTGGTTCTGCTGGCTGTTGGTTGCCCAGCAGTAACCGCCGCCTGTCGCGGTCACGAGAAAGCCGAAATCGGGATTGGCCACCACCTGCGACCAGGGTGCCGGCGTGCTCGCGTCCTCGCGCAGGACCACCACGTATTCGCGGCCATCCGGCGTGAACCCGCCGAGGCCATTCCAGAAATCGAGGTCCGACGGTTTCGGCATCGACGCGGGCTTGCCCCCGCGCACGACCGGTCCGGCCGGCGCAGGCGACCCGGCGCTCGTCACGCCCGAGTCTCCCGCGGCGCCCGCCGACTGCTGCGCAAGATCGCCGTTGCGCCCTTCCAGCACGATTCTGGCGGACGCCAGCAATCCATTGAGCAACGATCCATCCAGCCGATCGGCGCGCAGGACGAATACCGATCCGCGCGACTTGTCGCCGGGCCCGTTGCCTGCCGTGGCGTCCTGCAACGCGGCGTCCACGGCAGCGACATCGGCGGCTTCGGCCACGTTGAGGATCACGAGGTCGGCCGGCAGTTGACGGTCGCGCCAGAAACCTTGCGCCCGCAACAGGTCTTCCGCAAGGGCCACCTCGCCGGGCCGGGCCACCCGCGCGACGACAATCGGGAGGTCGCCCGAAATTCCTGCCGCCCACAGCACCGGCGCACCACCCTCGCCCCGCGCGATCACGCTGCGGGGAGGCCGCAATGCCGCATCGTCGTACACCAGAGCACTGGCCAGCCGCTGGAACAGCGACGCCTTCCCGGCCGCAGCGCTTGACTCGCCGCGCCGAGACGGGCGCGACTTGCGGGCGCGGGCGAACACATCGGCACACGCTGCCGCATCGAAGTACCGCCGGATCAGCGCGAGCACTTCGTCGCGCGATGCCGCGGCCGCGGTGACCAGCGCGGCCCGGCGCGTTTGGCCCACGCCAACGGCGAGGCCCCCGCGCAGGCTGAAGACGGGATCGAGCACGGTTCCGACCATGCCCGACAGCTGCGCCCCCGGTTGCATCGCGGCGGGCATGCCGAGCGAGCCGTCGCGCCCGATGAAGCGCGCGCGGTCGGTTTCGTACTGACGCGCGCCGGCCTCGTCTCCCTCCACGACCAGCGCGTGTGCCGCCCAGATGTCGGGCTCGGAGGACTCGCGCTTGCGACGCCACGCCAGCAACACGCCGTCTTCGATCGCGGTCTGCACGAACATCCTGGAAAACGCCGGATGTGCCGCATCCGCCAGCGCGGAACCGAGCACCAGCTCGAGGTACGAAGTCAGTTCAAGCCGACGTTCGACAGGACCGTCGTTGCGCAACCCCACGCCGCGGATCTCGACCGCGTGCTCCGGGTCGACCGCAACTTCCAGCGTCGTGGTCAGGGTGCCATCGAGGCGCGCAAAACGCGCCATGTTTTCGTCAAACCAGTAGCGGACCGTGCCACCGCAGGGTTGCGGGGTTGCCGACCACACGCCACCCTCGTCGAGGTCGCGGACATACACGTAGGCCCCCTGCTCTCCGCCGATCCGCCCGGACTGCCAGCGCGTGAGTGCCAGGCCCCGCCAGTGGCTGTAGCCGGAGCCCGAAGCGGACAACATCACGGCGTAATCATCGTGGCCAAGCAGATGGACCGTTTCGGCGGGTCGACGGGGGTCGGCGGACATGGTCGGAGGCGTCCCTGATCCGTGCGCGATGGCACGACATCGCCCAGTATGCCGCGCGCTGCCTCAATCGTTCGTGAAAATCCCGGCAGGTCGCGGCTTGACGGGGTCGGCGATTGCGCACAGGATTCGGGGTCCACCCGGCCCGACGCGCGGATGTTCCGGACGGTTGTCATCGCCGCGTGACCCCTCACCCAGAAAGGAGAACTCCATGCAGCTCGGAATGATCGGTCTCGGCAAGATGGGCAACTTCATGTCCCAGCGCCTCATGCAAGGCGGGCACGACGTGGTCGGTTTCGACCCGGCGGCCAAGGCGCGCAAAGCACTGGTCGACGCCGGCGGCAAGGCGGTCGATTCCATGGACAAGCTTGTCAAGGCGCTCGAGGCGCCGCGGGCCGTGTGGCTGATGGTGCCGGCCGGCAAGGTCGTGGATGAAACCGTCGAGGCGCTGGCCGGCAAGCTCGCCAGGGGCGATGTCGTGATCGATGGCGGCAATTCCAATTACAAGGATGACCAGCGCCACGCTGCGCTGTTGTCGAAGCGGGGCATCGACTTCGTCGACTGCGGCACCAGCGGCGGCGTGTGGGGGCTCAAGGAGGGCTACAGCATGATGGTTGGCGGTGACAAGAAGGTGGTGGACCGTCTCAAGCCGCTGTTCGAGGCGCTGGCGCCGGGCAAGGCCATGGGTTGGGGTCACGTTGGTCCGGTCGGATCCGGACACTTCGTCAAGATGGTCCACAACGGCATCGAATACGGGCTGATGCAGGCCTATGCCGAAGGATTTTCGGTGATGAAACACAAGCAGGAATTCGCGCTGGACCTCGAACAGATCGCCCAGATCTGGCGCTACGGCTCGGTGGTGCGCTCGTGGTTGCTCGACCTGACCGCCGACGCGCTGAAGGAGAATCCGGAGATGAAGGACATCGCGCCGTGGGTGGCCGATTCCGGCGAAGGCCGCTGGACCGTCGCGGAAGCCATCGACCTCGACGTCCCCGCGCCGGTCATCACCGCCTCGCTGATCGAACGGCTGCGTTCACGCGACGACGATTCGTTTTCCGACAAATTGCTCTCGGCGATGCGCAACCAGTTCGGCGGCCACGCAATGAAGAAGGACAACTGATGGCCGCCCCGCCGCCGGAGCAGCTCGTCCGCTGGCACGTGTTTCCGGGCGAAATGTCGCTGCAGGCGGATGCCCGCGAGCGCGTGCTCGCGGCCGCGCGCGATGCCATCGCGAAACACGGGGCGTTCGACATCGTGCTCGCGGGCGGCAATACCCCGCGCAAGTTGTATCGGGCGCTGCGTGGTTCCGACGCCGACTGGGCGCGCTGGCATGCATGGTATGGCGACGAACGCTGCGTGCCGCCCGAGGACGCGTGGCGCAACAGCAAGATGGCGCGCGACGAGTGGCTCGACCACGTGGCGATTCCCGCGGCCAGCGTCCATGCGATCCCCGCGGAACTCGGCGCCCGCGAAGCGGCGGCACGCTACGCGCGTGAACTGCGCAGCGTGGATACCTTCGATCTGGTGCTGCTCGGCCTCGGCGAAGACGGCCATACCGCGAGCCTGTTCCCCGGCCACGACTGGGGAACGCGTGCTGATTCCCCGGACGCGATCGCAGTCTTCGATGCGCCCAAACCGCCGCCCGAGCGCGTGTCGCTGGGCGCGCATCGGTTGTCCAACGCGCGCCAGGTCCTGTTTCTGGTTGAGGGCGCCGGCAAGCGCGATGCCGTGGCAGCGTGGAAGCGCGGCGACGCGATCCCCGCGGGATCGATTGCGCCGAAAGCCGGCGTCGATGTGTTGCTCGATGCCGCGGCGGCAAATTGAAATTGCAGGAATGGCCGCTGGCCGCGATCCGTCGTCCCGTGACTGAAACTGCTGGTCGCGGGCACGGCCCCCTCCTACTGGCCGGCGAGCTCGGCCATGTGCGCGCGGTAGTAGCGCAGCTCCTCGATCGAATCCATGATGTCCGACAACGCGGTGTGCGCGGCATCCTTGCTGAAGCCCTTGTACACCGCCGGCGCCCAGCGCCGCGCCAGTTCCTTCAGGGTGGATACGTCGAGATTGCGGTAATGGAAATACTTCTCGAGCGTGGGCATTTGCCGATAGAGGAAGCGGCGATCCTGGCAGATCGAGTTGCCGCACATCGGTGACTTGCCCGCTGCGACCCAGGGTTTCAGGAATGCCAGCGTCGTGGCTTCGGCCGCGGCATGTTCGACGTCCGATTCCAGCACGCGTTGCCACAATCCCGACTTGTTGTGCTGGTGGCGGTTCCAGTCGTCCATCGCGAGCAATCGCGCTTCCCCGTGCCGGATCGCGAACTGCGGCCCCTCCGCGAGCACATTGAGGTCGCGATCGGTGACCACGGTGGCGATTTCGATGATCGAATCGGTATCGGGACACAATCCGGTCATTTCCAGATCGATCCAGACCAGGTTGTCGTCCGCGCAGACGGCCATGCACGTCTCCTTTCGCGCAGTCTAGCAATACCGCGGCGGTTGCCGAAGCGGGTTCCGGGCTTTACGCTCGCGCGATGCCCACGCCAACCCTGCTGTGGTACGACTACGAAACCACCGGCACCGATCCCGCGCGCGACCGTCCCGCCCAATTCGCGGCGCTGCGCACCGACATGGAACTGCGCCCCGTCGCGGATCCGGTCACGCTGTATTGCAGGCCGGCGCCCGACGTCCTGCCGCACCCGGAAGCCTGCCTGATCACCGGTATCGCGCCGCAGGACGCGGCCCGCGAAGGCCTGGTCGAGGCGGAATTCGCGGGGGCCGTGCATGAACTCGTGGCCGAACCCGGCACCTGCTCGGCCGGCTACAACTCGATCCGCTTCGACGACGAAGTCAACCGCAACCTGTTCTACCGCAACTTCTTCGATCCCTACGAGCACGCGTGGCGGAACGGCAATTCGCGTTGGGACATCATGGACCTGGCGCGTGCCTGCTACGCGTTGCGGCCGGAAGGCATCGAGTGGCCGACGCGCGAGGACGGCGCGCCCTCGTTCAAGCTGGAGCACGTCGCCGCCGCCAACCATCTAGAACAGAAGCGCGCACACGATGCTCAGTCCGACGTCGAGGCAACGCTGGCGTTGGCGCGGTTGCTGCGCGAGCGCCAACCGCGTCTGTACGACTGGGCGTTCGCGCTGCGCGACAAGAGAGCCGCATCCTCGCAACTGGCATCGGCGCTCGCCGGCGCACATTCGCTGCTGCACGTGTCCGGACGTTACGCGCCTGCACGGGGCTGCCTCGCAATGGTCGTGCCGATCGCCGAACACCCGAACCGCACCGGTACCTTCATCGTCGCGGACCTCGATGTCGATCCCGATGCGTGGGCCGCGCTCGATCCCGCCGATCTCGGCGAACGGATGTTCACCCCGCGCGCGGACCTTCCCGAAGGCATCGAACGGCCGCCGCTCAAGGAAGTGCACGCCAACAAGTCGCCGTTCCTCGCGCCGGTCGAGACCCTGCGCGGCGCGCAGATGCAACGCATCGCCATGGACCCGGACCGGTGCCTGCGGCACCTGGACCGCATCCGTGCCAGCGCAGGCCTCGCCGAACGCGTGCGCCAGGCCTTTGCCGCGCGCGAGAGCAACTGGGCCGATCGCGGCGACCCGGAGCTTGCCATCTATTCCGGGTTCCCTTCGCCTGCGGACAAGCGCCGCTGCGACACGGTACGCGCCACCCCGCCCTCCCGGCTCGGGGGCACCGATTTCGGCTTCGACGACCCGCGTTATCCCGAACTGCTGTTCCGTTACCGCGCCCGCAACTGGCCCGACACGCTGGATGCCGGCGAGCACGACCGCTGGCGATGCTTCGTGCGTGACAAATTGACCCGCGACAGTGCGTTCGCCGGCCTGACGCTGGAACAATATTTCGCGACCATCGCCCGACTCCGCGCGCAAACGCCGACCGGTCCAGGCCAGGTCCTGCTGGACCGGCTGCAGGACTGGGGCGAAACCGTGCGAAGCGATTTCGGACTCTGACATGCCGCACAGTCATTTTTCGCCCGCGACGTTCCGCTTCCTGCGAGCGCTCGGGCGCCACAACAACCGCAGCTGGTTCAAGGCGCACCATGACGAATACGAACGCAGCGTGCGCGGACCCTACCTGCAACTGATCGCGGACTTCCAGGCGCCGCTCGCGAAAATCAGCACGCATTACCGCGCCGACCCACGCAAGGTCGGCGGTTCCCTGTTCCGCATCCAACGCGACACGCGTTTTTCCGGCGACAAGGCGCCGTACAAGACCTGGGCCGGCGCACGTTTGTTCCACGAACGCCGGCGCGAAATTGCCGCCCCCTCGTTCTACCTGCACATCGCGCCGGGCGACTGTTTCGTCGGTGCCGGGCTTTGGCATCCGGAAAACCACACGCTCCGGAACATCCGTAACTTCATCGTCGACAATCCTGCCGCGTGGAAACGCGCCGCACACAGTCGCGCGTTCCGGAAACACTACGAGTTCCGGGGCGAATCGCTGGTCCGTGCGCCGCAGGGATTTCCGCCTGATCATCTGCTGATCGAAGACCTGAAGCGCAAGAGCTTCGCCGCCGGCGTCGGCTTCGACGACGCGCTGGCATGTTCGCCGGAGCTGTACCCGTTCGCCGTGGCGCATTTCAGGCGGCTGGCCCCGTTGGTCGATTACTTGTGCGCCGCGCAGAACCTGGAGTTCTGAGGCAGGTCGCGGCGACCCCGATGGCTCGGCAGGGCCACGCGCAACTGCAATTGGCGGGCGCGCCGGCGATTGACGGCCGCCCTCCGTGGAATGCTGCGGTGCAATGCCGCGTCCCGCACGGGTCGTCTATCCTCCCGCCAGCGCACATGGGGGGATGTATCCGGCAGACCCGGGGCGCGTCGTGCCCCTTTCATCACGCTACGGGAGGCACCGGCGATGAATCTTGGCAGGCGTTGTGCAGCCGAGGCATTCGGCACGTTCTGGCTCACCTTCGGGGGTTGCGGTGCGGCGGTCCTGGCTGCGGCATTTCCGCAGATGGGCATCGGTTTCGCGGGCGTGGCGTTGGCGTTCGGACTGACCCAGATGACGATGTGCTACATGATCGGGCACATTTCGGGCAGCCACATCAATCCTGCGGTGACTTGCGGATTGACCGCTGCGGGGCGCTTCCCGGCGAAGGAAGTGGCCCCCTACGTCGTGGCCCAGGTGATCGGCGCCATCGTCGCCGGTGCGGCCTTGTACGCGATCGCATCGGGCAAGGCCGGTTTCAGCGCCTCCGCCGGCGGCTTCGCCTCGAACGGCTACGGCGCGCACTCGCCGGGCGGGTACTCGATGCAGGCCGCGTTGATCTGCGAGTTCATCATGACCTGCTTTTTCGTGATGATCATCATGGGTTCCACCGACAAGCGCGCGCCTGCAGGCTTCTTCGGCATCGCCATCGGCCTCGCACTGACGTTGATCCATCTGGTCAGCATTCCGGTCACCAATACGTCGGTGAATCCGGCGCGTTCGACCGGTCCCGCGATCTTCCAGGGTGGCTGGGCACTCGACCAGCTGTGGCTGTTCTGGGTGGCGCCGATAATCGGAGGCATCGTCGGCGGATTGCTTTACCGGTATCTGTGGGGCGAAAGGAAAGCCGCGGTCACCGCGCAGCGCGAGGCGGCGTGACGATGGTGTGACGCCTCGCTGTGCGCGTTTCGCGTCGTGCCGTCATGCTTCGGCGAACGGAAACGCGATGACATCGCGGATGTCGTCCGTGCCGGCGAGTTCCATCATCAGGCGATCGATGCCCAGCGCGACGCCTGCGCAGCCGGGCAGCTCGTCGAGCACCGCAAGCAGGTGTTCGTCCAGCGGAAGTTCGTCGAGACCACGTTCGCGGCGGCGCAGGTTTTCGTGCTGGAAGCGTGCGCGTTGTTCGGTCGCGTCGTTCAGTTCGTGGTAACCGTTGGCAAGCTCGTACCGCCCGAGATACAACTCGAAGCGTTCGGCCACTGACGGCGAGCCGCGACGAATCCTGGCCAGCGAACACTGCGAGGCCGGAAAATCGTACACGATGGTGAGGGCGTCATGCGGCAGCATCGGTTGCAGCCGATGCGTGACCAGCAGGTCCAGCCAGTCGTCGCGGGTCAGGCCGTCAGCGTCGATGCGGAATTCCGCAAGCGGCGACCGCAATGCGTGTGCTTCGGCGGCGAAGGGGTCGATACCCAGGCCGTCGCGGAACCAGTCGCGATAGCTGGTCGTCACGACATCCACTTCGCGTTGCACCAGCGTCAGCGCCGTGCGCACCAGTTGTGCGCATTCCAGCATCAGGCGGCGATGGTCGAAGCCGACGCGATACCACTCCAGCATCGTGAATTCCGGGTTGTGCGCGGAGCCCGCCTCGCCATTGCGGAACACCCGACCCAGTTCGTAGCAATCGCCGAACCCCGCCGCCAGCAGCCGTTTCATCGGATATTCGGCCGAGGTGCGCAGGTAGCGTGTGCGAGCGCCCGCACCGATCGGACCCGCGAACGTCGTGACGAATCCCTCGATGTTGGGCTCGGTATTGCCCGCAGCCGAAAGGATCGGCGTTTCGACCTCGGTCACGCCGCGTTGTGCGAAGAAATCGCGAATCAGGGCGCTGAGGCGCGCGCGCAGGCGCAAGACGTCGATGCCCCTGCGTGTGTCAACGGCCATTCGATTTCAGCAACGCGAGCAACCTGTCTTCGTCCCAGACCGCCACACCCAACGATTCGGCCTTGGCGAGCTTGGAGCCGGCAGCTTCGCCGGCAACGACAAAACTCGTTTTCTTGGATACCGAGCCCGCGACCTTGGCGCCCAGAGCCTCCAGCTTGTCCTTGGCCTCGTCGCGGCTGAGCGACGCCAGCGTGCCGGTCAGGACCACCGTCTGCCCTGCAAGCGGGCCGTCGGCTCCGCCCCGCGGTGCAGACTCTTTCCAGTGCACGCCGGTCTTGCGCAGCGCGGCAATCACGCCGCGATTGCGGGGCTCGCCAAAGAAAGCGGCGATGTGCCCGGCCATGACGGTCCCGACGTCGCTGACCGCGGTGAGTTCGGCTTCGCCGGCAGTCATCAGCGCATCGAGCGAACCGAAATGACGCGCCAGCGTCTTCGCGGTTGCTTCGCCGACCTCGGGAATCCCGAGCGCGTAGAGGAACCGTTCCAGCGTGGTGTCCTTGCTGGCCTCGATCGCGTCCACCAGTTTCTCCGCCCAACGCGTGGCGACCTTGCCCTTCTTCGCAACCTCGGGCGTGTGGCCGTCGCGTTCGTCCGCGCGTCGCTTCATCTCCAGGAAGTCGTCGACCGTCAACGCGTACAGGTCGGCCGGAGAATGCACGTAGCCGAACGCGATCAGGTCCTCGATGTTGCGTTCGCCGAGGCCGTCGATGTCGATCGCACGCCGGGACGCGAAATGCACCAAGGCTTCCTTGCGTTGCGCCGCGCACACCAGCCCGCCGGTGCAGCGCGCGACCGATTCGCCTTCCTCGCGCACGATCGCCGAGCCGCACACCGGGCAATGCGTGGGCATGTGCCAAGGCTTGGCGCCGCGGGGGCGGCGTTCGAGGTTGACCCGTACCACTTCCGGGATCACGTCGCCGGCGCGCCTGACGATCACGGTGTCGCCGGCGCGGACGTCGAGGCGCGCGACCTGGTCGATGTTGTGCAGGGTCGCCTTGGTGACGGTGACGCCTCCGACCTGCACCGGCTGCATCACCGCGAACGGCGTGGCCGCGCCGGTGCGGCCGATGTTGATCTCGATCGCCTGGACGACGGTGCTCTTTTCCTGCGCCGGGTACTTGTGCGCCAGCGCCCAGCGCGGCGCGCGCGAGACGTAGCCCATCTCGTTCTGCTGGTCGTAGCGGTCCAGCTTGTAGACCACGCCATCGATCTCGTAGGGCAGCGCCTCGCGTCGTTCGCCCATCCGGCGGTAGTAGTCGAGCAAGCCCTGCAGGCCCTTCACGCACTCGATCTGCGGACTGATGGGCAGGCCCCACTGACGCAGTTGTGCCAGGGTTTCCGAATGGGAGCCCGGCAGCGTGCCGCCCTGCACCTCGCCGATCGCATAGGCATAGAACGCCAGCGGCCGCGATGCCGTCACCCGCGGATCGAGCTGGCGCAGCGACCCTGCCGCACCGTTGCGCGGATTGGCGAGGGTGCGTTCGCCGCGTGCGCGCGCACGCTCGTTGAAGGCTTCGAAGCCGGCCTTGGGCATGTACACCTCGCCACGAACCTCGAGAACGCGCGGATAACCGCGGCCGCGCAACTTCAACGGTATCGCCCTGATCGTGCGCAGATTGGTGGTGACATCCTCGCCCACCGTGCCATCGCCGCGCGTGGCGCCCTGCACGAACGCACCGTCCTCGTAACGCAGGCTGATGGCGAGGCCATCGAGCTTGGGCTCCGCCGAAAACGCCAGCTTGTCCTCGTCGATGCCGAGCGTCTGCGCGATGCGCCGCACGAACGCGGCGGCCTCGTCGTCCGTGAAGGCATTCGACAGGGACAACATGGGAACCGCGTGGCGGACTTCGGCGAAACCGCCGGTGGCACGCGCGCCGACGCTGCGGGTCGGTGAATCGGGCGATGCGAGTTCGGGATGCTCGGCCTCCAGCGCTTCCAGCTCGCGCATCAGCGCGTCGTACTCGGCATCCGGAATGGACGGATCGTCGACCACGTAATAGCGGTGGTTGGCGTCTTCGATCGCCGCACGCAGCCTCGCGGCCCGTCGCTGGTTGTCTTCCGGTTTAGTGGCCACGTTGCAGCCCGTGCGGACGGTGTCCTTACAGCCGCGAGTATAGTCGGGCGCGTGGCGGCACCCGCCGCAAAGCGGCCGTGCCATGGCCATTTCCCTGGCCCGAAAGGTCAACGAAAGGTTGTCGGGGCACCATGGGTCCCGGGTGAGATGCGGTCGTTCTTTGAGTGAACAGGTTCGGGCAACCCTCGTGCCACTGCCTGCTCGGTTCGCCTCATCCTGCGTGTCCGGCCTGCGTCGAACCCTCCCCGGTGGCGCAGGCCGGACGCGCCATTTCGTGATCGTCCGTGATCGCGCGCTCGCCTGATCGCCCAGCCCGCCTTGCGCCGCGTCCCCTGGAAACCCGAAAGGCCATCGCAGCTTCCGTCCACGGCCTTGAATTCCGTGGTCTCACTTCCGTGAGGGGCGCATCGAGCCGGGATCGGCGCCACGGCGTAGACGGTCGTGTAGCATCGCCCGATGGACCACACCACGGCAATCCTGCTGGACGTCTTCGTGATTTTCGCCGCCGCACAGGTTGGCGGCTGGCTGGCGAGGGCTGTCCGGCTCCCCGATGTGGTCGGGCAGATCGTGGCAGGCTGCCTGATCGGTCCGTCGGTGCTGGGCTGGATCGCGCCCAACGAACCGCTGGAGGTGTTGTCGGAAATCGGTGTCGTGCTCCTGCTGTTCGCGGTGGGCCTGGAAACGCGCCTCGAAGACGTGAAACGGGTGGGCGGCAGCGCGTTTGCGGTGGGCGTGATCGGCGTGATCGTGCCATTTGCGGCGGGCGCGGTCTGGGCGCATTCGCTGAGTCCCGACTGGCCGCGCTCGCTGTTCGTGGCGGCCGCGTTCGTTGCGACGTCGGCCGGCATCACCGCGAGCGTGCTGAAAGAGATGGGCGTACTGCGCCGCATCGAAAGCCGCGTGATCCTGGGCGCGGCGGTGATCGACGATATCCTCGCGATGTTGCTGCTGGGCATCGTGGTTGCGATCCAGGCCGGCGGTTCGTTGCGCGTGGGAACCCTCGCGGTGGTGGCCGCGGAAGCCGTGGGGTTCGTGCTGGTGGTGGGCTGGCTGGGCACGTTGATGATGCGGCGCGGTTCCAAGTGGCTGGATCGTGCACGCAATCCCATGTCGCCGCTGCTGGTGGTGCTGGCGTTGTGCCTCGGGCTCGCCTGGCTCTCGACCCGCTTCGGGCTGGCGGCGATCATCGGCGCATTTCTCGCAGGCATGATCGCATCGGAAACCCACCAGCGTGCACAACTGGAGGAACAGATGCAGCCATTGCTGGCGCTGCTGACGCCGTTCTTCTTCGTGCTGACCGGCGCCAAGGTCGAACTCGCCAAACTTGCAAGCGGCGAAGCGCTCTGGCTGCTGCTGATCGCGACACTATTGGCGATCGCCACCAAGCTCGTCGGCGGCTGGTTGGGCGCGATCCGACTGGGCCCGCGCAGCGCGTTGATCGTCGGCGTGGGGATGATCCCGCGCGGCGAGGTCGGCATCGTGGTCGCGGCGCTGGGGCTTTCCGCCGGCGTGTTCGGCGACCTGCTCTACGCGGTGATCATCGCGATGAGCCTACTCACCTCGATCATCGCGCCGCCGTTCCTGGCGTTGCTGCTGAAAGGCGGGGAACGGGGAGCGGGAAACGGGGAAGAAAAGCCTGTCGCGGAGTCGTGATCATTCCCGCAAACGGCCCTGCATCCGCGCGGCGACGGCATCGAAGAACGAACCCGGCAATCGAGCCGTGGCCGGCACGCTCCACCATGGCGGTTTGGCGAAGCCACGGCATTTGACCGCGTCTTTCTCCGTCATCAGTACGGGGACTTCATCGCCGAACTCCAGGTCGGCTTCTGCAAGGCGCTGGTGGTCGGCGAACGGGTGTTCGATGACCTCGATGCCACGCGCGCGCAGCGCGTCGAAGAATCGTCGCGGATTTCCGATGCCGGCGATGGCGTGCACGCGCTGGCCCGAGAACGCGGCCAGCGGCTTCCGAACCGACGGGTCGGGCACGCGCACCGCATCGGCAAGCAGCAGCTGCATCGGCACCTCGCCTGCGCGCGGCGCGCCGCCATTGCACACGATGAAATCGACGTCGCGCAGGCGCGAGACGGGTTCGCGCAGCGGGCCCGCCGGCAGCAGGCGACCGTTGCCGAACCGGCGATCGCCGTCGACCACGCAGATCTCGACATCGCGGTCCAATGCGTAGTGCTGCAAACCGTCGTCCGCGACAATCACGTCGACGCCAGTCGCCCCGGATCCGGCGTCGATCAGCAGGCGCGCGGCCGCAACCCGATCGGCGCCGACCGCGACCGGTGCGCCGGTACGGTTGCGGATGAGTGCAGGCTCGTCACCGACCACCGCGGGATCGGGCTGCGCCCCGAGCAGCGTCGGCACGCGCGCGGTACCTCCGTAGCCACGACTGGCCACGCCGGGATGGAAACCGCGTTCGCGCAAGCCTTCGACCAGTGCAACCACCAGCGGCGTCTTGCCGGCGCCGCCGGCCACGATATTGCCGACCACGATGACCGGCACGGGCAGGCGCGCGCGGCGCGACCGATTGCGCCGATACACCCACCGCCGCGCTCCGCCCACCCAGCCGTACAGCGCGGCCAGAGGCAGCGTCCACCATGCGGGCGAGGCGGACGGGTCGTACCAGCGGCGTTGCAGGTCGTCCGCGAGACTCAAGCCCGCACTCCCGGTCAGGCCGGCACCGCGGCCGGCTCATGGAACTGAAGGTGGTAGAGCGAGGCGTACTTTCCGCCACGTGCCAGCAGTTCGGCATGCGTGCCTTGCTCGACGATGCGTCCGGCATCCAGCACCACGATCTGGTCGGCGTGTTCGACCGTGGACAGCCGGTGTGCAATGACAAGGGTGGTGCGGTTGGCCATCAGCCGCGACAACGCATCCTGTATCAGGCGTTCGGACTCGGTATCCAGTGCGCTGGTCGCCTCGTCCAGCACCAGGATCGGCGCGTTCTTGAGCAACGCGCGTGCGACCGCGATGCGTTGCCTCTGGCCGCCCGACAGCAACGCCCCGCCCTCGCCGACGCGGCTGTGGATGCCGTCCGGCAATTCGCGGATGAATTCCATGGCGTTCGCGGCTTCCGCGGCCGCGACAATCCGCTCTTCATCAGCGCCAGCCAGCGCACCGTACGCGATGTTGTGCGCGATCGTGTCGTCGAACAGCACCACGTCCTGGCCGACCCACGCGATCTGGGCGCGCAGGCTGGCCAGGGTGTAATCGCCGAGCGGTTTGTCATCGAGCGTCAGCGATCCGGATGTGGGCTCGTAAAGCCGCGGTATCAGGCTCACCAGGCTGCTCTTCCCGCTGCCGGAGCGCCCGACCAGCGCCGTGATCGTCCCGTGCGGGCACGCGAGCGAGACGCCGCGCAGCGCCGCCGTGCCGGCACCGGGATACGTGAGATGCACATCGCGGAACTCAATGTCGCCGCGGCAGCGCGCGACCTGCAGCGTGCCGGTGTCCGCTTCCGTCGGCGCGTCGAGGACATCGAACAGATCCTGGGCGGCAGCGAGCCCACGCTGGATGTTCGACTGCACGGTGGTCAGCCGCTTCAACGACGGCATGATGCCGCCCATGCACAGGAACAGCGTGGCGAATCCGCCGGCCGTGAGGTCCATGAACGGGCGGGTCGCGAAATAGACGATCAAGGCAAGCGCGATGGCGGCCGCGAGCTGCACGAATCCCGCGGAGATCCCGTTGGTGGCGGCGACCTTGACGCCGAGTTTGCGCGTGCGGTCGGTCACCGCATCGAATCTCTCCGACTCGTAACCCTGACCGCCGAACACCTTGACCTCCCGATGGGCGCCCACCACCTCCTCGATCGTGCCGGTCACGCGCCCGAAGGTATCCTGGATGGTGACATTGATGCGACGATAGCGACGGCTCACGTACGTCACCAGGATGCCGATCGTCGGCACCATCACCAGCAGAGCCAACGAAAGCTCCCAGCTCGTCAACAACATCACCGCGACCAGCCCGACCACGGTCAGGCCATCCACGATCGCGGTCTTGGCAGAGTCGGTGGTCGCCTGCGCGACCTGTTCGCTGGTGTAGGTGATGCGCGAAATCTGCTGGCCCGACGACTCACCGTCGAAAAACGAGGTCGGCATCCGCAGGTACTGATCGAACACTCGACGGCGCATGCGCTGAACCACGCCGCGCCCGATATAGGCGGCGCCATAGATCGAGACATACACCGCGATGCTGCGGACGAGAAAGATGCTGATGATGACAATCGGCATCCAGAAGATCACCTGCGGATCACGGGTCGCGCCGAACAGCTTGTCGATCAGCGGCTTGATGACACGCGCAAACAGCGTCATGCACGCGGCATCGGTCACCATCGCCAGCACGGTGACGACCACCACCGCTTTGTACGGACGCAGGAGGCTGAGCAGCCGCCGATAAATGACCGCGTCGGAATCCGACCGTCTGTCGGTATCACCCACCTTTGGGGGATCCCGCCGCGGGCGCGGTGGCGATGGACAGGTGGCTGAACCCGAGCCGCCCCAGCGCGTCCATCGCGGTCACGACCGCCTGGTGCGGGGTTGCACCGTCGGCGCGCAGCAGCACCGGGCGGTCGCGGTTGCCGCCCGCGACGGCTTGGATCGCGCGCTGCAGCGTGGCCTCGTCGTCGCCCAGCACGCGATTGTTGCCCACGAAGAAATGTCCCTGGCGATCGATCACCACGACCAGCGTGTCGTTCACGGGGGTGCTCGCCTGGTCGCTGGCCTGGGGCAGCGATACCTTCAGGCGGCCCTGTTGCACGAACGTCGTGGTCAGCACGAAAAACATCAACAGCGTCAGCAGCACGTCGATCAGCGGGATCACGTTGATCTCGAACTCGTCGGTGCGGCCGCTGCCGATGCGCATGGCGGCTCCGTCAACCCGCGGCGCGCGCGGTTCGCGGAGACGGGGCCGGCGCGGCGTGCGTGCGCGTGTCGACCGGCGTCGGCCGCGCCGCGGACAATTCGTCCAGCAGCGCGGTGGCCTGCCTTTCCATCTGTACCACGTAACCCTGCACCCGTGAGCGGAAATACCGGTGCAGGATGTAGGCAGGGATCGCGACCACCAGGCCGGACGCCGTGCAGACCAGCGCCTCGCCGATGCCCCCCGCCATCTTCATCGGATCGCCCACGCCCGACACCATCACGGCGAGGAACATCCGGATCAGGCCGAACACGGTACCGAGCAGGCCCAGCAGCGGCCCGATCAGGGCAATGGTGCCGAGCGTGGCGAGGTAGCGCTCGAGATCGTGTACCACGTGCCGGCCGGTATCCTCGATGCGCTCCTTGATCTCCGCCCGCGGACGGTTGCGCACGTCCAGCGCGCTCGCGAGCAGTTCGCCCAGCGGCGAATTCTCGCGCAACGACTGGATGTGCGACGAGCTCAATTGCTGGGAATGCGCCCAACTGCGCACCTGCTCACCGAGCCCGGGCGGCAGCACGGCGCTGCGGCGCAACGTCCAGAACCGCTCGAGGATGATCGCAAGACCGACCGCCGAGCAGATCAGGATGGGCACCATGCCCCAGCCGCCCGCCTTGAGGATTTCGAACACGCGTCACTCCGCAACGAACACCGCCGACGCTGGATGATACCAGTGCCGCCCCCGGAATCAGCGTGACGCGATCGGCGCAACCGACCCTTCCTCGCGCCAGTAGCGGGCCTGCGCCAGGCGCGCTTCGGACAGGATATGCGGCGCAGCGGTCGCGGGAAAGGCCACGCGTACCGCGCCGGTGGCCGGCGTGTTCAGGAGCGGAATCCCAAGCGCGTGGTAGCGCGCGACAATCACCGGTGCCGGGTGGTGATAACCGTTCAGATAGCCGGTCGAAGCGATCGCGAAACGCGGGTGCAATGCTTCGAGATAGGTGCGGCTCGACGAGGTCTTGCTGCCGTGGTGGGGAACCACCAGCACCAGGGGCGCCCCCGCAGGAACAGCCGCGGCAATGTCGGGTTCGACCTTCGACGAGGTGTCCGCAGGCAGCAGCAGGCGGCCGTCCCCGCCGCTCACCAGCAATACGCAGCCGGCATCGTTGCCCTCGATGGTGACCGGTGCGGGTGGCCTCAGCACGCGAAATTCCACGTCGTCCCACTGCCAATGCTGGCCCGCATGGCATTGACGCATCGGCACGGGCCCGCGCGCGGGTTCGCCGCCCGATACAGGCGTGCCCGGATACGCGGCCAGCACCGATACCGCTCCGCCTGCATGATCGTTGTCGCCATGGCTGATGATCAGCTTGTCGAGGTGCGTGATGCCGAGCGCATGCAGGGTCGGCACGACCGCCGCCGCACCGAGGTCGAACCCGGATGGATAGCGCGCGCCCGTGTCGAACAGCAATGCGTGCCTGCGGGTGCGCACCAGCACCGACAAGCCCTGCCCGACGTCGATCACCGTGGCGCGGAACGCCCCCGTAGCCGGCAGGCTGCCGCGCGGCCAGCACAGGGGCAGCAACAGCAGCGCGCCGAGGATGCGTGCCGGAACCCCGCGTGGGGCCAGCAACCACACCGCGCCGACGCAGGCGAGCGCGAAGGCGACGAGCGAGGCCTGCGGCAGGTACTGCATCGCCGGCTTCCACGCCGCGAGGTGGACCAGCAACCACCACAACGCATCGACCAGATGCGCGCAAAGGTGCAACAGGATCTGTCCGGCGGCGGGCCAGGCGAACAGCAACGCGCACGCCAACAGATCGATCGGCACGATCACGAAGCTCACGAACGGCACCGCGACGAGATTGGCGAGCGGCCCGACCAGCGAGGCCTGCCCGAAAAACCACACGGTCAGCGGCAGCAAGGCCACGGTCATCAGGAGCGGCGCCAGGCCAATTTCCTTGAGGTGCCCGCGCCAGCCGGAATCGCGCGCCAGCGTCCACGCCAACAGCGCCACGCCCGCGAACGACAGCCAGAACCCGGCCGACAGGACCGACAACGGGTCGACGATCAGGATCGCGGCCAGCGCCAGCCCGAAGCCCTCGCCGAACCCGCCGCCACGCCGCAGCAGGCGCCAGCCGGCGACGACCGCGATCATCAGCAGGGTACGCGTGGTCGGCAATCCGAACCCGGCCAGCGCGCCGTAGGCAAACGCCGCGGGAAAAGCGACTGCGGCTTCCGCGAGCGGCCGCGCCACCCTCAACGCAAGGCCCGGGAAGAGCCACCACGCGAGCCGGATCAACAAGGCGCCAAACACCGCGGCGAGGCCGACATGGAATCCCGAAATTGCAATCAGATGACTGATCCCGGTCGCGCGAACCACTTGCCAGTCGTGCTCGTCGAGTGCACGCTCGTCACCGACACTCAGGGCGCGCAACAATCGCGCGGCATGCGCGTCGTGCGGCAAGGCGGCGTCGATGGCGCTGCCGATGCGCGCACGCACGCCGTCGACGCAGGCGCCATCGTCGAGCATCGCGTTGGCAGCATCTTCGCGAACATAGCCGGTGGCGATGACGCCTTTCTGCAAGGCCGAGCGCTCGAAATCGAATCCGCCGGGGTTGATCATCCCGTGCGGTCGTTTCATCCGCACCCGCAGGCGCCACGTCGTGCACGGTGCGATCGACGGTGGGGCATGCCTGCGTGTCGCGTACCAGGACAAGTGCACGTGGCCACGCACGGGGACTGTCCTGCCCTGGAAGCGTGCGTTCCCGATATCGAAGTCGAAGCGGGTCGAATCAACCCGTTCTTCCGGCAGGTCGGTCACGGTGCCGGTGACCAGGATGTCCTGCTTTTCGAGTGTGTGCGGGAGGCGTGCGGCCAGTGCGAGATCGGCACGCCACGCGGTCCA
>DASUKQ010000144.1:0-26740 GCA_036278635.1 Rhodanobacteraceae bacterium
ATCGTCAAGGCCAACCTGCGCGTCTCGGGTGGGCAGTTCGCGCACGAGCTGCTCGGCGCCAATGACATGGTGACCGGCCGCCTGGATTCGCGTTACAGCGGTCCCGCGCTGGACCCGCTGGCCGAATCGGCGGATTACGATCCGCTGGATTCCGCGATCGACGCGCCGACGGTCGCCGAGTTCAACGATTACGTCCGCAACACGCTGGACTTCGGCAAGCACATGACCTACAAGCCGCAGATCGACGTGTTCAAGGAATGGGATTTCAAGCACCAGCCACCCGGCGCTCCATTCCCGTTGCCATTGACGCCGAATGTGATGCCGGACCTGGCCTCGGCGATGAAGCACGATCCGGGCCTGCACATCCTCCTGATGGGCGGCTATTTCGATCTCGGTACGCCGTTCTACTCGGCCGAATACGAAATGCACCAGTTGCCGATTCCGGCCGACCTGCAGAAGAACATCAGCTATCAGTTCTTCCCGTCGGGCCACATGGTGTACCTGAACCCGAAAGCCCACGACGGCCTGCACGCGGCCGCGGCGGCGTTCATCGAATCAAACTACAAGCACTAGACCGCGTACCCGGCATGCTTTCGAGAGGCCCTTCGGGGCCTCTGTCTTGATCGACACCGTCCGGTATCAGCAGCCCGCGACGAGCAGGACGCTCAAACCCGATGCGCTAGCGCGAAATCGATGGCCGCACACGCGGCCGCGGCTTGCGCAGCATTGCACTGTTCGGGCGAGGCGCGCGGGCTGTCGGGGTAGACCTCGGTGGTGGTGCGGTAACGCGCGGCGGTGATGCCGGCGCACAGGCCCCATTCGACCAGCGGATATTGGATCACGCCGGGCGCCACCACCGGCGAACCGATGATCGTGCCGTCGGGATCGGCCGGGGCGATGTGGGTCACCTTCGCGACGGCCGCGATCACCGCCTGCTGGAATTCCGGCTGCGGGTTCTCGCTGTCGGCGCAAAGATAGAAGCCATCCGGGATGGTTCCCGGCTCGAACGGCTCGCCGTCGCGTGCAGCCAGCGCCGGACGAAACTCCGACTCGTCGGTATCCGTCGTTTCGTGCAGGTCGATGTGCATCGCGACGCGATCGCGGAACGGCGCGACGCAGCGCATCAGCGCCGCCGACTCCGGCGCCGGGCTGTCGGCGACGAAATTCCGGTTCGGATCCAGCGCGTACGGATTCCAGCGATGGATCCGTTCGTAACCCCAGGGGCTGACACACGGCACGATCACGAGGTTGGCGCGGCCGGCGTAATTCGCGGCGTACCGCTCGGCGAAACGCAGCGCGCCATGCACGCCGCTGGTCTCGTAGCCGTGCACGCCGCCCGTCACCAGCATGATCGGCAACGCATCGTCCCATGCGCGCGTTTTCAGTGCGAACTGCGGATAGCTGTCCGGCGGATAATCCAGCGTTCCGTACTGCACCACGTCAAAACGGGGGCGCAGCCGTTCGACTTCACGCAACACGTCGTCGGCGTAACTGCGCTGTTTGCGCTGGCGCGACAACCATTCGATTTTCTCGGCATCGCCCCACGGCTCGCCGGGCTTGCCGATGGGATAAAAGGATTCGATCGTCATCGCGCTGCTCACCTTGCGGGTGCCGGGAACGAGCCGACGATTTTATCAGCGCGCGTGCGGACACATGCCGTGAACGAAGTCCGTCGAGTCGCGCGAATGTTGAACCGGCCCCGCCGGCCCCCATGTAGGTCTTGGCCACATGCCGAATGGATTGCCCATGACTGCCCCGGTCCCCCTCCGCATCGATTTCGTTTCCGACGTCGCGTGTCCGTGGTGCGCAGTCGGCCTGGCCAGCCTGCAACACGCGCTGGCAAAGCTTGACGGCAGCGTCGCAGCGGAAATCCACCTGCAACCGTTCGAGTTGAGCCCCGACATGCCGGCGGAGGGCGAAGACGCCAGCGAACACATCATGCACAAGTACGGCATCGGCGAGGCGCAGATGGAGGCCAGCCGGACCGTGATCCGCGAACGCGCCGCGGAACTCGGCTTTGCCTACAACGTGGGCCCCGGCAGCCGGGTCTGGAACACCTTCGACGCGCACCGGTTGTTGCACTGGGCCGGGTTGCAGGATCGTGAAAAAGCCCTGGCCCTCAAGCAGGCGTTGTTCCGCGCCTATTTCACCGACAACGAAAACGTCGCCGACCGCGAAACCCTCGTTCGCGCCGCCAAAAGCGCCGGCCTGGATGGCGACGAGGCCCGCAGCACCCTGGAACGCGACGCCTGCGCCGACGAAGTGCGCGCACAGGAGCAACGCTTCCAGCAAGCCGGCATCCATTCCGTGCCCGCCACGATCATCAACGGAATCCACCTGATCCCGGGCGGACAGCCTCCGGAAGTGTTCGAGCGCGCACTGCGCGAGATCGCGACGGCGGCGCCCGCCCACTGACGCGGCAGGTCGGGTTCGGCCTTCCCGTCCGCTCAGCGCGCCCGCTTCCGCTCGAACCGTTTCAAACGTCCGGGCGATCAATGCGCCAGTTCGAGCTTGCTGGAAAGCACCCAGCCGATATTCCCCAACTCGTCCGACACCTTCCACCAGATGCCGACCTTGTCGCCGGTGGGATACAGCATCATGCCGGGCTTGAGGTCGCGCACGATCGGCGACTTGAGGTTCGCATCCGAGTACATCGGTGTCGCCTCGGTCAGTCGCACCGCCTGCTGGACGTTGTCCGCCCTGGCGTTGGGCGCATTCCTCTGCAGGTCCGCAACCATCTTGGTGTAGGCATCCAGATAGGCCATCGCGATCACCTGGCCGATCTCGGTGTTCGCGTAACCGCTGGCGCCTCCAGCCGCGAAGCCCCCGAAGAACGCACCGCCACCGCCAGCCCAGCCCAGGTCGGTCTTGTCGGAATGGCCCTGCTCGAGCGCGACCTGCTCGGTCGAACGTATGTCGGTCAGGGTCAACACCACGTCGGCCGACTTCTTGGAAATGCTGATGCCGCCCAGTACCGCGCCGGCACCGTGCCCGATCAATCCGCCGAGGATGCCGCCGATGCGGCTGCCGCCGGCATTGGAATTGCTGTTGGCGATGTCCGGGACCAGCACGTAATCGGCCGCCTTCATCTGGCCCTTGCCGACGTTCGAGCCCACGCGCATCTCGCCTTCCCCGGCCAGCGCGCGTTCGGCCTGCGCGGCCTGCAGCCCCTTGCCACGGTCGACCAGCGTGAAACACCCGGACTCCGAGACATATACCTTGATCAGCGCGGCGGGCGATTCGAGATTCATCGACGTCCACCAGGCGTTGCCCGACTGCGGCTCCTGTACGGCCAGCGTGCCGATCCTGCTGCTGCAGCGGGGCATCTGCGGTTGCTGGCTGGACGCGGCATCACTTGCAGGCGCAATCGAAAGGCCGCCTGCGAGCACAAGCAAGCCAAGCCACGAAATGGCGCGGAAAGTACGGGTCTTCATGCGGGTTCCCCATCCCTGCTTGCAGGAAAGTTGCGGTGGTGGCAACGAAGTCGCACGATCGGCGAAACCGATCCCGCCTCCAGACTGCAACGGGGCGCATTCGCCGCTGCCTCACGTTTTTGTGACGCACATCACATTTGCGTCGAGGCTGTTTACTACGGCGTCACGTGCGTGTCAATGGAACCCTCTTGACGGGATCCGGCATCGACCGCCATGTCGACGTCAGGGACATGCCTGGAGCAGGGTCGGCCGGGCCTGCCGCGCGCGCTGATCGCGCGTCGCGTGCATCCGGACCCGGCTTCGTTCGATCTGGTGCAACGAATCGCGTCCAGCATGGCCGGTAATATTTCGTCGCCGTCGAACAGCACGTTGACGGCATTGCCCTCCAGCATCGGCGCGTTGAGATTGGCTTGCGGGACGGCGATGCTCCCGTACCCGGCATCACCGCGCTCCGGTTGCGTAAGCTGGCGACCACAGCGTGTCCGCGCGATTCCAGCTGCGCGGTTCCCCCCAAATCAGGCGGGGCGTTTCATTCGCCGCATGCTCACGAGAAAACCCGCAAACGCGGCGCCGCACGCGGCACCGGAGGCGAACAGACCCACCACGTTGACAGTACGGACGCCGTTGGAGAAAAACCAGAGCCCGACGGCGAGCATGATCAAGGCCATGGCGACAAAAAAGACGGGACGACGCGGATTCATGATTTTCTCCCCGATGGCGGATCGCCGGCACCGAGTATAAGTCGGCGCGAAGGCACCCCGGGCAGGCAGGCAAGACGCCGGGCATCGAAGACGGCGCCGGCTTTGTCGCAGGCCACGTGCAACGCCTCGGCCATCGCGGACATGGCTGGCGTGGATCCGGTGTCGCCGAACGGCCCCCGCGATCGTGAAGGCCCGCAATTCGAGGGCAGGCGACGTGGCGCCACGCGGGTCGCCGAGACCATCCGTCGCGACACGTGGCACCCGGCACCGGAAGCATCGTCCTCCCGCGGTGTTGAAGTCCCCGTGCGACCCTGCGGAACGCGCATGTGAACACGCCATACACGGGCCATGTGGCAAAGTGCGTTCGCACGGAACGCGCTGGACCCAGGTACATCGCTTGGAAGCGGGACATGACAATTCGCCCCCGGACTCGACGGCTGCAGTCGCTGCGGTGGAACTGCGGCAATGGTTCCGCCGTGACGTCGAGCGCCCGCTGGAAGGCCTGGTTGGCGGCCCGAGGCGGCTGAAGGTCGTCGCGATGCTCGCCTGCGTCCTGGCGCTCGATGCCGCCGACAAGGCCACGATCGGGGCGGTCGCGGCGCAACTGGAGCATGACCTGCACATCGGCAATGTCGAGGTGGGTCTGCTGGTGACGGCGTCCACGGCCATCAGCGCGTTTGCAACCCTGCCCTTCGGCGTATTGGTCGATCGGATGAACCGGCGCCGACTGCTCGTGACCGGGATTGGACTGTGGTCGCTGGCGATGATCGCGGGCGGCGCTTCGATCAGCTACCCGATGCTGATGTTCAGCAGGCTCGGCCTTGGCGCCGTGGTGGCGGTGGCTTCGCCCGCCATCGCATCGTTGACCGGCGATTTCTTCCATCCGGCCGAGCGCGGCCGGATCTACAGCTATATCCTGGCCGGCGAACTGATCGGCGTGGCGTTCGGATTCCTGATTTCAGGCAACGCCGCGGCCGTGGTGTCCTGGCGCGTGCCGTTCTTCGTCCTGGCCGGGCTCGGGGCCGCACTCGCCGTCGTGATCGCCCGCAAGCTGCCGGAACCCGAACGCGGCGGGCAGAACCGCATGCCGGATCGACAGCATGACGCCAGCGGCGAACAGGCCCATCCGGTCACCGAGATGGTGGGCGACCGTGGCATCGAACCACGCGGCGAATTGGTGCTGGCACACGATCCCGCGCAAATGACCGCCTGGCAAGCCGTGCGCTACGTCCTTTCGATACCGACCTTCCGCGTGCTGATCATCGCGTCGGCCCTCGGCTATTTTTATTTCGCCGGCTTGCGCACGTTCGCGATCGTATTCATGCGTGCACGTTTCGACCTGCAGCAGGCCCTCGCGAGCACCATCTCGGTCGGCGTGGGGCTCGGTGCCATTGCAGGCGTATTGATCGCAGGCTGGGCTGCGGACCGGATGATCGACCGGGGACAACTGCGCGGACGCATCATCGCCGGCGCGGCCGCATACCTGGTCGCGACCGTCGCACTGCTGGGCGGCCTGCTGGCGTCCAGCCTGGTCTTTGCGGCCCCGTTCTTCTTCGTGGCCGCCGCCGGTCTGGGCGGTGCCAATCCTGCGGTGGATTCGGCGCGCCTGGACATCATGCACTCGCACCTGTGGGGCCGCGCCGAAGGTGTGCGTTCGACCCTGCTGTATGCCTTCCAGGCTGCAGCGCCGCCACTGTTCGGCTGGGTCTCCAGCATGTTCGGCAGTCAGGGCCCGCACTTCCACCGGTCGCTCGGCCACCCCGGTGCCGGCCTGGACATGGCGCTCCTCGTGATGCTGGTGACGCTCGCCGCGGCGGGCTTCGTGATGCTGCGTGGACTCAAGACCTATCCGCGTGACGTGGCCACCGCAATCGCGTCGGAACACCGCACCCGAAACGAATGAAAGGCGCCGCTCGAGGTCCGCCGCAAACGGCGGAGGCGTCCGCGTCCACCGCGGCGTTCACCCGTCGTCACTGCGTACCTGCGCGTGGCTGATCAGCCCGAAGATCACGCTGCCGCCGATGATGTTGCCCGCCAGTGTCGGCAACGCGAACCGCACGATGTAGTCCATCGCCGGCAGGTCGCCCCTGAACACCAGGTACAGCACTTCCGTCGACCCGGCAATGATGTGGGTGAAGTTGCCCAGCCCGATCAGCCACGTCATCAACACGATCACGAACACCTTTGCATTCGGCAGCGCCGGGATCAACCACACCATGGTGCCGAGCAACCAGCCCGCTAGGATGCCCTTGGTGAACATCTGCAGGATGGAATTGCGCATGAGCTCCTCGGCTTGCGACACCAGCGCCGCGTGCGTGGCCGCATCCAGCACGTGCATGTAGACCATGCCGCAGGCAAACAGCGCCACGCCCACCAGGTTGCCCACCAGTACGATGCCCCAGAGGCGGAGCACCCGCCCCAGCGCATGCCAGTCCGGCTGGGTCATGAACGGCAATACCGCGGTCAGGGTGTTCTCGGTGAACAGTTGCTGCCGTGCCGACACCACGATCAGGAAGCCCACGGTGTAGCCCAGCTTCACGATCAGGAAGCCGCCCGACACGCCCACGAGGTGGACGTACAACAACGCCGGAACCAGCATCGAGAATCCCATCGACAAACCGGCCGCCAGCGACGACCAGCTCAATGCCGCGGCACTGCGCGCCAGTTCGGTCTTGCCCGCGACGCGGATGGCCTCGTGGAGCACCTGCACACGCGGTGGCAAATTGCCCTCGACGTCATGCCGCTCGCGCGCGGATATCCGGAATGAACCCTCCGGCTCGTCGTCGGTCTGCTTGCGCTTGCGCGGGCGGCGCTTTCGAGGGTCGTCGGCCATGGGAAGGTGAGTGTAGCGCTGAAATGGCGCGGCGAATCGGCATGGTTCGACGGCGATTCCGGAGCGAGTCGCCGGGCTGAAACCGTCAGGCGATCCGAGCGGCGAGCGCCATGGAGTGCGCGAGTCGTACCGGCCGCCGACGACAGAAAGCGGCGTCCAGGCCCCGCGCCGATGGAAGGAGCGTGCGGCCCGGAATGACCAGGCAGGTTTTCAACGGGGCCGCGCACGACGGCCGGGCGGGGGCATGCGGATCAGTCGTCGGTCTTTCCGGTTTCCCTGTTGTCCGATTCGGTTGGCTTCGATTCGGGTGAATCCTGCTGCCGCAGGAACGCGCTCAGCACGATGAACACGGCAATGGTCAGGTATTCCGCCTGCCACGTTTCCAGGGTCGAAGACCAGAACTTCGCCGAGGCAAGGAACGCAACGAAGGAAATCGCAGGCCGATGTTGCAACGCCAGATGCTCGTTGTAGGCGAAGGCGCCGGACACCACGTGCAGGGCGAATGCCACGGCGAACAGCAACACGAACGCGACCGACAGCGAATTCCTGTAGAGCCATGGGAAGCGGGCGTCCTCCTCTCGCTTTTTTCGTCTGCTCTTGTGTTTTTTCGGATCGCGCGAGTGCGACGCGCCGCGCTGGTAGAGAATGACGCTGAACACGATCAGCGACATCAGCTGCAGGAAAGCCGCCTGCCAGTTGCTCGCCAGTTGCTGCAGGAAGCTGCTGCTGAAAAAATTCTGCCAATAGCCAAGGGCTGCCTTGCCGTGGTCGGCCAACAGTTGATTCTGGAGATGCCAACTGGCCAGGCTGTCGCCCCAAAAACAGAGCAAGAACAGACCGAACATCGCTATCGACAGCGAATGATCCCTGATGAAAACCGGAAAACGCCGCATGCGTGGGAGCCATCCTGCGCCGAATGTAGACGCGGCTGTCTGCCACGTCGATAGGCTGGATTTTGCGCAAATGCCAGCCTTTGTCCGCCTCCATCCGTGGGCTGGAGCGCTCCCCCGCTCGGCAGCCTCGCGGCGAAGCGCGGCATCTTCACGGAAGCCAGAGGTCAACCCACTCGTTTCGACGTGGATGATGGGCGCTGCCGCGTCGTGAAAATGTGTTTGCCGCGCGGCGGGGGGGCTCGGGAATACCGTGCAAACGCTGGCTGCGGATTTCGTCTGGCGCCAACGCTACGCCGGTTTGCTTCCAGTCGGATCGTCCAGGCCCGACATCAGGGGTGCGAATCGGGGGCGATGCGTTGCAGGAATCGGTAACGCGCCGCATCGCGATCGACACGGGTGTGCGTGTGCACGCCGATCACCTGGCGCAGCAGGCCGCCGTCCTTCGGCGCGACGGCCGGCCAGTGCGGCAGGTCCGCGCCGTTGGGGTCGCCGGTCTTGATGAAGTTGGCGAAGTAGCTTTCCATGGTCGCGGACACCTCGTAATCGGCGTCGGTCCACGCGTACACCTGGTTCGTCGCAAGGTTGCCCAGCGCGTACTCGATCTCGCCGCTGTGCACCGCGCCGGCATCGGGACCCGCGCTGCCGTCGCGCCTGGCCGGGCGCGCTTGCGTGAAGTAGTAGTAATACACCGGCTTGCCGCCCGTGGTGCGCTGCAGGTCCATCCAGCGCCAGGTCGAGAACGCGATGAACATGTCGCCAGCCAGCGCCGCGCCTGAAGCCTTCACTCCGGCTTCGTCGTCGCCCGGATACAGCTTCAGCGTCTCGTTCGCGTGCGCGCCGAACCGCTTTTCCACGGCGGCGCGATAGTTGGCTGGCGTCGGCGGCTTGCCATCGAGCAGGTTGGTCCAGGAGCCCTCCTGTGAGTTCGAACCGACCAGCAGGGGAATGTGCGCCTGATCCCCGGCTTCGTAGATGGATTCCGGCGAACGCGGCAGGAACCAGCCGTCGATGTCGACCATGAATTTTGCCGCGTCCTTGTCGCCGGTGGCCGCAAGCAACATGCTTGCGGGGATTGCGCGCAACGCCGCCAGCGAGTGCGCACCGACGTGCTTCATGAAAACCCCACCCCAGTGCTCGGCAGACTCGAGCGACCACGGCGCGAGGTTGCCCAGCACGGCGCCGCTTTCGCCGATCGCGCGCTGCATCAACCCCTTCGACAGCGGCGAGGCCATCAGCGCCGACACCGACATGGAACCGGCCGACTCGCCGCCGATGGTGACCTTGTGCGGATCGCCCCCGAATGCCGCGATGTTGCGCCGGACCCATTGCAGTGCGGCGACCTGGTCGAGCAAGCCATAGTTGCCGGTGGCGTGGTGCGGCGACTCTTCCGCCAACGCCGGCAACGCGAGGAATCCGAAGACGCCGAGCCGATAATTCACGGTGACCGTGACGATCCCGCGTTGCGCGAGGCTGGCGCCGTCGTACCGGTATTCGGAACCGTCGCCGCCGACGAAACCGCCGCCGTAGAAATACACCAGCACCGGCAATTTCCTTGCTTGGCCACCCGCGGGTGTCCACACATTGAGGTACAGGCAATCCTCGCTCATGCCGTCGGAACGGAACACCATGTCGCTGAACAGTCCAGGCTGCATGCAGCGCGGACCGAAATGATCAGCCTTGCGTTCGCCCTTCCACGCCGCAACCGGTTGCGGCGGTTTCCACCGCAGGGGCCCGATCGGCGGCGCGGCATAGGGAATGCCCCGGAATTCATGCAAATGCGCGGCCGCATCGTGGATCCCCGAAACGACACCGCCATCGATGTGCACTCTGGGTGCCACCGACGGCTTTGGTGCCGCCGCCATCGCGGATCCAGGCCACGGCACGAACACCACGGCCACGACAATGAAGAAAGCACGCGCGACGACGGTGGGCATACGGGGCACCTCGACGGACAGACCCCTCATCTCAGGCGATTCCCAGCGACGAACCTTTTGCATGAACATATTTATCCATGTGCTTGTTTCCTATGTGTATTTGAACACTGTGGCTGTTCGTCGCGGGACTGCCCGGTCTGTTCGACTCGGGCCGGGCGGCGGAAGCGCGCAAGCGAACACCCCAGCCCCAAAAGTGACGAAGGCAATCAAGTCGACCTGGTTACCCGCGTCCCCTTTTTATAATGGACGGGTGATTCGGTCAGCGCCAGCCCAGGACAGCGAGGCATCGCGGGTCAGTTGGCGCATCGCGACGGTGGCATTCCTCGGTGGCATCGGTGGCGGCGTGGTGTTCCCGATCCTGCCGACGCTGGGGCTGCGCATGGGGCTGTCGGCGCTGATGATCGGCGTGATCCTTGCCGCCAACCGGATCGTGCGTATCGGCATGAACCCCGTCACCGGCGTGCTGGTGGACCGCTTCGGCGGGCGCGGCGTGATCGCGGCGGGGCTGTTCATCGAAGGCGTGGGCACCCTGGGCTACATCGCCGCGCTGCATTTCGCGACGCCCGCCGCCTGGTTCCTGGCGGGACGCCTCGTCTGGGGCGCCGGCTCGTCACTGCTTTTCGTCGGCGCCGTTGCGGCCGTGCTCGCGGCGAGCAGCGGCGCGAATCGTGGCCGCCTGGTCGCGCGCGCACGCAGTGCCATCAGCCTGGGGGTTCCGGGAGGACTGGTCCTCGGGGGGCTCGTGACCGATTTCTTCTCTGCCGACGCCGCGTTCCTTGCGGCGCTGGTCCTGAGTGTCGGCTCCGGCGTGGCGGCGCTCGCAGGCATCCCCCGCTTGCGCCCGGCCGGCTCGCCCGCAAACACGACACACCTGTCGCTGGATGGACTGCTGCAGGTGTTGCGTCAACATCGCCTGGCGGGCATTTGGTTCTACGCGGCGCTCGTTTCGTTTTCGGTACAAGGATTGTTGCTCGCGACGCTGGTCCTGCTCGTGGATCGCCGCGGAATCTCGATCGCGGGGTTCGGCGCCGAAGGCAGCGCAGGACTGCTGCTCGCCATCCTGATGCTGGCCTACGCCGGCACCTCGCTCTCGATCGGCCGCCGCCTCGATGCGCTGGGACGGCGCACGCGTCTTCTCGGCGCGGCCGTCGCGCTGCTGGTCGCCGGTTATCTCCTCCTCGCCTTCACCCCGACGCTTGCACTGATCCTGGTGGCACTGGTCGTGATCGGCGTCGGCACCGGCGCCATCGTGATTCCGCTGCTGACACTGATCGGCGATCTGGTTGCGCCCGGGTTGCGCGGACGCGCCACCGCGATCTATCAAGTCGCATCGGATTGCGGCGGCACCGCCGGTCCGATCGTCGGGCTCATCCTCGGGGTGCGCTTCGGCTTCTTCGCGATCTACGCCGGGGTCGCGGCGCTATTCGTGCTCTCGCTGCCGGTTGCCGTCGCGCTGGCACGCGCCGAGCGGCCGATCCGGGATTGACTGCCCCTTTTGCCCGTGACATTTGCGCTCCATATCGAGTGCAGGGACAACCCTCCATCCGATTCCGAGGCCAACCATGAGCGATGCGCTGCATGTCGTCTGTCCACACTGCGAGGCGGTGAACCGCGTGCCACCCGACCGGTTGGGAGCGGCGCCCACCTGCGGCAGGTGCCACCTCCCCTTGTTCGAGGGCAGGCCCGTCGAACTCGATGAAGCCACGTTCGACAGGCACCTCGCGCGCAACGACATTCCGATGCTGGTGGATTTCTGGGCGCCGTGGTGCGGCCCGTGCAAGATGATGGCGCCGGAGTTCGTGAAGGCGGCCGCACAACTCGAACCGCGGGTACGCCTGGCCAAGGTCGATACCGAAGCGCAACCATCGCTCGGCACCCGCTACGGCATCCGGAGCATCCCCACCCTGGCCCTGTTCCGCGGCGGCAATGAAGTGGCGCGCCAGGCCGGGGCGATGCACACCGCGGGCATCGTGCAGTGGACACAGTCCCACGCGCGGTAGGCATACCCGGAAAAAGGTGTCAGGGAAAAATGGTGTCAGGGACAATTTGGCGGCGACTTATCCAGCTGGAGCGACCTCGGAAAATTGTCCCTGACACCATTGCTCCCAAATTGTCCCTGACACCATTTCACGGCCAGCGAAACAAGCCTTCGTAGTCCGCGCCGGTTCGCCGGCAGGCGCGCCAGGCAAGACCGCCTTCGGCCATTGCATCGCGAACGCTGGGCGCGATCAGTTGCAACGCGCGAACGGCAACGCGATCGCGGAACCGCCGGAGGCCCGATCGCTGCATCAGGTCGAGCGCCCATCCCGGCAGCAGCGCTGCCGCAGCGCCGAGAAACAGGTCGCGGCCCAGGCCAGCGAGTGGAATCGGCAAGCGGATGCCGCCGAGGATGTGCAACGTCTCGCGGGTACGCGCGTCGAACGCCAGCTCCGGGCGAATGCCGGCAAAGAATGCATCGAGTGCGGTAGTGGATTTCGGAACATCGCGCGCGCCCAGCGCTTCGGCAATCCGCGCCACCTCCGCAAGATAGCGATCCTGCATCGCCGGCGGAATGCGAACATTGCAGTACGTTTCGTACGCGCGCAGGAAACACCAGCACTCGGCGCAATGGACCCACGTGAGCAGGTGCGGATCGTCCGCACTGTACGCGCGCCCGTCTGCGGCGGTGCCACGCACGGCGTGGTGGATGCCGAGGACATGTTCGATGGCCGCCTCGGCTGCAGCCAGCGGTGCGTAGGTCGTGCGCCCCACGAAAGCGGTGGTGTTGCGCAGCCGGCCGAGCGTGTCGGTGCGGAAGCTCGAATGGTCCCACACGCCGGCCAGCGCCAGCGGGTGCAGCGCCTGCAACATCAGGGACGCCAGCCCGCCCACCATCATGCTCGGGAAATCCGCGTGGATCTTCCAGGTCACGCTGTCCGGCCCGAACAACCCGGGGTCGCCGAGTGGTGCGTCGTAGTCGGGTGCCGGGGCATCCCGGCTCAGTACCGCAAGCACCTGTCGCCGCAAATGCCTGCGCGCGGGGCGCGGCAACAATTTGACGCCGGGCAGACGCAGATGGCCTGGTTGCCGATCGTGACGTCGTGCGTGCCCATCCAGCGTCGGGTCGTCAGTGCTTCGCATGTCCAACCAGCATACGCGTTCGAGCCATGACCGGCGACCTGCCTTCATTCCGTTCGGCATTCGCAAGAGAGCGCCGGCCGCCATTCTCGTGCGCTGCGTCGTGACATTGCCCGCCCACTTGGGTTATACATGACCCATGCGCAGCCGGCGGGAGCGCAACGACAAACCCACCGACCAGGGGGAACAAATGACCGCTCAGCACAATGCGCGCGCGGACAGCGACGAATTCTACGAAATGCTGTTCGTCGCCAATCCGCTGCCCATGTGGGTATTCGAGATTGCGAACGGCCGGTTTCTCACGGTGAATGCGCAGGCGTGCCGGCAATACGGCTACAGCGAGGAAGAATTCCTCGCGATGACGATTTTCGACATACGCCCGCCCGAAGATGGCGCGCACCTCGCCGAAGTGCGTTCCACCGGCGCTGCGGGCCACCGCGAGTTCGGATCCTGGCGACATCTGAAGAAGGACGGCACGCTGATCGACGTGGAGGTCTCCTCCGATGATGTCGTGTTCCAGGGCAAAGCCGCGCGGCTGGTGCTGGCAAACGACGTTACCGCGCGCGCCCGCATGGAAGCCGCATTGCGCCTGAGTCACGAACGCTTCGACTACGTGACGCGCGCCACCGAGGATGCAGTCTGGGACCGCAATATCGACGACAACACCATCTGGTGGAACCGGGGCTTGCAGCGGCTGTTCGGGATTCCGCCCGCGGAGGTTGTGGAGACGACCGAGTGGATGCGCGAACGCATCCATCCCGGCGATCGCGAGCAGGTTGTCCGCAGCATGGAAGAGGCCATCGGCGGCGACGCGGAACAATGGGCCCACGAGTACCGGTTCCGGCGGCACGATGGCACTTATGCATTCGTCTACAACCGTGGATTCGTGATCCGCGACGCCCGCGGACGTGCCGTCCGTGTTGTCGGCGCGATCACCGACCTGTCGGATCGCAAGCGGCGGGAAGACATCCTGCGTGAACAGGCGACGCTGCTCGATCGGGCCAAGGACGCGATCCTGGTGCGTGGCCTCGATCACCGCATCCGTTACTGGAACAAGGCCGCGGAGTCCATCTACGGCATCCCCCGTGAGCAGGCCATGGGAATGCGCGTGGAGGAAATCGTCGTCTCCGATGATCTGGAGGCATTCGAGGATGCCGACGCCGAGGTATTCGAAAAAGGCGAATGGTCCGGGCGCCTCAAGCAAGCCACGGCGGGCGGAAAGGTCATCACCGTCGACGGACACTGGACCCTGCTGCGCGACGACAGCGGCCATCCGGCCGGGGTCCTGAAGATCCATACCAATGTCAGCGAACGCGTGGATCTGGAACGCCGCCTGGCGCAGTCGCAGAAACTGGAGGCGATCGGGCAATTGACCGGCGGCATCGCGCATGACTTCAACAATCTTCTGACGGTCATCGTCGGCAATGCCGACACCCTGGCGGAAGAGCTCACGGGCCAGTCGGAGATGCTCCCGCTGGTGGAAATGATCCGCACGGCCGGAGAACGCGGCGCGGAGCTGACCAGCCATCTTCTCTCCTTCGCGCGCCGGCAGGCGCTGGAGCCCCGGACGACCCGCCCGGACCAATTGATCGACGGGATGCGCAATCTGTTGCGGCGTACGTTGGGCGAGAACATCGAGCTTGCGGTGGAGCACGCGCCCGATGTCGCCAAGGTGTCGGTCGACCCCACGCAATTCGAATCGGCGCTGCTGAATCTGTGCATCAACGCGCGCGACGCGATGCGCGGTGGCGGCAAGCTGATGATCGAAACCGGCAACGTGATCCTGGATGAGAACTACACCGAGCAGCGCGTGGACGTCGTGCCCGGGGACTATGTGCGGATTTCGATTTCCGACACCGGGACCGGCATGCGCGCCGCGGACGTGGCGCGTGCGTTCGAACCGTTCTTCACCACCAAGGCCCGCGGCAAGGGCACAGGGCTCGGGCTCAGCATGGTGTACGGTTTCGCCAAACAATCCGGCGGGCACGTGGCCATCTACTCGGAACTCGGCCATGGCACGGTGGTCACGCTTTACCTGCGCCAAGCCAAAGGCGACAACGAGCCGGTCGCGGTTGTCGAACCGGACAACATCGCAGGTCGCGGCGAGCGCATCCTGCTGGTGGAGGACGACGACCTGGTGCGTGTGCACGCCATGCAGTTGCTGGAGAGCCTCGATTACCGCGTCGTTGCGGCATCCAACGGACCGGAGGCGCTGGAACTGCTGCGGAAGGATATCCCCTGCGACCTGCTGTTCACCGACGTGATCATGCCCGGCGGCATGACCGGCCCCAAGCTGGCCGAAGCCGCGCACGCGCTGCGCCCCGGCCTGCCCGTCCTGTATACCTCCGGCTATACGGAGAACGCGATCGTCCACCATGGCCGCGTGGATCCGGGCGTCAACCTGCTGCACAAGCCGTATCGAAAACCCGAGCTGGCGGCCAAGATTCGCGCGGCCCTGGAAGCGAAACCACCCAGGGATGGTGACCACTGATGGACGCGGAAAGCCCCCGACGGCTGCTGATCCTCGACGACGAACAGGCGGTGGCGCAGACGGTGGCGTTTGCCGCCAAGCGCCACGGCTTCAGCGTGCGGATGTCGGAATCGGCAGAAACTTTTTTCGACGATGTCGCAAGCGTCGTGCCCAGCCACATCATCATCGACCTGCTGATGCCGGACATGGATGGCGTGGAAGTGCTGCGCAATCTCGCGGCAACCGGATGTCGCGCCAACATAATCATGATGAGCGGCATGGGCACGAAGGTGCTGGAATCGGCGCAGCGGGTCGGGATCGAGCGCGGCTTGCGCATCATCGGGATCCTGCCCAAGCCGTTCAAGCCTGCCGAGTTGCGCGCGCTGCTGGATGCGGACGCGCGTGACCGAATGCGTCCCGAGCCCGTCGCGACAGCCGACCGCGAGGTGTTGCTGGACGATGTCGAGGCGGCCTTGCGAAACAGGCAATTCGTGTTGCATTACCAGCCGAAGTTGCATCTCGCCAGCGGTCGGCCGAGAGGGGTGGAGGCGTTGGTGCGCTGGCAGCATCCGGTATTGGGCCTGCTTCCGCCCGACCGGTTCCTGCCGTTGATCGAGGAGTCGGGCAACATGAACCGACTCACCTTCCGCGTCATCGAGGCGGGCCTGAGGTGGGTTGCAGGGTTCGCGCGCGACAGCACGCTGGAACTGGCGATCAACATTTCCGGCAGCAGCCTTACCGACGTCAGGTTCACCGATGTCCTGCACGAGCAATGCACACTGCTCGAGGTGGATCCGGTCCGCATCATCCTGGAGTTGACGGAAACCACTGCCGCCCAACGCACCGCCGCGCTGTTCGACATCCTCACGCGCGTCAGGCTGAAGGGATTCCAGCTCAGCATCGACGACTTCGGTACCGGATATTCCTCCCTGGCGCAATTGGCGCAGTTGCCGTTTTCCGAGATCAAGATCGACAAGTCGTTCGTTTCGGGGATGCTTGTTTCGGGCGAGGCGCGGAAGATCGTCGCGACCACCATCGGACTCGGCAAGGAGCTGCAGCTCAACACCGTGGCAGAAGGCGTCGAGACCGAAGCGCAGGCGCAGGCGCTGGCGGCACTCGAGTGCGACCAGGCGCAAGGTTATTTTTTCGCCAGGCCCATGGACGGCGATGCCGCACGGACCTGGCTGTTCGAGCACGATTAGCGCGAGCGTCGAAGACGAATCGCGCGGCGTTCAGCTCGCATCGCGCATCCTGACACGCCGTTACCGCATCAAGGAGGCCGCCATGGGACTGCTGGTAGACGGCAAGTGGCAAGACAAGTGGTATGACACCGAAAGCACCGGGGGTCGTTTCGAACGCTCGGCCAGCCAGTTCCGCAACTGGATCACGCCCGACGGCAGCGCCGGACCATCGGGACAAGACGGCTTCAAGGCCGAAAGCGGTCGCTACCACTTGTACGTGTGCTACGCCTGTCCCTGGGCGCACCGCACGCTGGTGATGCGGGCGTGGAAGGGCCTGGAAAAGTACATCGACGTTTCCGTGGTGCACCCGCTGATGCTGGAAAACGGCTGGGAATTCCGCACCGATTTCGATGGCGCGACCGGCGACAGGCTGTATGGGCTCGACAAGCTGTACCAGCTTTATCTGAAAGCCGACCCGCACTACAGCGGCCGGGTGACGGTCCCGACCCTGTGGGACAAGCAGCGCGAAACCATCGTCAACAACGAGTCGTCCGAAATCATTCGCATGCTCGAACACGCCTTCGACGGCATCGGTGCACGCCCGGGTGAGTACTGCCCCGACGACCTGCTGGCGGAGATCGACGCGATCAATGCGACCGTGTACGACCACGTCAACAACGGCGTGTACAAGGCCGGCTTCGCGACCAGCCAGGAAGCCTACGACGAAGCGGTCACCGCGCTGTTCGAAACGCTGGAGTCACTCGAACAGCGCCTCGGGCGACACCGTTACCTGATCGGCAACACACTGACCGAAGCGGACCTGCGCCTGTGGACCACGCTGGTGCGCTTCGACGCGGTGTACACGACGCATTTCAAGTGCGACCGCAAACGGATCAGCGACTACCCCAACCTCGAGGGCCTGCTGCGCGATATCTACCAGATGCCCGGGGTGGCCGACACCGTCTGGATGGACCACATTCGCCATCACTACTTCTGCAGCCACAAGACCATCAACCCGTCCGGCATCGTGTCGATCGGTCCGATCCTCGACTTCGATGCCCCCCACCATCGCGACCGGCTGGGCGAGCGCGAGATACGGGGCGTCGACTGAGCGACGGAATCAGCGCCACAGGGCGAATGGTGCGGCCACAACCAAAATGGTGTCAGGGACAATTCAGGGACCTGCCGCTGTTCGGCGGCCGGCCGGCTTGCCGCAGGCCGGCGAACCGGCCGGTCCGTGCCTCCACCCAGGCGCGGAAACGGTCCGTTCCCAAGACCTTCTGTTGTTGCAGGTAACAGCGGATTTCCCGAACCTGATCTTCAGGCAAGGCCTGCGCAAACAAGGCCCGGTATGCCGACGCGCGGGTCTCCGGATCGGAGCCGAGCGCAAGGTATTCCGGGTGCGGCGTCAGCAACGGATCCACCTGCTTGCCCACATGGCCGCGCCAGCTTGACCACGCGTAATCTCCCGGACGCCCCACCATCCATGCGCGTACCGGATTCAGCTCGATGTAGCGGCTGCACGACAGGAAGTAGCAACCCGAATCCACCAGACAGGCCTTGTAGCGTCCCTCCCACAATGTCCCGGTACGCCCGTGGCGATCATTGAACCAACCCGCGTAGTTGCGCGCGAAGGTGTGCATCAACCGCGACAACGCGCCGGCTTCGCCGGGCGTGATCAGCAAATGCACGTGGTTGTCCATCAGGACGTACGCGTGCAGCCCGCATCGAAAACGGTTCAGCGCCCGCAGCAAGCATTGCAGGTATTGCTGCCGATCATCGTCATCCAGGAAACACGACAGCCGGTTGTTGCCACGCTGCATCACGTGCTGCGGAATGCCGGGAAGATCGAAGCGCGGAAGTCGAGCCATGTACCCCGCTCCCGGGTCAGAAATTGTCCCTGACACCATTTTCGGGGGGCGGTCCGCCCGGCCGCATGCGCAGGAAGCGTGCAAAGCGCGGCAGCCCGGTGTTCGTCAGGCCATTGAACCGATAGGTCACCCACGACCCGACTGCCGGAGGGTGCGCACGCTCCTCGTCGGAGAACCCCGACCCGATCGCAAAGCGACGTCCATCCGGCGTGCGGACCTCGATCGCTCCCATCATGCCCTCGAGCCGGCCATGACCGGGATCGATCGCGACGACCCTGGCTTCGGCGTCTTCATAAGGTTTCACTTTGAGCAGGCCGACACCACGACCGGCCCGATACGGCAGGTCGCCACGGTGGAGCACCAGTCCCTCGCCGTGCTTGTCGAGGACCCGCTCGAGCGCAGCCTTGAGCTGCGCATCGTTCGCGACATGAAACTGGCGAATGGCAACGACCCACGGATCGCCAATCGCGGCGACGACCCTCCGGATCGCGGGCACCCGCACGTCGAAGTCACCCGGTTGCGCGGGCAGGTCGAAGACGTGATAGCTCATCTCGTGCCATGCCGGATCATCCGCGCCCGCCGATCGCACGATGGCCGAAGCGCGTTCGAACCGGCCGTACCCGGCCCACAACTCGCCATCCATGGGCGTGTCGGGCCAGTTCTTCGTGAACCAGGCAGGTACCTGGACCACCGTGCCGCCACGCGTCAACAAGCGGTGGCCATCCCAATAACCGCGCACGCCATCGAATTTCTCGCTGACCCAGTAACGGGACAGATCCACGCCGCCGTGGTAGACGTCGACCAGTTCGACGGGCGGCGGTGGCGCGGCCCAGGCCAGCGCCGACACGCACGCCGGCAACACGAGCGTTGCCGCCAAGAGCCATCGCAAGATCCAACGCATGATTGCCGCTCCGCTGATTGAAAGTGCGGATTGTCGGATCGGCTGCCGAAGCGCACTATCGGCCAACTTCCTGCCCGGCCCGCAACGACTTCCCGAAGATGCGTCGGTGACCGCCTACAGCACTGGACTGCCGCGGTGACCCGCGCGCATGTCGCGGCGGCGTGCACCTCCGTCGTTGCCGGTCATTCCGGGGCCACCGACGCTCGGCGATCGACTAGCCGCGAAGGCGCGCAGGAAGCGCACGCCGACCTCCGGCTTCATGACGTCGCGCGCCATGACGCCGCGCGCGCGGCCTCGATCGTCGTCGGAGCGTTCGGCCGCGCGTACATCTTCTCCACCCAGGCTCGGAGCATGGGCGCATCCCCCAACATGCCTGCTTCCCTGGCCCAATCGAGCGTGTAGGCCGCGTTGAGATCCGCCACGCTCAATCGGTCGCCGACGAGGTACTTGCGTCCGTGCATGTGTTTTTCCAGCACCGCCAGCATCGCCTTGCACTCGCCGGTCGCCATTTCGATGTCGGCGGGCATCCGATTGTCTTCCGGGTAGATGAATCTGTTGCGAGCGATCCGCCACAGCGGCTGCTCGATCTCCGTGACCAGGAAAAAGATCCAGCGATACATCTGCCCGCGCTCCGCGATGTCCTGCGGGATCAGGTCGGCCTGCGGAAATTTCTCCGCCAGGTAAAGCTGGATCGCGGAGGATTCCGTCAGCACGACGTCCCCGTCGACCAGCACCGGTACCTTTCCCGTTGGATTCAGGGCCAGGAACGCCGGCGACCCGGCTTCCTCGCTGAACGGGGCCGTCGGGACCAGTTCGTAGTCGAGTCCCAGCTCGTTCAGTAGCCACAACGCGCGCAGCACACGCGTCGGCGGCACGCCATACACCTTGATTTTCGCCATGTCCGCATCTCCTCATCGTGCATCACATCAACCCGACGAACGACCCGCAGGGGAATCGACTGGACCACGCAGACCTGACGGACATGCGCGGCGGCAGGGTTGCGACCGACTGGCCACCGCTACCATCGCGCGACGGCCACGACAGATTCCACGGCATGGAATTCCAGCAAATCGTGTTTCTCGTGATCCTGGCGGGGGCGCTGATCCTCCTGGTCACCGAATGGGTGCGCATCGACCTCACCGGCGTGCTCATCGTGGTGGCGCTGGCCGGGACCGGTCTGCTCAAGCCCGCCGAGGCGTTGTCGGGCTTCTCCAGCGACCCGGCCATCCTGCTGGCGTCCATGTTCGTGCTGTCGGCGGGCCTCGCGCAGACCGGGCTGACGGGCCGGCTGGGCGCCGGCATCGGGCGCATGGCCGGGACCAGTGTCTGGCGCGCGGTGCTGGTGATCATGCCGTGCGTGGCGGTGATGGCTGCCTTCAGCCATCACCTGATGGTCACGGCGATGATGCTGCCCGTGATCCTGGAGCTCAATCGCTCGCACAACCTGCCGGCCTCGCGGCTGATGATGCCGATGGCCTTCGCCGCATCGCTGGGCACCACCATGACGGTGATCGCCGCACCGGCTTTCCTGGTCGCGCGCGACCTGCTCGAACGCGGCGGCGCGCGCGACATCGGGATCTTCTCGATCGCGCCGATGGGCGTCGTGCTGACCCTGATCGGCACGGCGTACATCCTGCTCTTCGGACGCTGGCTACTGCCCAGCCACGAAGGCAGCGGCGGCGGCGAGGACCGCTTCCGCCTGGAACGCTATTACACCGAGCTGGTGGTGCTCGAAGATTCCCCGCACGTCGGCAAGTCGATGCGCGACTTCGGCAAGGAACATGCCGAACGTTTTCGGGTGGTGGATTGGCTGCGGCACGGCGGCTCGCGCCCCAAGCCCTGGCGGCGCAAGCAACTGGCCGCGGGCGATCTGTTGCTGGTGCGCGCCAGCCCGGACGAGCTGGCGGCGCTGAAGAAACAGCAGGGCCTGGCGCTGAGTGCGGTGGTGCAATACGGCGATGAAATCGGCGAGGACCGCCGCGCCCGCCGGGAAGAGGACGAACGCCTGGTGCAGGCGGTCGTCGGGCCCGACTCCGGGCTGGTCGGGCGCACCATCGGCAATGTCGACTTCCTGCGTCGTTACGGGGTGGTGGTCGTGGGGCTGTGGCGCAAGCGCGGCTTCATCCGCAAGGAACTGTCCAAGGTGAGACTCGAGGGCGGGGACCTCATGGTGCTGTGGGGCGACAAGAGCGCGCTGGACCAGCTCGCCCACAATCCTTCGTTCCTGCTGCTGGTGCCGTTCTCGGGCCGCGCCCAGGCGCGCGGGCGCGGCTGGCTGGCGGGCCTGATCATGGCGCTCAGCGTGGCGGCGGCGGCGTCCGGCCTGCTGCCGGTCACCGTGTCGTTCCTGGCCGGGGCAACGGCGATGGTCGTCACCGGTTGCCTGAGTCTCCGGCAAGCCTACGAGTCGGTGGAGCTGCGCATCTTCGTATTCATCGCCGGCGCCATTCCACTTGGTCTTGCGATGGAACAGACCGGGACCGCGGCACTGTTCGCGGACTGGCTGTCGGCTTTCGTGTCCGGCTGGTCGCCCACCTGGGTGCTGCTGGCGCTGTTCCTGACCGCGGCGCTTTTCACCCAGATCCTGTCCGATACCGCGACCACCATCCTGCTCGGCCCGGTCGCGCTGGGCATGGCCGGTCTGCTCGACATGTCGGCCTTCGCCATGGTGTTCACCGTGGCGATGGGCGCGGTGGCCGCATTCCTGACCCCGATCGGCCACCACGGCAACCTGCTGGTGTACGAGCCCGGCAACTACCGCTTCGTCGACTTCGTGCGCGTGGGGACGCCACTGACCCTGTTGCTGGGACTCGCGATCGCATGGCTGGCACCGCTGATCTGGGCGGGTGGCTGAGCCGGCATCCACCGGCAGTGCCCGCGGCGCTCGCAGGCAGGCCGCCCCGGGGTTCGGCCGGTGCGCCGATCACGCATCGTTGACGGCGCGTTAAGGCCGGCCTGCTAGCCTGAGCAATCCACTGCCTCACAAGGATGAACCCATGAGACATGCAACTGTGTTGCTTGCATTCGCATCCGTCGCCTTGCTGGCGGGATGCGACAACGACAACCAGGGAACCCCGGCATCTCCCACGGCTGCGGCGTCTCCCACGACTGTGGCATCTCCTGCGGCGTCTCCCACGACCGTGGCGTCTGCTGCGACATCTCCCATGGGATCTCCCGCATCGACGGTGGCTTCGGTACGCGCCCGGGCCGAACTCGCGTCGGCCAGCGACAGCGATGTGTCCGGCAGCCTTGAATTCGCCAGCACCGACCAGGGTGTCCGGATCACGGGACGCATCGCCGGGCTCAAGCCCGGCAGCACACACGGGTTCCACATCCACGAGCACGGCGACTGCAGTTCGCCGGATGCCAGCAGTGCCGGCGGTCACTTCAATCCGACACAACAGCCGCACGGCCATCCCGCGCAGGGGCAGCGCCACGCGGGGGATCTCCCCAACCAGACTGCGGACGCCGAAGGCGTTGCCACGGTCGACGTGCTGGCGCACGACGTCGAACTCGGCACCGGTGGCAGCACCGACATCCTGGGCGGCGCGGTCATCGTGCACGCAAAACCCGATGACTACACCAGCCAGCCCTCCGGTGATGCCGGCGCACGCATTGCCTGCGGCGTGATCACCCGCGACTGAGGATCGTATAAAAGGGGACGGAGGTAATTAATCCGAGGTAATTAACCCGCTTCAATTACCTCCGTCCCCTTTTGTCCGCTTTAATTACCTCCGTCCCCTTTTGTCGAATTGATCATGCCGCTGGGTGGGTATCTGGCGGCGCGGGGTTCGCTGACGCTGGGTGATCGCGGGCATCGTGATCGTGTACGCATGGCGTGTCTTCCGCCACAAGGGTGAAAAGCGTCCCGGTAAAGTCGGTCCGCGATGAAACCGTGGCGCAACATGACGTTGCATCCGGACGGCCTCCGCGATCACCTCCAGAAGCTGGCAGACGAGGGAGTGATCCCGGGTTACTGCGTGCGGTGTGCCCGGCAAGGTCCTTGTGGTCGAGTGCTGTTCAGGACCAGCGTGGGCGAGCTCGACAAGAAGATGCTGCGCAGGATCCATGGCGGCATGGCCTGGATGCATACCGACCCCCGCGCATGGGACCATTCACCGCCCGTTGGCCGGCTGCGCGTTTTTCGTGCGATGCGTTCCTGGGCGTGCGGTCGGCCATACTTCCGCGACCATGGAGCCGCGTGATGAAAACCAGAATCATCGGACATCGTGACGCCATCGAGCTGCTTCCGATGTCCGGCTGCATCGAGGTGATGGCGGGAACCTTCCGGGCGCTGGGCAGGGGCGAAGCGGTGTTTCCCCAGCGCCAGGTGCTGTGGCAGCCGGACGCGCGCGGCGCAATCGGATTGATGCCGTCGTGGCTGGGCTCGCCGCCCGCGCTCGGCGCCAAGATCGCCAGCGTCTTTCCCGGCAACACCGATACCCCGTACGAATCCCACCAGGGCGCGATCCTGCTCTTCGAGACGCTCCATGGGAGCCTGGAGGCGATCGTCGATGCGGGAGCAATCACAGCGGTGCGGACTGCCGCGGTCAGCGGTCTTGCCACCCGACTGCTGGCGCGTGAAGACGCCGGCGATCTCGCGATCCTCGGTGCCGGCACGCAAGCCGCCATGCACCTGGCTGCGATGATGGCGGTACGTCCGGTGCGGCAGGTCCGGATCTGGAACCGCAATGCGGAGCGCGCGCGGCAGTTCGTGCGATCGATGACCGCGTTGCATGGCATACCGATCACCGCGACGGCGACCGTTCGCGAGGCGGTCGCAGCCGCGGATCTCGTTTGCACGGTGACCGGCGCCACGGCGCCGATTCTCGAAGGTGCATGGCTCGCACCGGGGGTCCATGTCAACGCCGTCGGAGCTTCCGTGCCGGGTTTCCGGGAACTCGATACCGCTGCCGTCGCGCGCAGCCGCGTTTTCGTCGACTGGAAGGAGGCGGCGCTGGCGGAGGCGGACGACATCCGCGTCCCGATTCGGGAAAAAGTCGTCGACGAAGACCACGTCGTCGGCGACCTGGCCGATCTGGTACTCGACCGTGCGAAAGGTCGTGCGCACGCGAACGACATCACGCTGTTCAAATCCGTGGGCCTGGCCGTCGAGGACCTGGCAGCCGCCCACCATGTCTTTGAGCAGGCAGCCGCACTGGATGCCGGCACGCTGGTCGATTTCGGTGCCGAACGGCATTGAGCGCTGCAGGTCGATGCGGGAACGCCGAACCCTGGCCCTGGCCTATTTCAGCACCCGGTCGAACAATGCGAACATTTCGGACCAGCCGCGCTCGGCCGCCGCCTCGTCGTACACCGGGAAGTCGGGCTTCATCCAGCCGTGCGAAGCGCCGCGGTAGACCTCGCAGCGATACCGCACGCCCGCATCGTCCAGCGCCTGCCTGAAGCGCTCGACCATTTCCGGCGGGCAACTGCCATCCTTGTCGGCAACGGCGACATACAACTCCGCGCGGATCTTCGGCGCGAGCAGGTGCGGGCTTGATGGATCGTCGGTGGCGAGGCGTCCGCCATGGAAGCTGATCGCAGCCGCAACGCGTTCCGGATATGTCCCCGCCGCAGTGATCGCCATGCCCCCGCCCATGCAAAAGCCGACGGTACCGATCTTGTCGCCGGCCACGTCCCCGCGCGTATCGATGTATGCCAGCAACGCCCCGGTATCCTGCGCGGCCCTGGCGTTGTCCGTGGTCGCCATCAGCGGTCCGACCATGGCCCGGAAATCGCCCGCGAACACTTCCTTCGGATCCAGCGGGCCGTACGCGCCGTAGCGGTAAAACAGGTCCGGGACCAGCACCACGTAGCCCCCACCGGCGAGGCGCTCCGCCAGTTGCAGCAACACCGGCCGGATGCCGAATGCATCCATGTACACGATCACTGCCGGCCAGGGACCCGCGCCATCGGGCGTGAAGACGTGTACCGGGCATGGCCCGTCGCCCGCGGGAACGGCGACTTCCTCGTGTTTCATGTGCGCTCCTGTTGCCATGGAAAAATGGCGTCGCGGCGACGCACGGCCACGCGCAACATCCGTGCATGATAGCGGCACGACACATGGACTGCCGATGCAACGCGACCCGGGGCGGCACAGGATGCGCGCATGGAATTGATTACCTCCCCCCTTACCGGATCAGTCCACCATCAGCAATCCGCCATTGACGTGGAGCGTTTGACCCGTGATGTAGCCGCTGGCATCCGATGCCAGGAAGACCACGACCCCGGCCAGGTCCTCGGCCACCTGGATCCGGCCGAGTGGAATGTACTTTTCGAACTCGAACAACAGCGCGCGATGGTCGGCGTGCATCGGCGTGTCCACGGCGCCGGGAGCGATCGCGTTGACGCGGATGTTGTGGGGTGCGACGTCCTGCGCCGTCGCACGCGTCAGCGCCTGCAAGGCCGCTTTCGAGGAGCAGTAGTCCACGCCGCCGCCATCCTGGTTGAACACGGACGCACGCGACGACCAGGAACTGCCGATGTTGATGATGCTGCCCCGCCCTGCCTGGATCATCGACGGCAATACCGCGCGCGTGATGCGCATCGGCGCGCGGACGTTCACGTCGTAGATCTCGTCCCAGGTTTCGTCGTTGACATCGAGCGGACTGGAGAAGGTCATGAAGCCGGCATTGTTCACCAGCACGTCGATGCGGTCGGCCAGTGCCAGCGCCGCCTTGACGATGCGATCGGGCGCTGCGTCGTCCGCCACGTCGACGGCGGCCGTGGCCACGCGCCGACCGCTGGCGCGCAGCTTGCCGGCTGCCGCTTCGAGGTGACCTGCATCGCGTCCGACCAACACGAGATCCGAGCCGCGCCGGGCCAAAGATTCGGCGATCGTGAGGCCGATTCCGGCGCTCGCCCCGGTGACGACGCTGCAATGGCCGGAGAGATCGAACAGGTCCCGGGTGATATCGGGTATGGGGGCTTTCATCGCACGTCCTGGAGGGGCCGGGTGCTTCACTGTACGGCAGGAACCGGGCGCACGGGCCAGGCGCACCCCATCCGCCCCATTCCCGGCACGCGCGCGCGAGCGCATTACCGGTTATGCTGTGCGGGCAGCGCCTGGGGCAAATTCAAATGCACTGCCAATCCTTGCGGCGAGTTCGCCTCGCTCCATGCCGCAATTCATCCATGTTTTCAAAGGTCACGTGTAATGTCGGATCGACAGAGCGGTACAGTAAAATGGTTCAACGATGCCAAGGGCTTCGGCTTCATCACCCCGGAAAGTGGTGACGACTTGTTCGTCCACTTCCGCGCGATCCAGGGCGACGGTTTCAAGTCGCTGCAGGAAGGCCAGAAGGTCACTTTCATCGCCGTCAAGGGCCCGAAGGGCATGCAGGCGGACCAGGTACAGGTGGCGTAAGCTTCCTTGCCAGGTTCCCAAAAAGCCCGCTTCGGC
>DASUKQ010000145.1:0-5809 GCA_036278635.1 Rhodanobacteraceae bacterium
CGCGAGGTCGGCCACGGTCTTGATCCCCGCAGCCGGGTTGACCATGATCGCGCCGACGGTCCTGGAATAAGGCACGAACTGGTAGTTCTGGCGATGGGTGCGCAGGCTGGCCACCCAGAACCAGTCCGAAACGATGAGGTCAACCTCGCCGCTCAGCAACGCGACCTTCAGCGCGTTCTTGGAAGCCAGCGGCACCACGTGGAGCCGGATGCCGTGTTTGCGCGCCAGCCCCAGGCGCTGGACAGTGTCCATTTCCCAGCTGACGGTCCCGAATTGAAGCACCCCGACGTTCAGCTCGGTGACATCAGGCGGACTGTCGGCGCGTGCGCCCGCGCCCGGCGCCAGCGCAACGAGCGCAGCCAGGATGAACACGACAAAGCGTCCGACCCAACCCTTCGATGCCATGTCCACCTCCGCCCGCCGGTCCTTCATGAAATCAATTGCCGCCCGAACCGCGACGATGCCCCCGGGTCGCGACCGCAACGGATCCGGTCGAGTCGCAGCGTAGCCGACCGGACACGCAGGGGCGAGGGAAAGCCCTTTCAGACGCGTACCCGAGCGGCCGCTGGCGCCAAGTTGGTACACGCCGACCGCGACTGTCAGCGGTTTCGCGGGCCGGTGGGCCGACACGCGTTGCCGCGGATCCAGCGCACGGCACGGCAAACGCAGCGGGTTCGTGGATCCCGGAATGCGCTCGTTCCGCAGCACGCCAAAACCGCATTCTCCGCCGGCGACCGGTACCGGATAGGCGGGGCGCGCGTTGCCTGTCCGTCTAGTCCTTGATGTTGTTGATCGACTTGATCCAGGTGATGATCTTCCAGAGGTCGCCGGCCTTCGTCACCGTCACGCCACCCTGTTGCGGCATCAGGGCAGGGGTTTCTGCGTGGACCCGCGCAAACCCGTCATCCTGGAGTTTCTGGCTCCCCAGCGAAACCAGCCGGAACAGCTTGTCGTCCAGATGGTCACTCCCGTAAATCCACACGCCATTGTCCAGCGGTGGGCACATGCCCCCGCCGCCATTGCCGCCGTGGCAACTGCTGCAGCCGTGATTGAGGAACGATTCGTGGCCCTCCTTGACCACGGTGGCGTTCGAGGTCTTGTACGGATCCGTCAACGTCCCTTTCTCGGCCTTCTTGACCACCTCCAGGGGATCGTCATCGTACCCCGCGATCTTCTTCACCGTTTGCGCTGCGGCAATCTTGTTCGTCCATGTCCCGTCCGCAACCGCCGCCTGCAGATCGATGTATTCCACGCGCGACAGCTCGCCGTCGCCGTTTTCGTCCGCGGCCTCGAAGTTGAGGTTCGGCATCGCCGCCAAGGCTTCCTGCTTGGACACCATCATGTTGTGGTCGGTGTCCATCGACTCGTAGGTCGGCGGAACCGTCACGCTTTCGGCACTTGCCGGGGCAGCTGCCGAACTTGCCGGAGCCGTGGCGAACGCCAGGCCGATGCTGGCCACGGCAATCGCGGCGACGGCGACACTGGCGACCAGCCCATACGCGGTCTTGTGGAACATGTGAACCTCCTTCGAACGAAATTGATGGAACCAACCTGCCCGGTGGCTGTGGGACTGCGTCACGGTCACATTGCAGGCAGGACGATCACGGCACGATCGCAATACCCCATGGCAGGCGTCCAACGGGTATCGAAATCCTGGGTTTGAGCGAAGCCACGTCGACGACGGTCACGTCATTGGTCTCGCCGTTCACGACGTAAAGCTTCGAGCCGTCGGGAGACAACGCCATGTGCCAGGGGCGCTGTCCCACGAGAATGTAGTCGGTGACCTTGTAGGTCCCGGTATCGACGACCGCAACATGGTTGGCGGGTCCGAGCGCGACGAACGCCTTCGACCCGTCCCGGGACATCACGACGCCGACCGGCTGGATGAACTCCGGGCGCATGCCCGGAATCGCAAACTCGATCGTCTTCACGATCTGGTGCGTCTTGACGTCGATCACGGACACCGTGCCCCCGACTTCCGAGGACACCCATACGTAACGGCCATCGGGAGTGAACGTGGCCACCCGCGGACGCGTAGGCACCAGGACGTTGGCCACCAGCTTCAACGTCTTGTTGTCGATGAAGTGCGCCATGCTGGTTTCTTCGGACGTGGCCACCGTGATCTTGTTGTCGGGGCTCACCCGCATGCCTTCGGGTTCCACGCCGACGGGGATCTGGACCAGCAACTTGCCGGTGAGGGCGTTCAGCACCGTCACCTCTGCATTGTCTTCGTTCGCAATGTAGATCCGGTTGCCGTTGTCGCCCACGTCCATCAACTCCGGGTCCGGGCCCGATGGCAGATGCCGCGTAACCGCCAGCTTGGCCACGTCGATCACGTCGATCCGATTGCTGTCGCCCACCGCGACGTAGACCCACTTTCCGTGGGGCCCGGCGATGATGCCGCGCGGCCGCTGGCCGGTCGGGATCGTCTTGATCGTCTTGAGCGTATTGCTGTCGATCACGGTAACGGTATTGCCACGCTCGTTGCTGACGAAAAGCTTCGCCGCCCATGCTTGCGGCGCGGCGACGACGAACAACAACCCCGCCCCCGCAATCGATGCGAGCCAATGTCCAGGACTGCCGGAAAACCTCATTTGGAAAACCCGCATTGGCTTTGGGGCTCGTCGATACCCAGCGTGTCGGTCTGGTATTTCGGGTGCAGGAAACCCGGCTGTGGCGAAATCGAGACCAGGGCCAGCGGCGTCATGAGGAGGATCGGCTGGCGCAACTGGTTGTCCCAGGACCGAAAATTCATGCCCTGGCCCTTGTAGCCGGAGAGCTTCAGATCGGGAGACGCGATGTATTGGCGAAGGGTCGCGACATCGTTGCTTTTCGCATGCACAACGGCCATGCCGAGCAAATGGACCGCGAGCCACCCCTCGTAGTCCCGTTCCGTGATCTCGCGACCCGCCAATTTGCGAAAGGCGTTGTGCAGCGGCAATCCGCCGTACGACTCGTAGCTGGGGCCCCATGCCGTCGCCACCAGGCCGTAGGTGCCGACGACCGGGCGCGGGTCGGTCGTGCGATAGGGCAGATACAGGCCGAAGGAATTGCTTTCGTCCGCCACGAACGCCACGTCGTAGTCCGGGACGCCGCGGGTGAGCTTAGGCATTTGCGTCTGGATCTGCTGGTATCCGGTATCGGTACGGCGCGAGCCGGTCTCGAGTTCGTAGGAACGCTCCGCCACGATCTTCGCGCCGTAGAGCTTCGCCGCGCGCCTGACTGCGTCGGCATAGGCGATGTCTGCAGGATGCTTGCCGCGCACGAGGAACCATCGGGTCCACTTCTTCCACACCAGGTACTGCGCCAATGCATCGGCACGCATCGCGTAGCTCGGAACCAGGTGGAACACATTGCGCCGGCATTGCTTCTGGCGAAGCTCGACATCCTGCGCGCGGATATTCAGGATGATCGCGTTTTTCGCCTGCGGAAGGTCTGCAACCGCGAGCAGGTCGCTGGCCTTCAGGTTCGCCACGATGAGCCGCTGCCCGGCAGCCAGCAGTTTTTTCGCCGCCGCGGCCACGTTTCCGTCCTGCGGGACGATCGCCTTGTCCAGTACGAACTTGTCCCCGGTGAACTTGCCCGTGAGGTTGTTCTGCTCGTTCGACAAGCGTGCTCCGTCGAGCCCCTTGTCGGGGAGCACCGGCTCGACCAGCGACAACGGCGGCGCCTCCCGGTACTGCTTGCTCAGAAACACATAATGGGTGACCAGCGCGCCGGTTTTGTTTGCGCTCGTGCCGGCGCCCTGCGCACCTGCCGGAACCGTGAAACCCCCCGCGCCCAGCATCAGGGCGAGTGCGCCAGCGACGATGGATGTGCCGCGCAGCTTCATCGTGGCGGCTCCGCTCCGTCGCGACTCGAACCTTGCGGGGGGGCGAACCGGGTCATCAGCTTGAGTGTCTGAATCGCCGCCTCATTGCCATTGTCCCTGGCAATGTCCAGCGCGGTCTTGCCGTCGTCGGCACGAACGTCGACCTTCGCCCCGGCCTGGACCAGTAAACCGATGATGGGGGCATTGTCGTAGCCGGCCGCGATCATCAGCGCCGTGACGCCGCCCCTCGAACGGGCATTCGGGTCGGCGCCCTTGTCGAGCAACAGCTTGCCGATCGTGAGCGGGGAAACACCATCGCTCGGATACTGGCCGTGATCCACCATCCCGCCCGCAAGGTGCCCGGTCTCCTTCAGGTGCGTTGCCGTGATCATCAACGGCGTCAGACGGTTGGCACCGCAGTGAGCCGTTGTTGAGGCACCGGCTTCGACCAGCGCCTGGGCGGCTCGGAAACCGCGGGTATTCAGCGCGATGCACAACGGTGTCAGACCGTCGGGATTCGTCATCTTCAGGTCGGCGCCGTGCTGCACGAGCGCATCGATCGAAGGCACGTGATCGCGGTAAGCCGCTTCCATCAGCGGCGTCAAGCCGTCCCCGTTGCGCTCGTTGACATCTGCGCCCAGCTTGAGCAGCAGCTCGACGGTGGCGGAATCACGAGCGCTGGCGGCGCTGATCAACGGTGTGGATCCCATGGAATCGCGCTTGTCCAGGTCCGCCCCGTGCGCGGCAAGAAACTTGATGCGCACAGGATCGGACGCCGTAACCGCTTGCGCCAACAGGGCGCTCGCGTCGCCCCCTGCCTTCAGCTCCATCTCCACGTTCTTCAGCGTCACCACCTCACCCGGCGCAACCTGCGACATGTCGATGTGGGTCAGGTCCGTATCCAGCGGTTGCGTGAAGCGTCCGTAGAGCGACAGGCCGGCACTCGTCGAGGAGTAACTCCCGTGGGACGGCAGATCGCCACCCACGACACACTCGCTGCATTTCACCAGCGGCACGCCGAAGTCATCGAGTATGGCCTCGATCTTGTCCCGGGACGCGGCCAGCGCGTCGTCCAGGGCGTACTTGAGCATGGCGTCCGTCGGACGCACCCCGATGCCCATCGAAAACTGCAGTTGCACATCGTTCGCCATCAGGTTGGCCGGCTGCAGGACGATCGGCGCATGCTTTTTCGTCTTGACATAGCCCGCAAATGGTCCCCAGACACCGACCACATCGAGCTTGCCTTGCACCATCCGTTCGACCTGCCACCACTGCTGCGATTCCGGATCGACATCCGTGCTCGGGCTGATCGAAAGAATGTCCAGGCCATTCTTGAGGCCGTGTTGCGCGAGTGCCTGGCGCAACGCGGAGGTTTCGTAGACGCCTACGCGAAGTTTCCTGAGCGCAGGATCATCCAGGCCCTTGATATGGATCCCGCTGTCCTTGCGGTACGCAAAGACATAGGTCGACCGATAAATCGGATCGGTCATGAGCACCCCGGGGAAACCGACGGGTATGCCGATCAGGAGATCGCAATGGCCGAGCGGCTCGGCGGCCGTGCCAAAAGCCCGCTTCACCATGTTCTGGCCCAGGTAGGACATCCAGTAGAAGGACACCGACGTGTGCATGGCGTCGGCCAACACCTTGGCGATCCTGTCATCGATGCCTTGGCCCTGCTTGTCCGAGAACGGCATGTTGCCGGGATCGACACACGCGGCAAGGGGACGCATCTGCTGGTGCAATGCCGCCTGTTTCGCGGCGGTTTTCTCCGCGGCGGTCAGCTCATCGAAGTCCTTGCCGGGGTTGAAATAGGCCTGCGCCTGTGCGGCGCCCATTGCGGCCATGCACAGGGCAAGGCATGCGATGAATGGAACAGTTTTGAGCTTCACGTCGCGCGACTTCGATCCAATCGTGACAACAATGCTGTCACACCATCCACACCGGAGAACAAAATGCCGGGGATGCGCCGCAGGCACAATCCCCGGCATTTTCAGAAGG
>DASUKQ010000146.1:0-2537 GCA_036278635.1 Rhodanobacteraceae bacterium
GCACAGGCGGTCGACATCGGGGTTGAGTGAACAGATCCCGTTGGACAGCGTTTCCGGCAACATCGGCACCACGAAACCCGGGAAATACGTCGACGTGCCGCGCTTGTAGGCTTCGTCGTCCAGCGCGGTTTCGGGTTGCACGTAATGCGACACGTCGGCGATCGCGACGATCAGTTTGAAGCCGCCGCCGCGCACGGGCTCGGCGTACACCGCGTCGTCGAAGTCGCGCGAATCGGCCCCGTCGATGGTGACCAGCGGCAATTTGCGCAGGTCCACGCGGCCTTCACATTCGGCCCGCGTCACGCGCGGCTCGACCGCTTCCGCTTCACGCGTGACCTCGATCGGCCATTCGTGCGGCAGGCCATGACTCTCGATCGCCATCTCGACGATCAGCGATGGCTGCAGCCGCTCGCCCAGCACACTGACGATGCGCCCGATGGGCCCGCGCTGCGTCGTCGGCGGTTCGGTGATTTCCGCGACCACGATCTGGCCCGCGCGTGCGCCGCCACGTGCGTCGGATGGAATCAGCACGTCCTGGTGCAGGCGGCGGTCATCGGGATCGACCACCACCACGCCGTGCTCCTCGACCACGCGCCCCACCAGCCGCGGCCCGCGCCGTTCCAGCACTTCGCGGATCGCTCCCTGCTGTCGACCGCGGCGGTCGACGCCCACCACAGAAGCGAGTACCCGGTCGCCATGCAGTACCTGCCGCATCTGCGCGGGCGAGAGATACAAGTCGTCGCCGCCTTCGTCGGGACGCAAAAAACCATAGCCGTCCGCGTTGGCCAACACCGTGCCCGCGATCAGGCCGATCCGTTCGGCGGGCGCCAGGCCGCCGCGGCGGCTTTCCAGCAACTGGCCGTCGCGCAGCATCGCGCGCAGGCGCTTGTCCAAAGCTTCGCGGCGCACTCCGTCGTGGATGCCCAGCGCCTCGGCGATTGCATCCGCGCGCAACAAGCTGCCGCGCTCGGCCAGCAGCGCAAGGATCGCCTCGCGGCTCGGAATGGGATGTTCGTAGCGCTGCGCTTCGCGCTCGGCATGCGGATCGACGAAACCGCCGCGTGCATGCCGCTTGTCGACTTTGTGCGCGGTTTGCTTATTCGCCTTTGCGTCGTTGGGTGGTGGCGATTCGCGTCCGGGCTGGTCAGTCTTTTTCCCGGTCCGCGGATTGCGCGCGGACCGGGACGGTGGGCGATTGCGTCTTGGCATTGCGCCAGCGTCGCGGAGCGGCGCCGCGAAAGCAAGTCCGCGCCGCGTTCGGTGATGCCTCTGTTTTGATTTCCGTTCGTCCCCGGATCGAGTCCGGGGCAGGCTCTGAACGTAGGCCCATCTTGAACAAAGACGGGCCGAAGTCGAGGGACCATGGCGTTTCGACTCCGTCCGCTACGCTCACGTAGCCTGTCCCGGGCCTGTCGAAGGGCTCGACGCGAATTGGTTCAAAATGATTACAGCGCCGACAGGAACGCCACCAGATCGCTTTTCTGCTGTTCGCTCATCCCGATATTGAAGCGCGTGTCGTAGAAGTCGACCACGTCGCGCAGGGTCGCGGCCGAACCGTTGTGGAAGTACGGCGCGCGCGCCGCGAGTCCGCGCAGGTTCGGGCCCTTGAACTTGCCGATGTCCGCCCACTTTCCGGTCAGCATCGCAAAACCGGGGTCGGTGGTCCGCACGACCTGGCCCGTCTTGATGTTGGTCAGCGTGTAAAGCGGCATGTCGGGCGTGCGCCGGGCCGCGTCGGCGATGCCGATATTGAGCGGCGCGGCCACCGAATGATTGCCGATGTTGGGCGAATTGTGGCAGGTGCCGCAGGTGCCGCGTATCACCGCCTGGCCGGTGACGTCGTTCAAGCCGGCGACGCCGGTAATCAGGATCGGCATCGAGTTGAACAATTCCTGGCCGCGCGCGATGGCGGCTCGCGCCATCGAGCGCGGATCGAGGCGATGCGACTGGTCCGGCTCGCGCCAATGATCGAACAATCGCATCACTTTCGGATCGAAAGGATCGAGCGTTGGATCGTTGCCGAGCGAGTCGTTGATGCCCACCCAGAATTTCTGCTGGGCGAGGATCTCGGCCCCGCCCATGCCGTTGTCTTCGTTGAGGCGGCCAGCCTTGTCGTCGTAGTACTGCGCGGTCACCAGGCGTGATTCGAAATTGACGATCTCGTCCAGCGTGGACTGGCCGGGCGCCAGCGCCGCCTGTTCGTGCCCGAGCACCGCGTGCAAGGCCTGCGAGGCAAGGCTGAGGCGAACGTCCCCGACGTTGATGCCGGCATCCATCGGCGGCTTGAACGCGAGGTAGGTCTCCCGACCATCCCACATCACCGCGGTATCCCAGATCAGATTGGTCGCGGGCAGCGGGCGCCGGAACAACGAAAGCGCCTCCGCGCTGGCATACCCGTACGGATCGTCGACCGCGGTCAATTTGAATTCCGCGTTCGCAGGTATCGGCAGGCTCACCCGGATCACGCCGTGGTCCAGCAACATCGAGTAAGCGGCCGCGCGTGCGGCGAATGTGGACACATCCGCCAGGGGCGAGTT
>DASUKQ010000147.1:0-19662 GCA_036278635.1 Rhodanobacteraceae bacterium
GCGGCAACGGCGTCCTTGTCGAAATCAACTCGGAAACCGACTTCGTCGCCAAGGACGAGAATTTCCTGAAGTTCACCGATGAAGTGGCGCAGACCGCGCTCAAGAGTGGCGCGAAGGACGTCGAAGCGCTGAAAACCGCCAAGACTTCCTACGGCCCGACGGTCGAGGAAGGCCGCCAGTGGCTGGTCGCGAAGGTCGGCGAGAACGGGCAGGTGCGGCGCCTGGTGCGCAGCGACGACGCCCCGGTGCTCGGTGCCTACGTGCACGGCGGCCGTATCGGCGTGCTGGTCGCGCTGGAAGGCGGCGATCCCGAACTCGCGCGCGGTCTCGCGATGCACATCGCCGCCATGAATCCGCGCTACATCGCCCCCGAGAACGTGCCCGCCGACTTCGTCGCCAAGGAAAAGGAAATCTCGCTTGCCCAGATGAGCGACAAGGACAAGGCCAAGCCGGCGGAGATCCAGGAAAAGATGATTGCCGGCAAGATCAGGAAGACCCTCAACGAAATCTCCCTGACCGGCCAGCCGTTCGTGCTGGACACCAACGCCACGGTCGGCGAGGCGCTGACCAAGGCCAAGGCCAAAGTGCTGTCGTTCCACCGCATCGAAGTCGGCGAAGGCATCGAGAAGGTGGTTGAAGATTACGCTGCGGAGGTAATGAAGCAGGCGGGTCTGGCTTGATGGCGCGATCGTCCCTGATCGCTGCTTCGCACTGGCTCTTTCCGCATGGAATTGGCCGAGGTTCTGAAGCACCAGAACGGGCTTCAAAGCCGCCAACCATGGCCGAGGGCTCCGTGGCCTGACTTTCCACCACGGCCGCTTCGCCTGGGGCACAGCGAAAGCACAAGCCGCGAGCAATCGCGGCTTTTTTTTGGTTCGAACCGATGAGGGGGGCGAGCAACGGGATGCGGGCCTGCAATGCCTCCGTGGATCGCCGCTGGGCTGCACGTTGCTCGACTCAACCCGCCTCCGATTCCCCAAGTACAATCGCCGCGTTTGCCCACCATCGGAGCCCTGCATGGCCGCGAAGCCGAAGCCCACGCCGAATTACCGGCGCATCCTGTTGAAGCTGTCCGGCGAGGCGCTGATGGGATCCGCGGATTACGGCATCGATCCGGAAGTGATCGGCCGGATCGCCGACGAGATCCTGGAAACGCGCAAGGCCGGGGTCGAGATCGGGGTGGTGATCGGTGGCGGCAACATTTTCCGCGGTGCGGGGCTGGCCGAAGCCGGCATGGACCGCGTCACCGGCGATCACATGGGCATGCTCGCGACGGTGATGAACGCGCTGGCCATGCAGGACGCCGTGGAAAAGCGTGGCGGCTTCGCGCGGGTGATGAGCGCGATCCAGATCCACGACGTGTGCGAGGACTTCATCCGTCGCCGCGCGATCCGGCATCTGGAAAAGGGCCGGATCGTGCTGTTCGCCGGAGGCATCGGCAATCCATTCTTCACCACCGATTCGGCCGCCGCGCTGCGCGCGATCGAGGTCGGCGCCGACCTGCTGCTGAAGGCCACCAAGGTCGATGGCGTGTACAGCGCCGACCCGAAGAAGAAAAAGGATGCGCAACGTTTCGAGCGCGTCAGCTACGAGGAAGTGATTGCGCGCAACCTCAAGGTGATGGACACCGCGGCGATCGCGCTGTGCCGCGACCACGGCCTGCCGCTGCGGATTTACGACATGACACGTCCCGGCAATTTGAAGCGCATCCTCCACGGCGAGCAGATCGGCACCCTGGTGTGTCCGGACGCGACCGCGCAGGCGTGAGTGAACCCGTGCTCGGGTGCGTGTGGCGGCATTTGGCTGCCAATCGCCGCATCCGGGTGCCTGCCCTATAATTCCCGGTTGATCTTTCACGCGAGATTTCCGATGCTCGATGACATCAAACGAGAAACCACGACCCGCATGGGCAAGAGCGTCGATGCGCTGCGCCATGAGTTGTCGCACCTGCGCACCGGGCGCGCCAGCACCGCGCTGGTGGAAGGCATCAAGGTTCCCTATTACGGTTCCGAGGTACCGATCAACCAGGTGGCGACCGTGGTTGTCTCCGACGCGCATTCGCTCACGATCACCCCTTACGAAAAATCCGTGGTGGCAGCGGTCGAGAAGGCCATCATGGCGTCCGATCTTGGCGTGACACCGACCACCGCAGGTACCGTGATCCGCCTCAACATGCCGCCACCGACCGAAGAACGCCGCAAGGAGCTGGCCAAGCACGTCGGGCACGCGGGCGAAAACGCCAAGGTCGCGGTACGCAACATCCGCCGCGATGCGCTGCAGCAGATCAAGAACCTCCTCAAGGACAAGCAGATCAGCGAGGACGACGACCACCGCACCCAGGACGAGGTCCAGGCGATCACCGACCGTTTCATCAAGGAGGTCGACACGGCGGTGCAAGCCAAGGAACAGGAACTGCTGGCGCTCTGAGCGCCACGACCAACCGGTCGACCGGCTCGCCGGCCGATCCTGTGGAGGACCCAAGCGTGCACGACATTCCGGGCTCGACGACAACGCGGTGTACGCGGCGGGGACTGGCCGGATGACGGCCCGCAAGGTTGTTTCCCATCGGGCGGCGGCGCGCGCGAATGTGCCGCAGCACATTGCCATCGTGATGGACGGCAACGGGCGCTGGGCGCGGCGTCGTGCGCAGCCGCGCAGTTTCGGCCACCGCGCCGGGCAGAAGGCCGTGCGCGCCGTCGTCGAATATTGCCTGCGCAACCACGTCGGCGTGCTGACGCTGTTTGCGTTCTCCTCGGAAAACTGGAAGCGTCCTGATACCGAGGTCGGCGCGCTGATGGACCTGTTCCTGAAAGCGCTCGACAAGGAGATCGACGAGTTGCACAGCAACGAAGTGCGGGTGCGCTTCGTCGGCGAGATCAGTGCATTTTCCGATGCCCTGCGAACCCGCATGCAAGCCGCGACCTTGCGCACGGCCGGCAACCGGCGTCTGGCCCTCAACGTGTGCGTCAGTTATGGCGGGCGCTGGGACATCGCGCAGGCCGCGCGCCGCGTCGCCCAGGCGGCGGCGAATGGCGAGATCGACCCCGCGGTCGTCGACGAGCGTACGCTCGCCGATTATTTCTGCCTCGCCGACGTGCCGCCACCGGACCTTTTCATCCGCACCGGAGGCGAACACCGCATCAGCAACTTCCTGCTCTGGCAGCTCGCCTACACCGAGCTGTACTTCACCGATACCCTGTGGCCCGACATGGATGCCACCGAACTCGATCGCGCCCTCGATGATTACGCGCGCCGCGAGCGGCGTTTCGGATGCGCGCCATCCGCCCCGACCGCGCGCGCAAGTTGACCGCGTTCCATCCATGCTGAAGCAACGCGTCATCACCGCCACCATCCTTGCGCCGCTGCTGGTCGCGCTGATTTTCCTGACGAGGGCGTCGGTGTTCGCGACCCTGCTGGGCCTGGTTTTCCTGCTCGGGATGTGGGAATGGACGCGGATGGCCGGCGTACGTGGTTATCCGTTGCGGCTGGCATCGCTGCTCGGTTACGCCGTGCTGTTCGCCGTGCTCTGGCACGTGTGCAAATCGCCGTGGTGGTGGCTGCCGGTGCTCGCCGGCTTGGCGTGGTGGCTGCTGGCGCTGGCCTGGCTCGGCCACAGCGGCTTCGCGGCCAGGGCCACGCGCGCGCACGCCGTCCTGAAACTGGTGGCCGGCGCGTTCGTGGTGGTGCCCGCCTGGTGCGCGGTGGTGGTGATGCACGGCGACCTGGCCGAGCCGCACACCGGCCATGGCCACTGGTGGGTATTGTTCTTCGCCTGCATCGTGGTGGCCGCCGACATCGGCGCCTATACTGCGGGCAGGCGCTGGGGACGCACCAAACTGGCACCGACGATCAGCCCGGGCAAGACCCGCGAAGGCGTTTACGGCGCCTTGGTCTGTTCGGCGATCGTCGGCCTGGTCGGCGGCGCCGCATTGCAGGTACCGGCGCTGCGCCTGCCCGCCATGGTCGCATTGGCGTTGCTGACGGTACTGTTCTCGGTCACCGGTGACCTGTTCGAAAGCCTGATAAAGCGCCACGCGGGGGTGAAGGACTCCGGCGCCCTGTTCCCTGGCCACGGCGGCGTCTTCGACCGCATGGATTCAATCGTGGCGGCGTTGCCCGTTTTCGTGCTCGGGAAGTTCCTGCTCGGGTTGTGATGGCTTGCTTGCCTCCGCGGAACTTGGCGTGGTGGGTCGCGGTCCATGGACCCATGCGCCGGATGCGCTCAACGAGCCTGTCAGGCTGACTGGTTTATGATGAAATCCGACATGTCCGCAACCACGAACCCATGACCGACTTGCTGAACATCCTTGGCTCCGTCTGGTGGCTGATCGTCACCCTCGGGGTCCTGGTGACCTTCCACGAATTCGGACACTTCTGGGTCGCCCGGCGCTGCGGCGTGAGGGTGCTGCGTTTCTCCGTGGGCTTCGGCAAACCGGTCAAGTCGTGGTTCGGCAAGGACGGCACCGAATACTGCGTGGCCTGGATCCCGCTGGGCGGCTACGTGAAAATGCTGGACGCACGCGAAGGCGACGTGCCGCCCGAGGACCGTCCGCGCGAATTCACCGGCAAGCCGATCTGGCAACGCATCCTGATCGTGCTGGCGGGGCCGGGCTTCAACCTGATCTTCGCGGTGGCCGCGTTCTGGGCAATGCTGGTGATCGGCAAGCCCGATTTCCAGCCGCTGATCGGCGATGTCAGCCACCTCGCCGCACAGGCCGGCCTGCAGCGCGGCGACCGGGTACTGAGCGTGGACGGCAAGCCGGTTTCCAACTGGACCGACCTCGGGCTCGCGCTGGCCAATGCCGGTCAAACACGCCAGCCCACGCCGCTGAAGGTGCGCACACCGGCGGGCACGGTGCAAACCCACGTGTTGCACTTCGAGACGCTGCCACCCCACCCCGGCGACCAGGCCATCATCACGCAGACCGGCATGATGCCGTTGCAACGCAGCCTGCCTCCCGTCGTCGGCAAGGTCATCCCGGACAGCGCGGCGCACGCCGCGGGGCTGCAACCGGGCGACCGCATCGTCGACATCAACGGCACCCGGATCGGCGACTGGAACCAGTTGACCGAGACCACCCGCAAGCAGGCAGGCCCCGACCGCCGGCTGGCACTCACCGTCGAGCGCGACGGCAGGCAAATCAGGATGGACATCCAGCCACGCCTGACCGCCGAACCGGATGGCAGCAAAACGTGGGCGATGGGCATCTACGCGAAAGTCACCACCGCCAGATACGACACGGTCCTGCGGCGTGGCCCGCTCGAGGCTGTCCCGGCAGCCTTCGGCCAACTGTGGAATCTCACCGCGACCACCATGAAGATGCTCGGGCACATGGTCACCGGTTCGGCGTCGCTGTCGAATCTCTCCGGTCCCATCTCGATTGCCCAGTACGCCCAGACATCGGCCGAAATGGGTCCGGCGTGGTTCCTGTACTTCCTCGGCATCATCTCGCTCAGCCTCGGCATCATGAACCTGTTGCCGATCCCGATCCTCGATGGCGGGCACCTTTTGTATTACCTCATCGAGCTGGTCAAGGGCAGTCCGCTGTCCGATGGAGCCATGGCCATCGGCCAGTACATGGGCATGGCCTTGCTCGTGATGCTGATGGGGCTCGCCTTCTACAATGACATCCTGCGGGTGCTTTCATGAGCAAAACGGGTACCCGCCCGGCGCGCAATCCAGGGCTTTCCCTGCGTGCCGCCTGACACCCGCTGCTTTCCCGTGCGCGGCCGCACCTGTACGATGCACGGTTTGCGTGTCAATCCCTAGTTCCCGGAATCGACGATGAAGCGAGTCGCCGCACTGATCCTGTTCGCCGCCCTCTCCGCGCCCGTGGCGGCGTACGCGTTCCAGCCCTTCACCGTCCAGGACATCCGCATCGAAGGGCTGCAACGCATCGCGGCCGGCACGGTCCTGAGCTACCTGCCGGTCCAGCCCGGGCAGACTTTCGACGACGCCACCGCCCAAAAGTCGATCCGCGACCTGTTCAAGACCGGCTTCTTCAGCGACGTCGAACTCGAGCGCCAGGGCAACATCCTGATCGTCAAGGTCGCCGAGCGTCCGTCGATCGCCAGCCTCACCGTGCGCGGCAACAAGGACATCAAGTCCGACCAGTTGCTGAAGGGCCTGAAGTCCGCGGGGCTTGCCGAAGGCCAGACCTTCGACCGCCTGACCCTCGACCAGGTTCGCCAGCAACTGGTCGCGCAGTACAACGATCGCGGCAAGTACAACGTCACCGTCGACCCGCACGTGACGCGGCTCGACCGCAACCGCGTGGCGATCGACATCGAGATCCACGAAGGCAAGGCCGCCAAGATCCAGGAAATCAACATCGTCGGCAACCGCACCTTCACCGACCGCGAAATCCGCGACGACTGGGAATCGGGCACGCCCAACTGGACATCGTGGTACTCCAACAACGACCAGTATTCACGCGAAAAACTCTCGGGCGACCTGACCAAGCTGGCGTCCTACTATCTCGACCGGGGGTACGCCAATTTCAACATCAGTTCCGCGCAGGTCACGATCAGCCCGGACAAACGCGACATCTACATCGCCGCGGGCATCCACGAAGGCGAGATCTTCAAGATTTCCGACATCCACCTGCTCGGTACGCTGATCCTTCCCGAAGATGCGCTGCGCAAGGTGCTTCGCATCAAACCGGGTGAAATCTTCGACCGCCACAGCATCGAACTTTCGTCCGACGCAATCACCAACGTGCTGTCCAACATCGGCTACGCCTTCGCCAAGGTCCAGCCCGTTCCCAAGATCGACGACAAGGACCACACCGTCGATCTCACCTTTTTCATCGAACCGGGCCCGCGGGTGTACGTGCGCCGCATCAACTTCAAGGGCAACACCCAGACCCAGAGCCAGATCCTGCGCCGCGAAATGCGCCAGTACGAAGGCGCCTGGTATTCGCAGGCAGCCATCGATCGTTCCAAGGTGCGCCTGCAGCGGCTCGGCTACTTCAAGGACGTCAGCGTCGACACCGTCAAGGTGCCGGGCACCACCGACGAGGTCGACCTCAACGTCAGCGTCACCGAGGAATCCTCCGGCCAGTTCCAGTTCGGTGTCGGTTACTCGCAGGTATCCGGGATCATCCTCAGCACCTCGATTGCCAACAACAACTTCCTCGGCACCGGCAACCGCGTGTCGGCAACATTCTCCAAGAGCCTGTTCCTCAAGCAGTACCAGGTTTCGTTCTTCGATCCGTACCTCACCGACAGCGGCATCGGCATCGGCTACAACGCCAGCGTGCTGAAACTGAACCAGGCCGAGCAGAACATCGCCTCGTACCTGTCAGACACCGATTCGTTCTCGACTTATCTAAGCTTCCCGATCAGCGAGACCGACAGCATCAATGCAGGCATCGGCATCAACAAGACCAAGCTCGACCTGATCCCGGGCTATACGCCTCAGGTGTTCTTCGACCAGGTCGACAAGATCGGCCACAAGACCATCCACAGCTCGCCACTGACGCTTTCCTATTCGCACGACACGCTCAACAGGTTCTTCAAGCCGACCCGCGGGGGACTGCAACAGATCAGCGCCGAAATCGGCCTGCCCGGCGGAACGGTGCCTTATTACAAGCTGACGTTGGCGACCAGCGATTATTTCCCGTTGCCGTTCGGTTTCGTCGGACACGTGTCGGGGACGCTCGGCTACGGCAAGGCATACTCCAAGGACATCTCGGTGCAGTATGCGGACAGCCAGGGCAATATCCAGACGATGTCGTTTCCGTTCTACCAGAATTTCTATGCCGGCGGCGTGCGCGACGTGCGCGGCTTCGAGGACAACACCCTCGGACCACGCATCTGTTCCGGCCTGATCGACTCGGACGGCCAGCCCGACATCACGGCGATTTCGGTGGAGGGCACCTGTATCGGCGGCACGTTCTTCCGCCCGCAACCGGTCGGCGGCGCGTTCAAGCTGCTGGGCAGCGCGGAACTGGTGCTGCCGTTCTTCAAGGACAACGACAAGGCGCGCATTTCCCTGTTCGCGGACATGGGCAACGTGTATTCCAGCTACGGCGCCTTCGACGCCTCGGACCTGCGCGCATCGGTCGGCATCTCGCTGCAGTGGATCGCGCCGGTCGGCCCGATCGTGATCAACCTGGCGCAGCCGATCCGCGACAAGCCGGAGGACAAGCCGTACGAAGAGCGGTTGCAGTTCTACTTCGGCCGGACGTTCTGAGCAGCCCGACGATCACGACAAAGACGAAGAGCCGAACCGTCCGCAAATGAACGCGAAAAAACGCAAATAGAACGCAACCAAGGCGTCCGCGCCCTTTCGCTTGCGGGTGGATTCGCGGGCGTTCGCGGATGACTTCAGGGAAGCTCTGATTTTGCTCGTCATTCCGGCTAAAGCCGGAATCCATCTTGATTTTCTCCCAATGAAATCAATATCAACATGGACCCCGGCTTGCGCAAAAGACAAGACGGCGCTACGCGCCGGGTGACGAAAATCTGGATTGATCAGGGTTTCCTTTGCCCGCTCGAAATGTGACTCGGTGGAATCCGGAGCAAAGCACGGCGACAATTGTCCTTGCGCCCTGGTCCTGATTCACGGTCATTCGCGTTCATTCGCGGACCGATTCGTTTTTCTTTCAGCCCACCGTTGGACGGGACGGATGGAACGAACAACCGGCTATCGCATCGGCGAATTGGCGCAGCGCTTCGGACTGGAGGTGCGCGGTGATTCGGCGCGGGTGATCCGCGGCGTCGCGCCGCTCGCGCGAGCCGCCGGAGACCAGCTCGCCTTTCTCGCCAATCCGCGCTATGCGTCCGACCTGGCGCATACCGCCGCGGGCGTGGTGGTGGTCTCGCCCGAACAAGCCGACGCAAGCCCCGTACCCGCGATTCTCGCCAGGGATCCCTACCTCGCCTACGCGCGCATCGCCACGCTGTTCGATGACCTGCCAGCGCACTCGCCGGGCGTCCACCCGTCGACCGTGGTCGCCGTCGATGCGCGCATCGATCCGTCCGCAAGCGTCGGGCCGGGTTGCGTCGTGCAGGCCGGCGCAGTGATCGAGGCGGGTGTCGTGCTCGGTCCGCATTGCGTGGTCGGCCGGGATTGCCACGTTGGCGCGCAATCCCGCCTGGGAGCCCATGTCGTCCTGGTCAGCCGCGTCACGCTGGGCAAGCGCGTCCTGGTCCATGCCGGCGCCGTACTCGGTGCGGACGGCTTCGGGCTCGCGCGCGGCGCGGAAGGCTGGGTCAAGGTGCCCCAACTCGGGGGCGTGGGCATCGGCGACGATTGCGAGATCGGTGCCAATACCACCATCGATCGGGGCGCGCTCGACGATACGGTGCTGGAACAGGACGTGCGCCTCGACAACCAGGTCCAGATCGCCCACAACGTGCGCATCGGTGCACATACCGCGCTGGCGGGCTGCGCGGCCGTGGCCGGCAGCGCGAGGATTGGCCGCGACTGCCTGATCGGCGGGGGTGCCGGGGTACTCGGACACCTCGACGTCGCCGATCGCGTTACCATCACGGCGATGAGCCTGGTGACCCACTCGATCCGCACGCCCGGCGTCTATTCTTCGGGTGCGCCGATCGAGGAGAACCGCGCGTGGCGCCGCAATGCCGCGCGCATGCGCCAACTCGACAAGATGGCACGCCGCATTGCGGCGCTGGAAAAACAAATGGATGCATTGAACAAGGAACGCACTTGATGAATGACACTGCTGCGCCCGTGGCCCTGCCGGTCGATGCCGAAAGGATCGCGGCGATCCTGCCGCACCGCTATCCATTCCTGCTGGTCGACCGGGTGGTCGAGTTCACCCCGGGGGAAAGCATCGTCGCGATCAAGAACGTCACGGTCGGCGAACCATTCTTCGAAGGCCATTTCCCGGGCCACCCCGTGATGCCCGGCGTGTTGATCGTGGAAGCACTCGCGCAGGCATCCGGACTGCTTATCGGGCTTTCCGGCACGTATTCGGAACATGACCACCCGATCTTCTACCTCGCCAAGGTCGACAATGCGCGTTTCCTGAAGCCGGTCGTGCCCGGCGACCAGTTGCGCCTGGAAGTGAAGCTCAAGCGGCTGATCCGCAGCATGGGCATCTTCACCGCGCGCGCGACGGTCGACGGCAAGGACGCCGCAACCTGCGAACTGATGTGCGCGGAAAGCCGCCGGTGAGCCCGGATTCCCCCAGGATCCACCCGACCGCGATCGTCGATGCGGGCGCCGGCCTCGCCGATGACGTCACCGTCGGCCCCTACGCGGTCATCGGCCCCGAGGTCCAAATCGGCGACGGCAGCACGGTCGGCGCCCACGCGTTGCTCAAGGGCCCGACACGCGTCGGCCGCAACAACCGCATCGGTGCCTACGCCTCGATCGGCGGCGACCCCCAAGACAAGAAATACGCGGGTGAACGCACCGAACTCGTGATCGGCGACGGCAACACCTTCCACGAGTTCGTGACGGTGAGCCGCGGCACCCGCGAAGGCGGCGGCGTCACCCGGATCGGCGACGACAACTGGATCATGGCCTACGTGCACATCGCCCACGACTGCGCCGTCGGCAGCCATACCATCCTCGCCAACAACGCGACGCTGGCTGGCCATGTCGAGGTCGGCGATCACGTGGTGCTGGGTGGTTTCGCGGGCGTGCACCAGTTCTGCAAGATCGGTGCGCATGCCTTCGCGGCGATGTATTCGGCCATCAATCGCGACGTACCCCCTTTCATCTATGTGGCCGGACAGTTCGCCGTGCCGCGCGGCGTCAATGCGGAAGGCTTGAAGCGACGCGGCTTCGACACCGCGCGCATCCTGGCGATCAAGCGCGCTTATCGCACCCTGTACCTGTCGCACAAGACGCTGGAAGAAGCCCGCTCCGCGCTGGCCGAACAGGCCGACGCGAGCGGGGACGTGCGTGCCTTCGTCGAGTTCATCGACCGCAGCGAACGGGCGTTGGTGCGCTGAAAGCCGGGACTCGGGACCCGGGACCGGGGACCCGAAAAAGCACGCGCCATGCAGCCGTTCACCGCGCTGAAATTACCGAGTTTCCCTCCGCATATACCGCCTCACGGCCCCGGGGCTAAATGCTTTCTGGATTCCGACCGGCCATGCTATCCACATGAACTCATCTGCACGATCGGAGGATGGCAGCCGCGCGCCGCCGGGTCCCGGGTCCCGGGTCCCCGGTCCCGTATTTGCCCTCGTCGCCGGCGAGGATTCCGGCGACCAGCTCGGCGCGGATCTGGTCGGGGCCTTGCGCGCGCGATTTCCCGACGCGCGTTTCGTCGGCGTGGGCGGACCCCGCATGCGCGCGGCGGGCTTCGACGCATGGCACGACATCTCCGAACTCTCGGTGATGGGTATCGCCGAAGTGCTGCGCCACCTGCCGCGACTGCTGCGCGTGCGCGCGTCGCTCGCACGCCGCCTGATCACGCTGCAGCCGGATGCCTTCATCGGCATCGACGCGCCCGACTTCAACCTGGGCCTGGAGAAAAGACTGAAGCGCGCCGGCGTGCGCACCGTGCATTACGTCAGTCCCTCGGTCTGGGCGTGGCGCGAGCGCCGCGCGGCGAAGATCGGCGAATCCGCGAATCTCGTGCTGTGCCTGTTCCCGATGGAACCGGCGATCTACGCGAAGCACGGCGTCGACGCGCAATTCGTCGGGCATCCACTGGCGGACCGTTTCCCGCTGGATCCGGACCAGGCCGCGGCACGCGCCGGGCTCGGCCTGCCGGTGGATGCGCGGGTGCTGGCGGTATTGCCCGGCAGCCGGCTTTCTGAAATCCACCGGCTGGGCGCGATTTTCCTGGATGCCGCGCAACGCGTGGCCGTCGCAATCCCCGGATTGCAGATCGTGATCCCGGCTGCGAATGAAAGATGCCGACGGGAGATTGAAAACTTGCTGCGAAAACCGGGAATCCCGACCCGGGGTCCGATGCTCGCAAAAGCAGGGAACGCGCCCATCGTCGAGACGCCGGTTCTCCCGGATACTCCAAGCGCCACGTCGGAAGCGGCCGGAGCGGTTGCATTCCCGAGTCCCGAGTCCCGAGTCCCAAGTCCCGTTGTGCTGCTCAACGGCCAGGCCCATGAAGCAATGGCGGCCGCCGACGTGGTATTGGTCGCGTCGGGCACGGCGACACTGGAGGCCATGCTTGCCAAACGCCCGATGGTGGTGGCGTACCGGATCGCGCCGCTCACCCATGCCGTCGTGAAAGGCCTGGGCATGCTCAAGACCGACACCTACTCGCTGCCCAACGTGCTTGCGGGACGCAAGCTGGTCCCCGAATTGATGCAATCGGACTGCACGCCGGACCAACTCGCCGCCGCCGTGCTGGCACTGTTCCGTTCGCCCGGGCAACGGGATCGACTCGTCCGCGAATTCGAGCAGATGCACCTCGCGCTGCACGCGGGCGGCGGCGGCGCGGCGACCGCGGCGCGCGCGATTGACAGGCTGATCATGCGACCGGATATTGTCGGGCAACGTTCATGATCCAACAACGACACCAGAACCTGTCAGTGGACGAACCCCTTGCCGAAGGTTCCCTCTTCGCGAGGTTGCCGCGCCACAAACTCCGGCGCTGGCCGAACGCGGCAAGTATCGCGGGTGTGGACGAAGCCGGCTGCGCGCCGTTGGCCGGCCCCGTGGTGGTCGCGGCAGTGATCCTCGATCCCGCGGGCCGCATCAACGGGCTCGACGATTCCAAGGTGCTGCCCCAGGCCACGCGTGAAAAGCTGTACGCGCGCATCGTCGCCCGCGCCAGCGCGTGGAGCGTGGTGGCGGTCGGGGTCGAGGAAATCGACCGCATCAACATTTTCCATGCACGCATGATCGGCATGACGCGTGCCCTGGCCGGCCTGGCCTGTGCGCCGGCGTTCGCCCTGATCGACGGCAATCGCCTGCCGCGCATTCTGCCCTGCCCCGCGCGCGCGGTGGTCGCCGGCGACGCACTGGCGCCGGCCATCAGCGCCGCCTCCATCGTCGCCAAGGTCACCCGCGACCGGATGATGCGGGACATGGATGCACGCTGGCCCGGCTATGGCTTCGCGCAACACAAGGGTTATCCGACGCCAGGCCACGTCGCGGCGCTGCGCAGGCTGGGCCCCTGCCCCGAACACCGCCGCAGCTTCGCGCCAGTGCGGGCACTGTGCGCGCCCCGACAATCCGAACTTGCGCCCATGTGGCGATGACGCAGGCTCGCGGTTGCCTGCAGGCAGGCTCCTGCGAAAACCCTGACCCGCGGAGCTCTTCGTAGGAGCGCGCCTGCGCGCGATCGGGGTCGCCTCCAGGCAGGCTCCTACAAAAGCCTTGGCCGCGGAGCTCTTCGCAGAAACGCGCCTGCGCGCGATCGTGGTCGCCAGCAAGACGGCTCCTGCAGGTGGCAAGCACGTGGAATGATGGCAATCGCCGGGCTGTCAAGCTTGCCGCCCCTGCCCGTCGGCAATACGCTTGCCGGAATACCACGCGTGCGCCCATGCCGATCGATTTCATCCACCTGCGCGTCCACAGCGAATACTCGCTGCGCGACTCCACCATCCGTATCCCGGAGAAACCGGAATATGGCGACCCGACCAAGGCGAAGCACACCAATCTGGTGAGCCGGGCCGTGGAGCTGGGACTGCCCGCGCTCGCGCTGACCGACGACTCCAACCTGTTCGCGCAGATCAAGTTTTACCGGGCCGCCGAACAGGCGGGGATCAAGCCCATCGTCGGTTGCGATCTGTGGTTTGCGAATCCGGAGGATGCCTCGCGGCCCGGCAGGCTCACCGTGCTTTGTCGTGATCACGACGGCTACCTCAACCTGACGCGGCTGATCTCGCGCGCGTGGCTGGAAGGCCAGCATGCCGGTCGCGCGCAATTGCAGCCGGAATGGCTGGACGGAGCCGTGGCCGGCCTGTTCGCGATCGCGGGGCGCGACAGCGCCTGCGGGCAACTCGTCGCAACCGGGCGCGAGCGCGACGCGCGCGCGAATCTCGATGCCCTGCGTCGACATTTCGGGGACGGCCTGTATCTGGAACTCACCCGCACCGGCCGTGACGGCGAGGAAGCCTTCAATGCGCAGGCCTTGCAGCTTGGCGCGGCCCTCGACCTGCCGGTCATCGCCAGCAACGACGTGCGCTTTCTCGATGCCGACGATTTCGAGGCGCACGAGGCGCGGGTCTGTATCCAGCAGGGATTCCAGCTGTCCGATCCGCGCCGGCCGCACGACTATTCGTCCGAACAGTGGCTGAAGCCGCCCGACGCGATGGCCGCCGCATTCGCCGATCTTCCCGAAGCGCTCGAAAACACAGTCGAACTGGCCAAGCGCTGCAACCTCGAATTGTCGTTCGGCAAGTATTACCTGCCGGCGTTCCCCGTTCCGGAAAAGCACACGCTGGAATCGTGGATCGGCGATCAGGCGCGCGCGGGCCTGGAACGACGGCTGGCCGAATCCGGCATGGCCGAGGGCCACCCGCGCGAGGATTACGAAGCGCGCCTCGAAACGGAGCTGGACGTCATCGGCAAGATGGGCTTTGCCGGTTACTTCCTGATCGTCGCCGACTTCATCGGTTGGGCCAAGGCGCAGGACATTCCGGTCGGCCCGGGGCGCGGCTCGGGCGCGGGTTCGGTGGTGGCGTGGAGCCTGCGCGTCACCGACCTCGACCCATTGCGTTTCGGCTTGCTGTTCGAGCGCTTCCTCAATCCCGAACGCGTGTCGATGCCGGACTTCGACGTGGACTTCTGCATGGAACGCCGCGACGAGGTGATCGCCTACGTCGCACAAAAGTACGGCCGCGACCAGGTCAGCCAGATCATCACTTACGGGTCGATGGCGGCCAAGGCCGTGCTGCGCGATTGCGGACGCGTGCTGGGGATGCCCTACGGACAGGTGGACCGGATCGCGAAATTGATCCCGCGCATGCCGCTGGATCTCACGCTTTCCGACGCGCTCGGGCGCAGCGAAAAGTCGAAGAAGGATGCCGGCCGGGTGGTGCGCGAATTCTGCGACGCCTACCAGCAGGACGACGAGGCCCGCACGCTGATCGACCTCGCATTGAAACTGGAAGGACTCGCGCGCAACGCCGGCAAGCACGCCGGCGGCGTGGTGATCGCCCCGACCCCGCTCACCGATTTCGCGCCGCTGTATTGCGAGCCCGGCGGCGGCGGCGTCGTGACCCAGTACGACAAGAACGACGTCGAAACAGTCGGCCTGGTCAAATTCGACTTCCTCGGCCTGCGTACCCTCACCATCATCGACTGGGCGATGAAGGCCATCAACGCGAGGCGCGTCGAGGCGGGTGAAGCGCCGTGGGACATCGCCAAGCTGCCGCTCGACGATGCCGGGGTTTACCGGATGTTCCGCGAGGCGCGCACGGTCGCGGTGTTCCAGTTCGAAGGTGCCGGCATGCAACGGCTGCTGAAGGACGCGAAGCCGGATTGCCTCGAGGATCTGATCGCGCTGAACGCGTTGTTCCGCCCCGGCCCCATGGACCTGATCCCGAGCTACGTCGCGCGCAGGCGCGGGCGTGAACCGGTCGCCTACCCCGATCCGCGCGTCGAGCCCATCCTGCGCGAAACCTTCGGCATCATGGTGTACCAGGAGCAGGTGATGCAGATGGCGCAGATCGTCGGCGGCTATTCGCTGGGCGCCGCCGACCTGCTGCGCCGCGCGATGGGCAAGAAGGTGCCGGCCGAAATGGCCAAGCACCGCTCGATCTTCCGCGACGGCGCGGTGCAGAACGGCGTGCCCGAGCGCAAGGCCGAACAGATCTTCGACCAGATGGAAAAATTCGCGGGCTACGGCTTCAACAAATCGCACGCCGCCGCGTATTCGCTGGTCGCCTACCAGACCGCGTGGCTGAAGACACACGACCCCGCCGAATTCCTCGCGGCCACGCTGTCGGCGGACATGGACGCCACCGACAAGCTGGTCGTGTTCATCGACGATGCGCGTGCCATGGGCATCGAGGTGTTGCCGCCCGACGTCAACATCTCGCGCCATCACTTCATCGCGAATGTCGAAGCCGATCGGCAGGCACACCCGGACGCGCGCGGCACGATCCGCTACGGCCTCGGTGCCATCAAGGGTGTCGGACGCGGCGTATGCGAAGCCATCGTGGACGCCCGCTCGCGCGGCGGACCGTTCCACGACCTCGCCGATTTCTGCGCACGGATGGATTCCGGCAAGCTCAACAAGCGCGTGTTCGAAGCCCTGATCCAGTCCGGCGCCATGGATGCGCTGGGCAGCAATCGCGCGAGCCTCATCGCGCAACTTCCCGAGGCCGTGAGGGCCGCCGAGCAAAGCCTGCGCGATCGCGAGGCCGGTCAGAACGATATGTTCGGCGCTGCGCTGGCGCCGACCGCCACCGTTTCGCTCGCCGCCACGCCACGGCCGCCGTGGTCGCTGGAAAAGCGGCTCGCCGGCGAACGCGCCACGCTCGGGCATTACTTCTCGGGACACCCGACCGATCCCTGGCGCGAGGTGCTGTCGCAACTCGCCACCTGTCCCATCGGCGAGATCGCGCAGAACTACGAACCGCCGCCGCCCCGCAACGGTGACGACGACAACCGCTACCGCCGGGCACCCGAAACGCCGTGGGCCGTGGCCGGCATGATCGTGAAGATGCGCAAGCGCGGCGACAGCGCGGCATCCGTGCGCATCGAGGACTGGACCGGCGCGATCGAGGTCGGGTTCTTCCGCGAGGCGCTGCAGCAGTACGACGCGCTGCTGCAACCCGACGCCATACTCGTGATCGAGGGCGGCCTCGGGCTCGACGATTACAGCGGCGAATTGCAACTCCGCGCGCGCCGCGTGTGGACGCTCGACGAAGCCTGCGAGGCCGGCGCGCGCGTGTTGCGGATCGGCGTCAATGGCATCGACGCGCGTTTCGTCGACAGCTTCAAGCGCGCGTTGGCGGGACACTGCGGCGGGCAGACTCCGTTGCTCGTCACCGGCTACCAGAACACCGCGGGCAGCGCCGACCTCAAGCTCGGCGACGATTGGCGGGTGCGCGTCAACACCGACCTGCTGCGCACCCTGGCCGAAGTACCGGGCGTCAAATCCGTGCAGCCGGCGTTGTCCAGGCCGGCTTGATGAACGATGAAGAACGGGGTCAGGTTCACTTCCTGGCATGGGCAACCAGCTCACCCCGTTGTTCTCGGACAGAAAGTGAACCTGACCCCGTTCTTGGCTGGCGGACCGAATGCGCGCTCCGGCGCCGGTATAATCGCGGCTTTGCCCAATCAGGCTGGGAATGAACCCCAACTTCCTCGATTTCGAACAGCCGATCGCGGAGCTGGAAGGCAAGCTGCGCGAACTGACCAGCGCCGGCCACGACAGTGCCATCGACGTCGATGACGAAGTCGGCAAGCTGCGTTCCAAGCTGCGCATCAAGACCGCGGAGATCTTCCGCAACCTGACGCCCTGGCAGATCACCCAGATGTCGCGGCACCCCGGGCGGCCGTACACGAAGGATTACGTCGCCGTCATCTGCGACGAGTTCCACGAATTGGCGGGCGACCGCATGTACGCCGACGACGAAGCCATCGTGGGCGGACTGGCCCGCATCGTCGGACGCCCGGTCATGATGATCGGCCACCAGAAGGGCCGCGACATCAAGTCCAAGGTCCGCCGCAATTTCGGCATGCCGCGCCCGGAGGGTTATCGCAAGGCATTGCGCCTGATGAAGATGGCCGAACGTTTCGGCCTGCCGGTGGTGACTTTCATCGACACGCCCGGCGCCTACCCCGGCGTCGGTGCCGAGGAACGCGGCCAGAGCGAGGCGATCGCGCGCAACCTCGAGGAGATGGCGGAACTCGAGGTACCGATCGTGTGCACAGTGATCGGCGAGGGCGGCTCGGGTGGCGCCCTCGCAATCGGCGTCGGCGACCGCGTCAACATGCTGCAGTATTCGACCTATTCGGTGATCTCGCCGGAAGGCTGTGCGTCGATCCTGTGGAAGAACGCCGGCCGCGCCAGGGACGCCGCCGAGGCGCTGGGCCTGACCGCACCGCGGCTGCTCGAACTCGGCCTGATCGACAAGATGATCCGCGAACCCACCGGCGGCGCCCACCGCAATCCGCGTTCGATGGCGATACGGCTGAAAGCCGTGCTGATCAACCAGCTCGACGAACTCACCGCACTGCCCGCCAACGACCTTCTCGAGCAGCGCTACCAGCGCCTGCGCAAATACGGCACCTACCAGGAATAGCGGAGGGACGATGGGAGCGCACCGCGCCGCAAGGGGCGAAGGATGAAAGCGCGCCTCGTGATGCTCTTGGTGTTCGCGTTCTGCGCTCCCTGCGCGGCCGGGGTTGCGAATGGAGCCGCGCCTGTGGCTGCCGCGACGCCGATCCGTACCGGCGTCCAGCTCGAACGCTACCTCAAAACGATCCCTCGAGCAATCGCCCCTGTCGCTGCTACCGGCAGGAGCAAGAAGGAGATTTCTCGGTAGCCTCGTGTGGGGCAGCACCGGACTCGGCACTTTTGTACCGCGCGATCTGACGCAATACCTGACGAACGCATAGATCCATCGCGTGCTCGCGTTGTTCGACCTGGCGAGTTACGCGACGCAGATGCAAGGTCGCGCCATGCCGCTCACCCAGGCCGAACGCGATGCACCGGAAACGCCCCTGGAGCACAAATTCGACAAGCTGTGGCCTGCCGAATTGAATCCCGCGCTACCATCGGCGTCCCAACGCGACGGAGTTCAGACATGGCCAACGACTCGGCCGCCAAGCTGGCGGTGTTGATCGATGCCGACAACGCACAACCGTCGTTGCTCACCGCCTTGCTGGCTGAAATCGCCAAGTACGGCACCGCGCACGTCAAGCGCGCCTACGGCGACTGGACCGGCAACCACCTCAAGGGCTGGAAGGAAGAATTGTTGACGCAATCGATCCAGCCGATGCAGCAGTTCGGCTACACGCGCGGCAAGAACGCGACCGATTCCGCGCTGATCATCGATGCCATGGACCTGCTCTACTCCGGCCGTTTCGACGGTTTCTGCATCGTCTCCAGCGACAGCGATTTCACGCGTCTGGCGGGGCGCATCCGGGAATCCGGCCTGATCGTTTACGGGTTCGGCGAGCGCAAGACCCCCGAGCCGTTCGTCGCGGCCTGCGACAAGTTCATCTACGTCGAAAACCTCTCGGGCAAGCCGGACGAAGCGGCCCCGCAGAAACCACGCAGCGCAGCGCAACTGAAGCAGGATTCCGGGCTGGTGAACTTGTTGCGCAACGCCATCGATGCCGCGTCGGACGAAGATGGCTGGGCAGGGTTGGGAGCGGTCGGCTCGATCATCAACAAGCAGCGCCCGGACTTCGACGCGCGCAGCTATGGCTACGGCAAGCTGAGCGACCTCGTCGCCGCGACCACGTTGTTCGAAATCGAGCGGCGCAGTTCCGGCGAAGGACGCCCCAAGACCATCCACGTACGCAACCGCACGAAATCCGGCAAAGGTTGATTCCCCGTGTGGCTCGACAGATTGCGCGAGCAGATCCGCGTGGCTACCCCGCCCGCGCTATGCGTCGCCTTCAGCGGCGGCACCGATTCCACCGCCTTGTTGCACGCGCTCGCGCAAATGCCCGAGGCCCGCGAATGCGGCTTGCGCGCGCTGCATGTCGACCACGGCCTGCATCCCGACAGTTCCGATTGGGCCGCGCATTGCACGAATTTTTGCGGATCGCTGGATGTGCCCCTGAGCGTGTTGCACGTT
>DASUKQ010000148.1:0-53682 GCA_036278635.1 Rhodanobacteraceae bacterium
GGAATCCCGGCGGGTGCGCACCCAGCCGCGAATTTCGATGGATTCCCCTTCCGGGACGTTCCCGGACAACGCCTGTTTGACGCTCAACGTCGCCATTGCTTGAAACCCTGCTCTGCGGATGTCATGTTGGAGCCAAGTGAACGCGCGATAATAGCGCAGCACGTCCCGATCCCGACCCTGCAACCGACTTCGCCATGGCCATAGAACTCACCCCGTCCGCCGCCGCGCGCATGCGCGACTTCCTCGGCAAGAACCCCGCCGCCGCAGGCATCCGCTTCGGTGTCAAGCGAACCGGTTGCTCGGGATTCGGCTACACCGTCGATCTGGCCAGCAACGTGGCCGCTGGCGACAAGGTATTCGATCTCGACGGCATCAAGCTCGTGGTCGACGCCAGGGCGCTGCCGCTCGTGGAAGGTACCCGCATCGACTACGCGCGCGAGGGCGTCAACGCCGCGTTCGTGTTCCACAATCCCAATGCCGTGGCGGAGTGCGGTTGCGGGGAAAGTTTCACCGTGGGCAAGGCCGGCTGAGCCGGCGTGGCGGCGACAGGAGCCATCCGGATGGCGTCTCCGACGACGTCTTCCCTGGCCGGCGGCCGCTGATCCTGCCTTCAACGCCGTTGCTGGCATGCGCGTGGGTTCCGCGGCCAAACCCGGGTCCGATTGGGGCGTGGTTGCGGCAGGACCCTGACTGCCTTTACAATTCACGGTTCTCCGCAGCCAATAGGTTCGCGGAGTCCCTCGCCTCACCGCCGGATTCCTTGTCGGGAGGCTGTCCCGTCATGGCGGTTTGCCGTGGCGACGTCCATGAGGAAACACAATGCGTCACTATGAAGTCGTGTTCCTGGTCCATCCGGACCAGAGCGAGCAGGTGCCGGGCATGCTCGACCGCTACAAAGGCCTGATCGAGGCCGAAGGCGGCAAGGTGCACCGCGTCGAAGACTGGGGCCGCCGCCCGCTCGCCTATCCCATCCAGCACCTGGCCAAGGCCCACTACGCGCTGCTCAACATCGAGTGCGGGCCGAAGGCCATCGACGAGTTGAAGTCCGGTTTCCGCTTCAACGACGCAGTGCTGCGGCACCTGATCATGCAATGGCACTGCGCCGAAACCGAGCCGTCCCTGATCATGAAGACCAAGGACAAGGACGACAAACCGTCCCGGCGCCGCGATGACGATGACGACAATGATCGTGGTGAGCGCAGCGAACGTCGTGACCGCGAGGAAGCCGCCTGATGCCTCGCCCGACCAGGAAGAAGACTGGAGCCCCCAACATGTCCAAGTTTTTTCGCCGCAGGAAATTCTGCCGCTTCACCGCCGAGGGCGTGGAGCACATCGATTACAAGGATCTTGTCACGCTCAAGCAATACGTGACCGAGACCGGCAAGATTGTCCCCAGCCGCATTACCGGCACCAAGGCGCGTTACCAGCGCCAGTTGTCGACGGCGGTGCAGCGCGCACGTTTCCTCGCGTTGCTGCCGTACAGCGACAATCATTTTGTATAGCGATCGTCCGTGATCGCTGCGTACTGATCTGCCGGGACGCGTCATGCCTTCGGCAATCAGCGACATCAGAACGGGCTTCCTGCCCCGACTGTTCACCAAAAACTGCTTCGAACGAAGCGGTTGTATTGCAATCCTTCGGACACCCACTGGCTGCGTCGTCGAAGAGGCGCTAACGAATCGGAGATTTCAATGGAAGTCATCTTGCTGGAAAAGGTGAAGAACCTCGGCGCGCTGGGCGACAAGGTCAAGGTCAAGCCCGGCTACGGACGCAATTACCTGGTGCCGCAGGGCAAGGCCGTGCCGGCCGACAAGGCCAACCTCGAAGCCTTCGAGCAGAAGCGCTCGGAGTACGAAGCCAAGGCCAACGCGCTGCTGGCCGACGCGCAGGCGCGCGCGGCGAAGTTCGAAAATGCCGAGGCGACCATCAGTGCCAACGCCAGCCCCGAAGGCAAGCTGTTCGGCTCGGTCGGCCCGCGGGAGATCGCCGATGCTTTCACCAGCCAGGACCTCGCGCTCGAGAAGAGCGAAGTGATCATGCCGGAAGGCGCGATCCACAATACCGGTGACTACGAGGTGGAGATTTCGCTGCACGCCGATGTGAAGGCGCCGGTGAAAGTGCACGTGGTTGCCGAAAGCTGATCGCGATCCATGCTTGATCCGGAAACGGGCGCCGCGTGCGCCCGTTTCTTTTTCAAACGACGCGAGGGAGTGTGAATATGGCGTCGTGATCGTCGACGCCGTCCTTGCGATGAAACCCTGCAATCAGTACCATATTGGTACTTATTGAAGGCCCCAGCCCGAATGATCCGCGTCAGCCGACTTGCCGATTACGCGTCCGTGGTGATGGCGTGCCTTGCGCGGCATCCGACGGAGGTGCTGCCGGCCGCGGAGGTGGGCGAGGAAACCCGCCTCGGATTGCCCACGGTCAGCAAATTGCTGAAGCGGCTTGCCCGGGCCGGCCTGGTGGAATCGTTTCGCGGCGCTACCGGTGGCTATCGGCTGGCGCGCTCGGCACGGGACATTTCGCTGGCCGAAATCGTCGAGGCGCTGGACGGCCCGATCGGATTGACCGAATGCAGCGTCGGCCACGCCGGGTGCGAACGCCGCTCGTATTGCGCGGTATCGCGTGACTGGCAGGGCGTCGGCGCCACGATCGACAGCGCGTTGCGTGCGGTCAGCCTCGCCGACATGGCGCGGCGGCGGCCGGCAGGCGCGCACGGCGCGCGGGCAGTGTGAAGGAGACGAGCATGGCAACCCAATCCAGTGAAGTCCAGGCTGCATTGTCGCGTCGCTACGACGCGGGCTTCATCACGGACATCGAATCGCACAGCCTGCCGCCGGGGCTGGACGAGGACACCGTCCGCGCGCTTTCCGCCCTCAAGGAAGAGCCGGAGTGGATGACCGAATGGCGCTTGTCGGCGTATCGCCACTGGCTGACCATGCAGCAGCCGAACTGGGCGCACGTGAAACTGGCGCCGATCGACTTCCAGGCGATCAGTTATTACTCGGCGCCCAAGAACAAGCCGAAGTCACTCGCCGAGGTCGATCCGAAACTGCTGGAAACCTACGACAAGCTGGGCGTGCCGTTGCACGAGCGCGCCAAGCTGGCGGGCGTCGCGGTCGACGCGGTGTTCGACTCGGTATCGGTCGCCAATACCGCGCGCGAGCAACTCGCCAAGGTCGGGGTGATTTTCTGCTCGATGAGCGAGGCGATCCGCGAGCACGGCGACCTGGTTCGCCAATACCTCGGCACGGTCGTGCCGCAGGGCGACAATTTCTTCGCGGCGCTGAATTCGGCGGTGTTCTCGGACGGCTCGTTCGTGTTCATCCCGAAAGGCGTGCGCTGCCCGATGGAACTGTCCACGTATTTTCGCATCAACGCCGGCCACACCGGCCAGTTCGAACGCACCCTGATCATCGCCGAAGAAGACGCGGTCGTGTCGTATCTGGAAGGCTGCACCGCGCCGATGCGCGACGAAAACCAGTTGCACGCGGCGGTGGTCGAGCTGGTGGCGCTGGAACGCGCCAACATCAAATACTCGACGGTACAGAACTGGTACCCCGGCGACGAGAACGGCAAGGGCGGCATCTACAACTTCGTCACCAAGCGTGGCGAGTGCCGCGGCGACGACTCGCGCATCACCTGGACCCAGGTCGAGACGGGTTCCGCGATCACCTGGAAATATCCGAGCTGCGTGCTGCGCGGCGACCGTTCCGTTGGCGAGTTCCATTCGGTTGCGTTGACCCACAATTTCCAGCAGGCCGACACCGGCACCAAGATGATCCACATCGGGCGCGATACCAAATCCAAGATCGTGTCCAAGGGGATCAGCGCGGGACGCAGCCAGAACAGTTATCGCGGCCTGGTCAAGATCGAGAAGGGCGCGGCCAATGCGCGCAACCACACCCGCTGCGATTCGATCCTGATCGGCAAGAAGTGCGGCTCGCACACCTTCCCGTACATGGAAGTGAAAAACCCGACCGCGGTCGTCGAGCACGAGGCGACGACTTCGAAGATTTCCGACGACCAATTGTTCTATTGCCGCTCGCGCGGCATCGGTGAGGAAGATGCGGTATCGATGATCGTCGACGGGTTCTGCAAGCAGGTGTTCCGCGAACTGCCTATGGAGTTTGCGGTGGAAGCCAAGGCGTTGCTGGAAGTGTCGCTGGAAGGCGCGATCGGCTGAAGTGAGAAGTAGGGCGGGTTGGCGCCACAGACGCGTAACCCGCCGTAAGGTCCCGGTGGGTTGCGACGCTACGCGGCTAACCCACCCTACGAGAGCTGGAAGGTGCGATAGGTTGAGATGAAGGTAGGGCGGGTTAGCGCCAGAGGCGCGTAACCCGCCGAGTTCCCTCCCCTTCAGGGGGAGGGTCAGGGTGGGGATGGGTTTGCAGTTGACGTTTCAACCCCATCCCCATCCCAGCCTTCCCCTTGAAGGGGAAGGAGTCGAATACAGAGGATGACATGCTGAAAATCGAAAATCTCCACGCCCGCGTCGCCGGCAAGGAAATCCTGAAGGGCCTGTCGCTGGAAGTGAACGCCGGCGAAGTCCACGCGCTGATGGGTCCCAACGGCGCGGGCAAATCGACACTCGGCAATGTCCTCGCCGGAAGGCCAGGCTACGAAGTCACCGAGGGCACCGTCACGTTCGACGGCAAGAACCTGCTCGAGATGAACCCCGAAGTGCGAGCCGCCGCCGGCATGTTCCTTGCCTTCCAGTACCCGGTCGAGATTCCCGGGGTCAACAACACCTATTTCCTGCGCGCGGCGCTGAATGCCCAGCGCAAGTCGCGTGGCGAGGAGGAAATCGATTCCATGCAGTTCCTGAAACTGGTGCGTGGCCGGGTCAAGGAAATGGGCATGACGCCGGATCTCCTGAACCGCGCGGTCAACGAAGGTTTCAGTGGTGGCGAAAAGAAGCGCAACGAGGTGTTCCAGATGGCGCTGTTGGAACCGCGACTCGCGATCATGGACGAGACCGACTCCGGTCTCGACATCGATGCGTTGAAGCAGGTTGCCGCCGGCGTGAACGCGCTGCGTTCGCCGGAGCGTGCGTTCCTCGTGATCACCCACTACCAGCGCCTGCTGGATTACATCGTGCCGGACTTCGTGCACGTACTCGACGGCGGCCGAATCGTCGAGAGCGGCGATGCGCAACTCGCTCAGGAACTGGAAGCACACGGTTACGCCTGGGTACGCGAGCGTACGCCCATGGAGGCGCAAGCGTGAGCGCTGCGGCGCCTTTCGTCGGATCGATGCAGGCGGCCGCCGCGGCCGCCCCGCTGCCGGGCAGCGGTCTCGCCTGGCTGGATGCCGCACGACGGGACGCGCTGCGGGCATTCGTGGAAGGCGGCCTTCCGACGGCCCGCAACGAACTGTGGAAGTACACGGCGTTGCGCGCGCTGGCACAGCGCCAATATGCGGCGCACGACGACGAGGCAACAACCCGTACCGTGCCGGAGGCGCTGTTGGCACCGACGGCGCAGGACAAATGTTGCGTGGTATTCGTCAACGGCGCGTTTCGCACCGATCTTTCGCGGCTCGATGGCTTGCCGGAAGGCGTCACGCTGCAACCCCTTTCGTCGGCGCTGCGCGATGAGCCCGAACCGTTGCGCTTTCTGCTGAGTGCGCGCAGGGATGGAGAAGACGACGGTTTCACGTTCTTGAATCGCGCGCTCGCAGCCGACGGCATGATCGTGCGGGTCTCTGCGGGCGTGCGGGTCGCTGAACCGCTGCATGTGATGCACGTGGGTGTCGCGGCGGAACAGGCCACGGCGTGGCATCTGCGCAGCCTGGTCGAACTCGGCGAGGGTGCGAATCTCGAAATCGTCGAGCACCACGTGGGCGAAGCGGCGACCGGTCATCTGGCCAACCTGGTGTGCGAGGTCAACCTGCGCGAGCAGGCGCATCTCGACTGGGTGAGCGTCCAGGACACGGGCGCCGATTCCACGTTCCTGCGTCGCAGCGACGTCCAGTTGCACGACGACGCGACGCTCGATTTTCATGCGCTGGAGCTGGGCGGCAAACTCGCACGCCACGAGATCCGGGTCGATCTCGCGGGCGCGCGTTCACGATTCCGCAGCCGCGGCGCGTTCGTGTTGCATGGCCGCCAGCATGCCGACACCGAAGTACTGGTGACCCATCGCGGGCGCGATACAGCAAGCAACTCATTGTGGCGTGGCGTGGCGGATGACCGCGCGCGCGGCGTGGTGCACGGCCGGATCCTGGTATTGCCGGGGGCCGATGGCGCGGATGGCAGCTTCTACAACAAGAACCTGCTGCTCTCGCCGGATGCCGAGATCGATACCCGGCCCGCGCTGGAAATCTACGCCGACGAAGTGCAGGCGAACCATGGCGCCACGGTCGGCCAGCTCGACGAAAACGTGTTGTTCTACCTGCGCTCGCGCGGCATCCCGCTCGACATCGCACGGCGGATGCTGGTGCACGCGTTCTGCGCGGTGACACTGGAAGGCATCCAGCCGGCACCGTTGCGCAAGCAGTGCGAGACGTTGCTGACTGGACAGTTGCCGGAGGTTGCGGCGTGAGCGCGACGGTGAAATCGATGGCGTCTCCTGCGCAAGCGGTCGACTGGGCCAGGGTGCGCGAGGACTTCCCGATCCTCAAGCGCAAGGTGCACGGCAAGCCGCTGGTGTACCTCGACAGTGCCAATACCTCTCAGAAGCCAAATCAGGTGATCGAGGCGGTTGATGCTTTCTATCGCGAGCACAATGCGAACGTTTCGCGTGCGGTGCACCAGTTGAGCGAGGAAGCCACCGCGTTGTATGAAGGCGCGCGCACCGGCATGGCCGGGTTCCTCGGCGCCAACCATCGCGACGAAATCGTGCTGACGTCCGGTACCACCATGGCGACCAACCTGGTGGCCTATAGTTATTTGTTGCCGCGCCTGAAGCCGGGCGATGCGATCCTGGTCACCGCGATGGAGCACCACGCGGACATCGTGCCGTGGCAACTGGTGTGCAAGCTGATCGGTGCGCATCTCAAGGTCGCGCCGATCACCGAGTCCGGCGAATTGCTCGTCGAGAAGTTCGTCGAGGCGTTGACACCCGAGGTGAAGTTCGCAGGGGTGGTACACGTCTCGAACGTGCTCGGCACCGTCAATCCGGTCAAGCAGCTCGCGCGCGAATGCCGCAAACGCGGCATCCCGCTGCTGGTGGATGGCTCGCAGGCCGCGCCGCACCTGCCGCTGGACGTGAAATCGATCGGTTGCGACTTCTATTGCGTTACCGGGCACAAGATGTGCGGCCCGACGGGTACCGGCGCCCTGTGGGCGCGCCGCGAACTGCTGGACTCGATGCCGCCATTCTTCGGCGGCGGCGAGATGATCCGCACGGTGTCGTTCGACGGCACCACCTTCGCCGATTCGCCGCACAGGTTCGAGGCGGGTACGCCGAACACCGCGGGTTTTGCGGGCCTTGGCGCTGCGATCGATTATCTGTCCGGGATCGGGATGGACAACATCGCGGCACGCGAACACGAATTGCTGGACTACGCAACGCCGCGGCTTGAGGCCATCCCCGGATTGCGGATCTTCGGTGCCGCGCCGGACAAGGCGGCGGTGATCTCGTTCCTGATCGACGGCGTCCATGCGCACGACCTGGCGACATTGCTGGACCAGGAGGGCGTGGCGGTGCGCTCGGGCCATCACTGCGCCCACCCGTTGATGCAGTTCTACGGCGTAGCCGCCACCTGCCGCGCATCGCTGGCGTTCTACAACACCGAGGCCGAGATCGACACCTTGGTCGAAGCCATTGGCCGGGTGCGGAAGCTGCTTGCTTGAGCCGGGAATCGGTTATGGGGAATCGTGAATCGGGGTTGCACTTCCGAGTGGCGGAAGCTCATGACGTTGCGGCGGTGGTTGCGCTGACCGAGTCGGCCTATCGCGGCGACGCCAGTCGTGTCGGCTGGACCACCGAAGCCGATTATCTGGATGGCCAGCGTACCGACGCGCGCGAAGTCGCCGAACTGGTCGCGCGCTCGCATGCGCGGATGCTGCTGGCCGAACGCAACGGGCAGATCGTCGCATGCTGCTTCATCGAGAAGCAGGGAAGCGATGCAGCGCCGACCGGTTATTTCGGGATGTTTTCGGTGCGCCCCGATGCGCAGGGCGGTGGCGCAGGGAGTGCGCTGCTGGCGGAAGCCGAGCGTGTTGCGCGCGAAGAGTGGCACTGCCACGCGATGCGCATGACCGTGATCGACCTGCGCGTCGAGCTGATTGCCTGGTACGAACGGCGCGGCTACCACCGCACCGGCGAACACCGGCCGTTTCCGTACGGCGATGCACGTTTCGGGATCCCCAAGCGCGATGACCTGCGTTTCGAGTGGCTGGTCAAGGAGCTTTAGTCTTGCAGACGACGCCCGTGCTGCTCCTGTAGGAGCGCGCCTGCGCGCGACCGGGCTCCTGCTCGCGCCGTAACATCGGAGAAGATGCATGTCGGACAACTGGATCGAGGTCTGCGCACAGGACGAGTTGCTCCCGGGCGAATTCAAGGTCGTATGGGACGATGACACCGCGATTGCCGTGTACAACCTCGAGGGCAACCTGTACGCGATCGAGGATACCTGCACCCATGATGGCGGCGAACTCGCTGGCGGCGAGGTGTGCGGGTTCGAGATCGAGTGCCCCCGTCACGGCGCGCGTTTCGACGTGCGCACGGGCGAGGTCCTGCAGGCGCCGGCGACCGAACCCATCGCAAGCTTTCCGGTTCGCGTCGAAGACGGTGTGGTCTACACCCGCGACGATCGCTGACCGCGGCGTACCAAAAACGGGGTCAAGTTCACTTTCGGATGACGATTCGATGCGCGTTGCCAGCATAGCGCCCGAAAGTGAACCTGACCCCGTTTTCACCCCGTTTTCTTCGTCATGCGCCTGCAGCGGCAGGCGGCGGAAACCGGATTTCGACCCGCAGGCCGTGCGGGTCGGTGTGGTTGATGAATACGACGTCGGCGCCGTGGCGTTCGGCGATTTCGCGCACGATCGCCAGCCCGAGACCGGTTCCGTCGTGGCCGTTGCCGATGGCGCGGAAGAAGCGTTCCCCCAAACGCGGCACCAGGTCCGGCGCCACGCCCGGTCCGTTGTCCTGGACGCTCAGTACGCAGCCGCCCTGGTCGTCGACCCGCAGTCCGACGGTGATCACGCCATCCCCGCGGCTGCCGTAACGCGTCGCGTTGTCGATCAGGTTGCCCAGCATCTCGCGCAACAGGACGGTATCGCCGATCAGCGTGACACCGCGTTCCGGGCCGTGGTAACCAAGATCGACGCCGTGCGCGATGGCATTGGGAACGCGCGCGGCCACTTCGTCCCGGACCACGGCTGCGAGATCGAGTGGCATCGCGACGCCGAGGGATTCGTCGGGCGCCTGCGCGCGTGCGAGCGCCAGCAACTGGCCGGCGGCGCGTGCGGTACCGGCGGACAGCCGCTCGACGTGGACCAGCGCTTCGCGCACGGTCTTGGGGTCGGGATCGGCCAGCGCGCGTTCGGCCTGCAAGCGCAATCCCGCGAGCGGCGTGCGCAGCTGGTGTGCCGCATCGGCAATGAAGCGTTGTTGTTGTCGCAGCATGCGATCGAGGCGGCCGAGGAGTGCATCGATCGTTGCCACCAGCGGTTGGACTTCCAGCGGCGCATCGACGGTCCGCAGCGGCGACAGGTCCCCGGCATCGCGCATCCGGATTTCGTGGGCAAGCGGATCGAGCACGCGCAGACCGCGGTTGATGCCGAGCCACACCAGCGCCATCGTCGCGCAGATCAGAAGCAGCTCGATGGGGGCGGTTGAAAACAGCAGGTCGCGCGCCAGCGCCTTGCGCTTGCGCACGGCCTCGGCCGTCGAAATCACCAGGATGTCGCCGGGGTCGGCCTTGTTGGCGACGAACACCGACGCCATGCGCATCGGCCGGCCATTCTCGTTGAAGTCCGTGAAAACCGCCTGGCCGTTCGAGGCCTTCGGGAGGGGCTGGGGCAAGTCCTGGTTGCCGGCCAGCACGCCGTAGCGCAGGCTGCGCACGGCGAATATGTTGCGATCGTTGATGGAGAACTGCAGCAGGATGCGGGCCTGCTCGCTGAGCTCGTTGCGTCCGGCGTCGCTGTTGACGAGGTCGCCCATGGCGTTGGCGCTGTTGAGCAGCCAGCGGTCGTAGACTTGGTTGGCATAGTGCAGCCCGATCACGTAGTTGACGACTCCGCCCCCGACCAGCACCGCCAGCAGCGGCACGGACACGAACAGCAACAGGCGGCGGCGCAGGCTCGGGTTACGGATCATCATCGGCCTCGAGCAGGTAGCCGAGCCCGCGGACGGTGCGCAGCCTGACGCCGCTGTCGGCCAGTTTGCGACGCAGGCGGTAAACAGCGATATCCAGTCCGTTGTCGGTGAGTGCGTCGTTCCAGGTGCACAGCGCCTCGATCACGTGTTCGCGCGAGGTCACCCGGTTGTGGTGCGACGCCAGCACCTCGAGCAGTGCGTATTCCCGCGCGGTCAACTCCAGCGGTTGGTTGTCCTGGAGCACACGGCGGCCGGCGAGGTCGATCGAAAGCTTGCCCAGGCGGAGAATGGGCAAGCCGCGGTTGCCCTGGCGGCGCAGCAATGCGCGCACACGCGCATCGAATTCCGCGAGGCTGAAAGGCTTGACCAGGAAATCGTCGGCGCCCAGATCCAGCGTCTGGATGCGCAGGTCGAGTTCATCGCGCGCCGTGATGACGAGCACGGGGATACCGTCGTGGGCGGAACGCAAGCGCCGCAGCACCTCGCTGCCGTCGTCGCCCGGCAGCCCCAGGTCCAGCACGACGAGGGCGAATGCATGTTCCTTGAGCGCGGCGATCGCGGCCCTCCCGTTGACGAGGTGATCGACCGCGTGGCCCGCGCGAGTCAGCGATGCGCAGACCGCGTCGGCGATGGCTGCATCGTCTTCGACTACCAGCATCCGCATCTCTGAGCCGCCGGATGGAGTGGGAATGACGTCAAGCGTACAGCTTGACGAGCACGATTTCGCCCGCCCCGGCAATAACCGTCCGGTTTGCGGCGCGGTCGGCCGGGACGAGAACGGCATCCCGGGGGTCCAGCGTCAGGCCGGGTGCCGTGCCGGCGCGAAGCGTGGCGCGACCTGCAACCACGTACACCAGCCAGCGAATGTCCGGTCCCGTGGACAACAGCATGGAATCGACCAGGGTACGCGCGAATACTTCGCCAAGCGATGTGCCGCGCAGCATCAGGTTGAAGTCCCGGGTCGGCCCTTCCGACAGCACGCCGAAGGGCGCCGGAGAGCCCTCGAAGTGCAACACACCGAGGCGCGCGGCGCGTCGTTCGCTGCCATCCGGGAAGCGCAGCGTCATCGTGGCGTCGAGCGGTACCAGCGCGCGCCGCGTGTCCGGCAACTCCGAAAACGGGCCGTCCCTTTCCACGTTCGCGACGCTGATGCGAACCGTCCAGTCGGCGCTGTCGGGCTCACGCAGGACCACGGTGGTGTGGCCGGTACCGTTGGCCCAGGGTTCATCGCGTTGTTCGTGATGACGGATGGCGCGCGGGGCAGGCATGGAGGCCATGGTAGCGACGCGATGCCGCGGCGCATCATCCAAGCAGGGTGCGCAACGCGTCGACGCCCAGGCGCAGACTGTCGTTCCATGCATGGCCGACGATGGCTTCGCCGCTTTGCGCATCACGGAATGTCTCTTCCTGCCCGGGCGCCAGCAGGTGGCGATAGTCGACCGTGAGTTCGTCACCCGCGGCGAGATCGCGCGCCGCGAAAATGAATCCGAGCAGCCACGACCCGGTCGGCTCGAAGCTGTGGTTCACGTAGCACTCGTCCGGCCAGTCCGGCGACAGGGTGTAGCGGTCCTCGAACCAGCGTGCCGACGTATGCAGCAAGGCTGCACGTTCCGGGTCGGACATGATTTCGGCGAACGACCACGTCTCGTCGATCCGGTCCGGGGCGATCGCGATGCGACCGCGTGCAAGCGGCTCGTCGAGGAACACGCCCCGGCCGGCGCCGGGAATACGGGAAGGAGCGATGCGGTAGCGGGGCAGGATCACGGTGCAGCTCGTGCAATGAGGCGCGCAAGTGTAGCGTCACGACGAGGTTGCGTCGAAAACCCCCATTGCCTGTTGGTCCGTGCAGCCAGGCCAAGAATCATGCAGCAGAAACAATCGGATACGTCATGCAACGCACGTCGAATCGATGCGACTTCGTCCGCAGGGGACCCGCGCCGGCCGGGCGCTGCACGACCCGGTCGGCACGGGAACGCCCGTCAGTGCTTGCGCGATCCGTGCGCGGGCTTGCGCGAAGCCGGCTTGCTGCCCGCGGTACCGCTGAGGCGGATCGCGTCGCGGTTGCGCGCCAGGGTCTTGTCGCCGACGCCCTTGACGTTGCCGACATCGTCGACATTCTTGAAGGGGCCGTGGGCGCTGCGATAGGCCACGATGGCCTGGGCCTTGGCCAAGCCGACACCGTCCAGCGAGTTGGCGATGGTCTGCGCATCGGCCTTGTTGACGTTGACCGGTGTCGCGGCGAAGGCGGGCAGGGTGAAGGCGAGGCAGAGTGCGAGTGCGGCAAGTGTCTTCTTGAACATGATGAGACTCCCTCTGGTAGGTCGCACCGCCGGATGCGGGCGTGGGGACAGCTTGCCGCCCGACGCGTGCGGGCACAGCCGGTCCGGGTTGCGTGGCCTCGTCGGGCAGTGGCGCTGCGTCGTGTCGGGATCGCCTGACGCGGGGCTGTTAGACTGCGGGATTCATTTGTTTCAGGAGTGCGCCCAATGGATGCTGGCAAGGCCCAATCGTTCATCGGCAAGCTGTGGGACGACGAAGTGGTCCCGGAACTCACCGAATACATCAAGATTCCCAACAAGTCTCCGATGTTCGACAAGGATTGGGCGGCGCACGGGTACATGGATGCTGCCGTCGCGCTGATGGAAAAATGGGCGCGCGGGAAACTCGCGGCCTTGCCGGGCTCGAAGCTGGAAGTGCTGCGCCTCGATGGTCGCACACCGTTGATCTTCATCGATGTACCGGCCTCGGGCAGCGAAGCGCGGGAACACGACTGCGTGCTGTTGTATGGACACCTCGACAAGCAGCCGGAGATGACCGGCTGGAGCGAGGGGCTGGGGCCCTGGACACCGGTGCTCAAGGGGGATCGCCTGTACGGCCGCGGCGGGGCCGACGATGGCTACGCGATCTTCGGGTCCCTGTCGGCGCTGCTGGCACTGCACGAGCAGGGCGTGCCGCACGCGCGCTGCGTGGTGATGATCGAAGCCTGCGAGGAATCGGGCAGCTACGATCTGCCGTACTACGTCGATCACCTCGCGCCCCGGATCGGCCAGCCGTCGCTGGTGGTGTGCCTGGACTCCGGTTGCGCGAATTACGACCAGTTGTGGTTGACCACGTCGCTGCGGGGCATGACCGGCGGCGAGCTGGGCGTCGAGGTGTTGACCGAGGGCGTGCATTCGGGCGATGCCTCGGGCGTGGTGCCGGACAGCTTCCGCGTCGTGCGGCACCTGTTGTCGCGGCTGGAAGACCCCGAGACCGGCGCCATCGTGCCGAAAGAGTTGTACGTCGAAGTCCCCGGGGAGCGCATCGAGCAGGCGAAGCAGTGCGCGGAAATCCTGGGTGACGAGGTCTTCGACAAGTTCCCGTGGAGCGACGGGACCAAGCCGGTCAGCGACGACAAGGTCGAGTTGATCCTCAACCGCACCTGGCGCCCGCAGTTGGCCATCACCGGCGCGGGTGGCCTGCCGGCGTTGGAGAGCGCAGGCAACGTGTTGCGTCCCGGCACGGCGTTGAAGCTGAGCCTGCGCGTGCCGCCGACCCTCAACGGCAACAAGGCCGGGGACTTCGTCAAGCGCCTGCTGGAAGCGGATCCACCCTACGGCGCCAAGGTGACGTTCACGGTGGAAAAGGACGGCAGCGGCTGGAATGCGCCGCGCCTGTCGGACTGGTTGAGCGGCGCGGTGGGCGAGGCCTCGCAGGCCGCGTTCGGTGCGCCGGCGGCGTACATGGGCGAGGGCGGATCGATTCCGTTCATGGGCATGCTGGGCGAGAAATTCCCCAGGGCGCAATTCCTCATCACCGGCGTCCTCGGCCCGCATTCCAACGCGCACGGTCCCAACGAATTCCTGCACATTCCGACCGGCAAGAAGGTGTCGCAGGTGGTGGCGAGCGTGGTGGCGGCGCATGCGAAAGCCAGCGCCGGCGGTCTGACCTGAAGTCGCGGCGCGGGCATGGTCCGGATTCGCGAAGCCACACTCGCCGATTCGGAAAAGCTGGCTACGTTGTCGGGCCAGCTTGGCTATCCGGCTGACGCCGCGGACATGGCGCGTCGCCTGCAATCCATCGTCGAGCACGGCGCGGGCGTCGTGCTGGTGGCCGAGTCCGTTGCCGGTGCAGTGGTCGGCTGGGCGCACGTCCTGCCGGAACGGGCACTGGTTTGCGACGCGCGGGCGCAACTCGCCGGATTGGTCGTCGCCGAGGATGCGCGCGGCGACGGGATCGGCACGGCGCTGCTGCACGCCGCCGAAGACTGGGCGCGCACGTACGGCTTCCCGGCACTGGCGGTCCGCTCGAACGTGATCCGGTCGCGGGCGCACCGCTTCTACCTGCGCGCAGGTTACGTCGAGACGAAGCGGCAGGCGGTGTTCACCAAGCCGATGTGATGACCCTCGCCGGGATGCGCGCGATGACGCCGTGCGCACCACCCGTTACCCTTGACCGATCCAGCTTCCCCGGGACATCCCATGCAATTCGACCTGCCACCCGTCACGCGAGCCTTGCTGATTGCCAACGTCGCGATCTTCCTGCTGGAGCAGATCCCCTCCCTGCATCCGTTCCTGATCGCCTACGGCGCGTTGTGGCCGATCGGACCGGCGCACTTCGCCGGCTATACCGCCGACGGCTCGTCGGTCTTTGTCGGTTTCCAGGCCTGGCAGGTCGTCACGTACGCGTTCCTGCATGGCGGCTGGTCGCACATCTTCTTCAACATGTTCGCGCTGTGGATGTTCGGCGGCCCGATCGAACACCTGCTGGGCGCCAAGCACTACACGATCTACTACTTCTTCTGCGCGGTGGTCGCCGCCCTCGCGCACCTTGCGGTGGTGCATTGGTTTACCGGCGGCTTCTATCCCACGATCGGCGCCTCCGGCGCGGTCTTCGGGTTGCTGCTGGCGTTCGGCGTGATGTACCCGCGCGTGAAGATGTTCCTGATTTTCCTGCCCATCCCCATGCCGGCATGGGTGTTCGTGCTCGGCTACATCGTGTTGGAGCTGTTCCTGGGCGTGACCGGTACCCAGGCGGGCGTCGCGCACTTTGCCCACCTCGGCGGTGCGGTGGGCGGATTCGTGCTGCTTCAATATTGGCGGGGCAAGTTGCCGATCCGGCCCAAGCGCATCCTGACGCGCTGAGGCGGTTTCGATTCGGATCCGGGTGTGAAAAAACAGGCCCGCTTGCGCGGGCCTGTGGATATCGACATCGCGGACGGAATCAGGCGGTGGTCGCTTCGCTGGGATGGATGCGGCGGACACGATGAAGCGTGTTCATGTCGGTGTGGTCCATTTCCTTGCCACCCAGCGCAGCCAGCTTCAGCACCAGCGTCTGCTCGTAACTGAAGGTGTCCTTGTCCTTGAACTTGAACGTGCTCTCGAAGCCCCTGAGCTCGGCGCGTTCGAGCAGGTATCGGTTCTGCAGGATGCCGTAGCAGGCTTCGCCGGGCTTGCACCCGAAGCGAAGCACCTTGTCGCCGGGCTTGGCGTCGCTGCCAGCGAGCAGCGCAATACCGCGACCGAACACGACCGTGCGCATGACCTGGCCATTGGCCTGGTCCCACAGCAGGTAGCCCACTTCGTCGTGGAACGGATCCATCGCTTCCTCGCCGTGCCGCCACGCGGTCATGCCGTAGCTGAGGCCCCACAGTTGCTGCTGGCCGTTTTCCTGGATGGGGATGGGCTTGAAAAAGGCCTTCTCGAAGTAGCCCGTTTCGGTCGTTTCGTCATCCTTGTTGTGGAAGGACACGTCGACCCCGCCGTCGCCTTCCCAGTAGCCGACCAGCCAAGTCAGCGGGCCCAGTTTCTGGGGACCGTGGAACTCCTCGGTAAGCTTGCGGATTTCTTCTTTCGTAGCCATGGCCATGCCTGCTCTCCTGATGTGGTTCGCGCGAACCTCCACCGTAGCACTCCGCTGAACGGGGGCACCAATTGATTGGAATAATGGGCACGATAGTCGGCAGCTATCGTGCGGCGCTGCGCGGCAATCCAGGCGCCCACGTTGGAAACGCCCTCAGCGGTGCAGGTCGCCCGCGGCCTCCGGCTGGTAGTGGATCGCGGTGACCTTGAGCTTGAGCGTGCGACCGCCGTTGCCCGGCCAGTCGATGCTCTGGCCCACGCGCAGCCCGAGCAGGGCGCTTCCGACCGGGGCCAGTACCGAAATCTTGCCCGCGTCCGCGTCGGCATCCTTCGGATACACCAGCGTCAGCGTGTAGTGCTTGTCGTTGGATTCGTCCACGCAATCGGCGGACGAGTTCATGCTGACCACGTCGTGCGGCATGCCGGACGGCTCCACGATTTCGGCGCGGTCGAATTCTTCGCGCAGCTTTTTGGCCACCGGCGACTCCCGCAAGGCAGGCGCTTCCAGCAGACTCTCGATGCGTTCGACATCGAGTCGTGAAAGGGTGATCGGCGTCCGGGTGTCCATGTCAGGCCTTGTCGTGGATTTTGCCACCAACATACCGAGCCTGCCGGGATTTCACAATGGCAGGCGGGGGCGGTTCGGTGGGCAGGGTGGCGGGGTCGAGCAGGGCAGGGGGCAGATCCTTGAACACCTGCGACAGTTGCAGCAGGAACCCGTTCATCGCGGAACTCCGCCGCCAGAACATCGCGATGCGGCGGCTGGGTGGGCGGCCGCGGAACGGCGTGAGGTGCACGTTGGCGGTGTGCGCGATCGGGGGTTGCACGGCCAGTACCGGCAACAGGGTGACCCCGACGTTGGCCGCGACCATCTGGCGCAACGTTTCGAGGCTGGTGGCCCGGAACCCCTGGCGCTCGTCGGCGCCGGCCATCCGGCATACCTCCAGCGCCTGGTCGCGCAGGCAGTGGCCGTCCTCCAGCAGCAGCAGGCGCTCGTCTTCCAGGTCGGCGAGCTTCAGCGTGCGCCGCCGCGTCAGCGGGTGGGTCTCCGGCGCGGCGAGCATGAACGGTTCCTCGAACAGGAATTCCGCGTGCAGGGTGTCGTCGTGCACCGGCAACGCGAGGATCGCGGCATCGAGCTTGCCTTCGCGCAGGCGTTGCACCAGGTCGGGCGTCTTTTCCTCGACCAGCAACAATTCCAGGCGCGGATAGCGTTCCCGGATCGTGCCCATCACGTGCGGGAGCAGGTACGGGCCCAGCGTCGGGAAGATGCCCAGGCGGAGCGTACCGGCTTCCGGATCCCGGTCGCGGCGGGCGATGCGCTTGATCTGCTCGGCCTCGTTCAGCACGTCGCGGGCGCGCGCGACGATCTGCCGGCCGACCTCCGTCAGAAGCACCTTGCGGGGGGTGCGCTCGACCAGCTTCACGCCGAGTTCGTCCTCGAGCTTCCTGATCTGGGTCGAAAGGGTCGGCTGGCTCACGAAGCTGGCTTCGGCGGCGTGGCCGAAGTGCTTGTGATCGGCCAGGGCGACAAGATATTGGAGGTCACGGAGGTTCATGCGGGTTCGGTCGTGCCGGTGTCGTGCCGCGCGACCTGCCCGGGGATCCGGCCGCTCGCAGCGGGTCTGCTTCAATATACCGTGCCTATTATACACATTCCAACAATCAATTTGGATTATGGAGCTGATGCCCTTATGTTGGTGGTGAACGGCCGCAATTGCTGCCTGTCCATTCTTTTCAACCCACCAAGGAGCTTCCCATGCTGACCGTTGGCAACAACTTCCCGCATTTCAACCTCAAGGCCACCGTGTCGATCGAGAATCTCGACAAGGCCTTCACGAACATCGACAACGACACGTACAAGGGCAAGTGGACGTGCGTGTTCTTCTATCCGAAGGATTTCACCTTCGTGTGCCCGACCGAGATCAAGGGTTTCGCCGATCTCGACGCGCAGTTCAAGGATCGCGATTGCCAGATCCTCGCCGCCAGTACCGACTCCGAGTTCGTGCACATGGCGTGGCGCAAGGACCACAAGGACCTGCGTGACCTGCCGTTCCCGATGCTGGCCGACATCAACAAGGACCTGACCCGGGCACTCGGCATCCTCGACGAGGAAGGCGTGGCCAAGCGCGCCGTGTTCCTGGTCGATCCGGAAGGCGTGATCCGTTTCGTGTACGTCACCGAGGGCTCGGTGGGCCGCAATCCGGCCGAGGTGCTGCGCGTGCTCGACGCGCTGCAGACCGACGAACTTTGCCCCTGCAACTGGCACAAGGGCGAGGAAACCCTGAGAGCCGCGTGACGCGAGTTCGGCAGCCCGCGCCGCCCCCTCTCCAACGGCGTGGGCATTCCGGCGGCGGGAGCAATCCCGCCGCCACCTCCATCCTTCTGCCATCGAGACAAGGGAGCACAACATGAGTCTGGAACGCATCAAAACCGGTTTGCCTGATTACGCCAAGGACCTTCGCCTGAATCTGGAATCCGTGCTGGGCGAGGGCGGGTCGCCTGGCCTTTCGCAAAAGCAGATCGCGCTGGTCGCGCTGGCGTCGGCGATCGCATCGCGCAACGAGCCGCTAACCGGGGCCGTCGCGCAATTCGCGTCGGAGCACCTGGAGCCGAAGGAACTCGACGGCGCGCGCGCTGCTGCGGCGATCATGGCGATGAACAACATTTACTACCGCTTCCTGCACCTCGTTGACAATGACGAGTACGGCACGCTTCGTGCCGGCCTGCGCATGAACGTGATCGGCAATCCTGGTTGCGACAAGCTCGATTTCGAGTTGGCGTCACTCGCGGTGTCGGCGATCAACGGCTGCGGCAGTTGCGTCGCTTCGCACGAACGCACACTGCGCAAGCACGACGTATCCGCGCAGGCCGTGCAAAGCGCGGCCCGCATCGCGGCGGTGATCCACGCCGTGGCGGTCACGCTGGAACAGGCGGCTGCGGCGGGCATCGACGAGGCGGCGAAGGCGGCGTGAAACGGCGCCATGCACCGGCGATCGCCGGTGCATGGCATTTGCGTGATCGCCGTCCAGCGACTTTCGCCACTTGTCATGCGCGCGCATGCGTGCTGCACTGTCGGGTCTACCTTTGGCACGGGGTGCAGTTTCGATGCGCGTGATTTTCAATGCAGCGATGATGGGTCTGCTGGCGATGGCAGCCGGCACGGCCCTGGCTCGTCCGCCGCAGGTGACGGCGAAACATGCGGCGGCTGTGCCGAAATCCGCCGAAGCGCCACCGCTCACGCGCCTTCCGGCGTGGGCCGTTCCCGAATCCTACGATCTCGCGATCAAGAGTGACCCGCGGCAATCGGGTTACACCGGCACGGTCACGATTGCCGTGGTCTTGAAGAAGGCGTCGGACCACCTGTGGCTGCATGGCAAGGACCTGAAGATTTCCAGTGTCACGGTCACCGACGCGAGGGGTCGCGCGCGCACCGGCAAGTACATCGAGGCGGCTCCGCAGGCGGGCGTTGCGCGCGTCGATTTCGGCGGCACCCTGCAACCGCAGAAGATCAAGCTCGAGTTCGGCTTCACCGCGCCCTACAACAAGACCCTGCAGGGCTACTACAAGGTCGCGTTCGCCGGCGACGCCTATGCCATGACGCAGATGGAGCCGATCAGTGCGCGGCTCGCATTCCCGTGTTTCGACGAGCCGGGGTTCAAGGTCCCGCTGACCCTTTCGCTGACGGTCCCCGTCGCCGACAAGGCCGTCGCGAATGCGGCAGAGACCAGCGAGAAGCCGGCCGGCGCGGGCTGGAAGACCGTCACCTTCGCGCCGACCCAACCGCTGCCGACCTATCTGTATGCGTGGGCGGTGGGACCGTGGGACATCGTGGACGGTCCGACCATTCCCCCGAATCAGTGGCGTTCCGAGCCGGTCCCGGTGCGCGGCATCGCGACCCGGGGCAACGGCCCGAAGATGGCGCGCGCGCTGGCGATGGTGCCCGGCATCATCGAGTACGAAGAGGCCTATTACGGTTTCGGATATCCGTTCGGCAAGCTCGATCTTGCCGCGTTGCCGGACTTCTCCGCCGGCGCGATGGAAAACGCGGGGTTGGTGACCTTCCGCGACTGGCTGCTGTTGCTCGACAAGGATTCCGCGCCGAGCGCGGTGCGCAGTTCGTTCAACGTCATCGCCCACGAACTGGCGCACCAGTGGACCGGTGACACGGTCACCCTGGAATGGTGGAACGACATCTGGCTCAACGAGGCATTCGCCACCTGGATGCAACAGAAGGTCGAAGGCGGGATCCATCCCGACTGGCACGCGCATCTCGGCCGCATCGAACGCGGCGAGCATGCCATGCACAACGACAGCCTGGTCAGCGCGCGCATGATCCGCCAGCCGATCACCGGCAACGGCGACATCGCCACCGCGTTCGACGGCATCACCTACCAGAAGGGCGCCGCGGTGATCGGCATGTTCGAGAACTTCGTCGGCCAGAAGGTGTTCCGGAAGGGCATGCGCGCGTACATCCAGGCGCACAAGTTCGGCAATGCCGATGCCGATGACCTGGTCGACGCCATCGCCGACGCCGCCGGCAAGGGTGACGCATTCAAGAGGGCATTCAAGAGCTTCCTCAACCAGAACGGCGTGCCGCTCGTTTCGACCAGGCTCGACTGCTCGCACAAGGGCGGCGCGGTCCTCGATCTCACTCAAAGCCGCTATCTTCCACTCGGCTCCACGGGCGATCCGGAGCGGCTTTGGGGCATTCCCGTGTGCGTGCGATTCCCGGGCGGCGTGCAGTGCCGGATGCTGGACACCCGGACCGCCGACATGAAGATCGATGGCGGCCAGTGTCCTGCGTGGTACATGCCGAACGCCAACGGCAATGGCTATTACCGTTACGAAATGGCCAGGGCCGATCGCGCGGCGCTCGCCAAGGTCGTCTCGCAACGCAACGACGGGGAACAGTTGGCCTACGCGGACTCGATCGATGCGGCGTTCCAGCGCGGCGGCCTCGACGCCGGCGAAGTCCTGGCGGCGATGCGCGAGCTGGCGCCGTCGAAGGTGCGTCAGGTTGCACTGGCGCCGCTCGATACCGTCGAATGGATCTACGACCACGAAGCTCGCACCGGCGCGCAGAAGGCAGCGGTCCGCGGTGCGGTCGCGAAGGCTTACCTGCCGCGTCTCGAAGCATTGGGTTACCACCGGCGTGGGGGCGAACCGGCGGACGATGTCATCATGCGCACGTCGCTCGCGAATGCATTGGGGCTCGAGTTTGAAGTGCCGCAAGTGCGCGCCGAGCTGCTGAAGCAGGGCGAAGCGGCGCTGGGGCCCGGCGAGGATGGCCTTCCGGATCTCATGGCCGCGGACCCCGACCTGTTGCGCGCTGCGCTGTCGGTTGCGGTCGAGGAGAAGGGAAAGTCGGCCGTCGATGAACTCATCGCGGCAATCCCCAGGACCACCGACCCGGTCAGGCGCAACGCGATGCTCGGCGCGCTCGGTCGTGCGCAGGGCGCCGAAGCCGACGTCGTGCGCAACTTCGCGCTCTCGCCGGAGGTCAAGGTCGGCGAGATGGGCATGTTGCTGCGCAACGGCCGCGGCACCGTCACGGAGCGCGATGGATTGTGGAAGTGGTTCATCGCGCATTACGACGGCATTCGCGCGCGCGTCGGGGTGTTCTCCGGCGGCTACCTGCCGAGATTGGCGGCTGGCGGTGGATGCTCACAAGCCGAAGCACAACGGGTGCAGGCGTTCTTCGAGCCGAGGCTGGGCCAGGTTCCGGGCCTGGAACGTGGGCTTGCCCAGACCCATGAGTCCATCGTGCTGTGTAGCGCGCTGGAAGCCCACCAGAACCCGGTGTCGATCACACGCTGAATTTTTCCTTGTCATTCCGGGGCTGGTTGCGGCTTCATTGCAGCCAGAACCCGGAATCCATTTTCCCCTGCTCTGGCAGGCCGGATTTGTGCCGCTGCGAACGGTCAGGGGGCGAGGGCAGTCGCGCGCCGTCGCCGTTTGCGCGTGATGCTGCCAGACTTGCCGGTATGTCAACGGTCAGGAACATGCTCAAGGCGGCCGGGGAACGAATACCCGGGGTCGAGGGGCGGCGTGAAGCCGCGCTTTTGCTCGCGCACGTACTCGGTGTGTCAGATGCATGGCTGATCACGCACGCGGGCGAGGGTGTCGACGATGCGCGCGCGGCCGACTACCGTGCGCTGATCGGACGCCGCGCGCGCGGTGAGCCCATCGCCTATATCGTCGGCATTCGCGGGTTCCACGCACTCGACCTGGCCGTCACACCTGACGTGCTGATCCCGCGCCCGGAGACCGAACTGCTCGTTGATCTCGCATTGCAGCGGCTTCCCGATGACCTGGACTGTGCGGTGGCCGACCTCGGTACCGGCTCGGGCGCCGTGGCACTGGCGATCGCGCGCACGCGCCCGCGTGTACGGGTCGTGGCCACCGACGCCAGCGGAGCCGCGCTGCAAGTCGCCCGCGGCAATGCCGGGCGGCTCGGATTGCACAATGTCGAATTCGCACGCGGCGACTGGTGTGCCGCGTTGGGCGACGCACAATTCGACGTAATCGTGTCCAACCCGCCGTATGTCGCCGAAGGCGATCCGCACCTTTCCATGGGCGACCTTCGCTTCGAACCGGGCATGGCGCTGATCTCCGGCAAGGACGGCCTCGATGCGATCCGCGTTCTCGTGCGTGATGCACTTGCGAGTTTGCGCGGCGGTTGCTGGCTGCTGCTCGAACACGGCTTCGACCAGGGGGGCGCGGTGCGCGATCTCTTCGCTCGGCACGGTTACGCGGAAGTCTTTACCGAGGGCGACCTTGGCGGCCACGAACGCGTCACCGGCGGGCGCCGTCTGTAGGCGCGCACCTGTGCGCGAACGAACCATCAATCGCCGGAAAAGAAAGAGCAGGCGCTGCGCGCCGGCCGGCTCCTGCGAAAAGCGTGCAACGGGACACGACCGTCTGTAGGAGGCGCACCTGTGCGCGACCGGACCGTCCAATCGCCGGCGGCCGGCGTGCCCCTTCATTGGAATGCCGTCGTGTGCCGCTTGACACATGGAACGACACGTGTAGTATTCAATGCAACTACAGGTGTCGTGTTTGGAGCCGAGCCATGTCGAAGCCAGATGCCCCAGCCATCAGCGAGGCCGAAAGCCGGGTGATGGAGGTGTTGTGGGAGCGTTCGCCGAAGGGTTCGGAGGACATCGCCGGTGTCCTGCAACGCGATACCGGCTGGCATGAAAATACTGTACGAACATTGCTTAACCGATTGATTCGAAAGGGTGCGGTGCGGGCCAAGCGAGAGGGTCGGCGCTATCTGTATTCGCCGGTGCTGACGCGCGACGCGTGGCAGTCGCAGGAAAGCCGCAGCCTGCTCGACCGCGTGTTCGGCGGTCGCGTTGCGCCGCTGCTGGTGCACTTCAGCCGCAACGAGAAGCTGGGTGCGAAGGATGTGGCCGAGCTTCGCAGGCTGGTCGATCGACTGGAAAAGAAGGAGCGCCACGATGACTGACGTTCTGTTGCGGATGTTGTGCGGCGCGACACTGGGCCTGGTGCTTGCGCTGTTGTTGCGCCGCCCCGCACGTCGAATGTTCGGCGCCGGTCCGGCGTTCACGCTGTGGCTGTTGCCGGTCGCGTTGGCGCTGGCGCCGCTGTTGCCGCGGGAGTGGGCGCCGGCAGCGATGGTCGTGTTGCCGGGCTTGACGGTGACGCCGCATGTCGCCACCAACACGACAGCGGCGACCACGATCGACTGGGCGCAGGGGCTGATGGTGTTGTGGTTGCTGGGCGCTGCAATCGGATTGCTGCGGCTTGCGTTGCACTACTCGAGGTTGCGGCGCGGAACGCTACCCGTGCCGGCCGAATGGTCGCGCTGGCTGACGCAATGCGTGCCCGGCCTCGATCCGCGACGGTTGCGCTTGCATCCCGCCGGTCCGGCGGTGCTGTGGGCGCTGCCGCGTTCGCTGATCCTGCTGCCGGCCGATTTCGCCGACCGTTTCGGCAACGCGGCGACGCGTGAACTGGTGCTGCGCCACGAACTCACCCACGCACGCCGCGGCGATGCGCTGTGGAGCCTCGCGATGGAAATCGCATCCGCGCTGTTGTGGTTTCATCCGCTGGTGTGGATTGCGCGGCCGCGCTTCCGGCTGGACCAGGAACTTGCCTGCGATGCCGCGTCGCTGCGGGCGTTGCCCCAGCGCGTGGCCAATTATGCACGCGCGCTGCTGGACAGCGTGGCCGTGCGACCCGTTCCCGCATTGATCCCCTGGCTCGCCGAGCCGCAGCTCAAGGAGAGGATTGCCATGATTACCCGCATTCCGCCGGGGGCATTGCGCCGGCGCGCTGGATTGGTTGCCGTTGCCGCCTTGCTGGCGGGTGGATTGTTCGTCGCCGGTGGTGCGGTTGCCGGAAGATCCGCATCACCTGCAAGTGCAACGTCGTCGCCGTCATCGGATGTTTCGAACGCGAGCAACGCCCACATCAGCTTCCGTGCGCCGACGCCGGGAACGTCTTCCGCATCCCCGCCGACGGTGGACGTTACCTACAAGAACCGCAATCCACCTGCCTATCCGGCCGAGGCGATCAAGAAGGGCGAACAGGGCAAGGTGTTGCTGGACGTCACGATCGACGCGACCGGGAAGGTTACGAAAGCCACTGTCGATCCGAAGCGTTCCACTGCACCGGTGGCCTTGCAGAACGCAGCACTACTGGCCGCCATCAACTGGCGCTTCAATCCCGGCATGGAGCATGGACATCCGGTCGGCGGGAGGGTCGAAATTCCTGTCACCTTTTCGCTCGACGTCGGCCATCGGAAGTCTCCAAACAATTCGTTGTTGTGTTCCGATGGCTACCGCCATGAGCAGGTCAGCAGCAACTCCTATACCTGTACGGCGGAGTCCCCGGTGTCGGCATCTTCCTGATTCAACTGTGTTGCGAGGCGTCATGGATCTCGCCTCGCGATCATTGCGGAGGACGCACCGTGCCACGGGCCGTCAACGACTGACGGGTGGCGTCCGTGCCGACCCGGCGGCGACAACCACGTGATGAAGACTGGAACGCGAATCGCCTTGCTGGTCGTCGTCGCGGGTGTGCTCCCGGCCTGTGGCACAAGTACGGCGCTCAAGCCGAATCCGCAGCCGCAGACCAGCTACGAAATGCTGGTGCCGAAAACCGCGTTGCGTTACTCGCTGGCGCCCGGCGAGACAGCGGTGCAGCCGATGCCCGACAAGCAGGTCGCGCCGGCTTACCCGCCGACGCTCATCCACCCCGGCGCCGCGCCCGTGACGGTGGTTGCGCAACTGGTGATGGGCAGGGACGGACGCGTGCAAGGCGTGTATCCGGTTTCGAATAGGGACACGGGACCGGATCGCAAACCATTCGAGACCGCCGTCGAGCAAGCCGCGATGCAGTGGACCTTCACGCCATTGTGGATGGAGACGCCGAACGGGGGTGGCACCTACGAACTGACTGCGAAGCCTTTCAGCCTGTGGTATGTGTTCCACTTCAAGGTCGTGAACGGAAAGCCGGTCGTCGAAACCGCGAAGCGTTGAGCCGCTTCGGGGGTCTCAGCCGGACACCGTGTCGTCGAAGTCGGTGGCTCGCATCCGTTCCGGCGGCGCGTTGCGCCGCAGTGCCACCGCGACCGGTGTTGCGACAACGGCGACGACGAAGTTCGCCGCCAGCGCCAGCAGCCCGATGTAGACGCCGTGGTGATTGCCGCCGATCACGATGTCGTAGACGGGTTTCAGTCCCTGCTGCCATGCCAGCGCGCTGCCCAGCAGCATCCCCGCGGCCCATCCGGTCAGCAGTGCGGACGCGCGCAGCCAGCGAGTGAACAGGCCGCAGATCACCGCGGGGAATATCTGCAGCATCCAGATGCCACCCAGCAACTGGAGGTCGATGGCGAACCGGGTGGGCAGGTACAGCACCGCCAGCAACGCACCGAACTTCACCAGCAACGATACGTTCTTGGCGATGCGCGATTCCTGGGCGTCGCTGAGCCTGTCGTTGACGTATGCGCGCCAGATGTTGCGGGTGAACAGGTTGGCCGCGCCGATCGACATGATTGCTGCGGGTACCAGCGCGCCCAGCGCGATCGCGGCGAAGCAGAAGCCGGCGAACCACGGCGGGAAACTTGCATTGATCAGTGCGGGTACCGCCATCGAACCGTTCTTGACGTCGATGTGCGCGGCCAGCGCCATGTAGCCGAGCAGCGCGACCAGGATCAGCACGATGCTGTAGGCGGGCAGCCAGACGGTGTTGCGGCGGATCACCCCGGGCCCGGACGCCGACAACGTCGCGGTGGTCGCGTGTGGATAGAGGAACAACGCGAACGCCGAACCCAGTGCCAGCGTCGCGAACGCCCAGAATTGGTCGGGTTTCAGCAGGAGGCCGGTGTCACCGCCCTTCGCAGCGAAAGCCTTTTCGGCAGCGTCGAACACCGCGCCGTAGCCGCCCAACTTGATCGGGATGATCACGACCGCGGCGATCACCGTGATGTACAGCATCGCGTCCTTGACGAACGCGATCAGCGCCGGTGCGCGCAGGCCGCTCGAATACGTGTACAGCGCCAGCACCACGAACGCGATCAGCAGCGGTGTTTCCCTGCCGATTCCGAGCGCCCCGAACCCCATGGCCTCGAACACCACCTCGAGTCCGACCAGTTGCAGCGCGATGTAGGGCATGGTCGCGATGACGCCGGTGAGGGCAACCGCGAGCGCGAGCCCCTTGCTGCCGTAGCGACCTTCGACGAAATCCGCGCTGGTGAGCCAGCCGTGCTTGCGGCACACGTTCCACAGCCGCGGCATGGTCAGGAACACGATCGGATAGGCCACGATCGCGTAGGGAATCGCGAAGAAGCCGAAGGCGCCGACCGCGTAAACCAGGGCGGGCACGGCGATCAGCGTGTACGCGGTGTAGAGGTCGCCGCCGAGCAGGAACCAGGTGACGAAACTGCCGAAACGCCGTCCGCCGAGGCTCCATTCGGAAAGCTGCGCAAGATCGCCCCGCCGCCAGCGCGCGGCGAAGAAGCCCAGCACCGTCACCAGCGCGAAGAAGAAAACGAATACGCCGAACGCGGACCAGTCGAGGCGCGCGGCGGTTCCTGCGGGGAATGTCATGCGCGCCACCCGCGGTGCACGAGCCAGGTCAGCAACGCGGTCAGCACTACCCACGCGAACAGCCAGACATAGAAGAACGGAAAGCCCGCGATCGTCGGGTGGATGCGGTTGTAGAACGGCACCCACAGCACCGCGGCGAACGGGATCAGCAGGACCAGCGGCAGCCACCGTCGCCACACAGGCATGCGACCTCCCTTGCCGCGGGGTCGCGGCGATCGTCATGGCGTCGTATGCTGGCGCGCGCCTGCCGCCCATGGCAAGTCCGGGCAAGCGTGGCGATGAATCCGACAACGGGGAAACAATGTATGCCCAGCAACGTCAATCGTGGACCGCGCCAGATCTGGCTGGCGTTGTGCTGGTCGATCAAGGGGTTGCGCGAGGGCTGGCGCGTCGAGGCATCGTTCCGCCTCGAAGTGGTCCTGTTCGTGGTCCTGTTTCCGATCGGGTTGTGGCTGGGCGACGGCGCGATCGAGAAGGCCTTGCTGGCTGGGTCGTTGCTACCGGTGCTGGCGGCCGAGATGCTCAATTCCGGGATCGAAGCCCTGGTCGACAAGCTGTGGCCGGAGCGCCACGAAATCGCCGGACGCGCCAAGGACATGGGTTCGGCCGCGACGTTTCTGCTGATGTTGAACGTACTGGTGATCTGGATCGTGATCCTGGGCGCGCGCACGGGGGCCTGGTGATGGACGCAACGCGCTGGTTGAGGCACTGGTTCCACGCGCCCGCCAGCCGCGCTTTTCCCCCGGAGACCATGCGAGAGATCCAGGATGCGATCGCCGCAGGCGAAGTGAAGCACGATGGCGAAATCTGCTTTGCCGTCGAGGCGCGTCTGCCGATGCGTTACCTGGTCGGCGGCCGGCGGGTGCGCGCGAGGGCGGAAGGGGTGTTCGGCGATCTGAAGGTGTGGGACACGGAGCGTCGCACGGGGGTGCTGATTTACGTGCTGCTCGGCGACTACACCATCGAAATCATTCCCGACCGCGGCGTGGTGGCGCGCGTGCCCGATGGCGCGTGGGAAAAGATCATCGGTTTCATGGCCGAGCAATTCCGCAGGGAACAATGGAAGGAAGGCGCGCTGGACGGCATCGTCGCCACGCACAATTTGCTCGAGTTGTACCTGCCGCCCGGCCCGGGGCGGCGCAAGGCATTGCCGGATGCGCCCGTGGTGCTGTGAACGTTGTCAGCGCGGATTCGCGGTGCGCAATGTGTCGGCGAGTTCGTCCGGCGACGTGATCGGTGCCCTGCAACCCGGACCCTCGCAGACATACGCCGTACCATCGCCGCCGCGCGACACGCGCGCGGCAAGCAACCCCGGCAGCGCGCCGGGTTCGTCGGAGATGACGAATGCATCCACCGGATCGCCGCCCGGTGCGATACCGGCGCCGCGCAGGGCGTCGCGCAGCGCCGCCTGCCAAGCTTCCCGTCGCGACGCCGGACAGCGCACCACGATCTGCATGCGTGGTCGCTGGAATTCGTTCAATGCGCGCAGCACGGTTGGGCAACCTTCGGGGTACTGTCGAAGCGCCGCCGCCGCGGCGCGCAGTGCGTATTCGGCGGTGCCGAGGTAGCGGGTGTCGCCGATCAGATGGCCGAGCCTCAACAACGAGCGGATCGCGACACCGTTGCCGTTGGGCAGGGCGTCGTCGGTCCAGTTGCGGCCGCGTGCAAGGGGCGTTGCGTGTTCCACGGCCGACAGCCAGAACCCGCCGGAGGCGCGGTCGGTGAACTTTTCACGCAACGCGTCGGCGAGGGCGATCGCCCAGGCGAGATCGCGCGGGTCGAACGCGAGTTGCATGGTTTCCAGCAGTGCGTCCAGGACGAACGCGTGGTCGTCGAGGAAGCCGGCAATGCGGGAGGCCGGCTCCGCGGCGTTGGCGAACAGCTCGCCGTCGATCCATGCCGATTCGCGCAAGGCGGCGAGCGCACGCAATGCCATGCTGGCGCAGCGCGCATCGTCGAGCAGGCGTGCCGTGCGCGCGAGCCCTGAGATGGCCAGCGCGTTCCATGCGGTGAGGCGCTTGTCGTCGCGCGCGGGGTGCTCGCGTCGCGCGCGGGCTTCGAGCAATGTGTGGCGGGCCGTGGCGTACTCGGCCTCGACGTTGACGTCGGCGCGTCCGAGCTGCCACGCCACGTTGACGAGCGGCGCCACGCGCAGCAAGTGCCAAGCCTTGCCCTCGAAGTTGGCGGGGCGGTCGAGCCCGAATGCATGTTCGGCGACGGCGCTCGTGGTATCCGGCAACACGTTCTGCATCTGTTCGCGGGTCCACAGGTAGAACCGGCCCTCCTCTCCCGCACTGTCTGCGCCCAGCGCGCTGTAGAACGCGCCGTTCGGCGCGAGCATGTCGCGGGCAAGCCAGTCGACGATTCCGTGCGTCGCGGCAATTGCCGTCGCCCGCAACGCTGAATCGACGCCGGGTGGTGTAGCCGCCGGCGCGTCGGCCGGTCCGCATGCATGGGCTGCGCGCGCGACATCTCTCATTTTGTATGCGCAAGCTGCGCGCGCATACACCGGCAGCAACTGGGCGTTGTCGTACAGCATCTTCTCGAAATGCGGGATCGTCCAGCTCGCGTCCACGCAGTAGCGGAAGAAGCCGCCGCCGAGGTGGTCCTGCAGGCCGCGCATGGCCATCATTCCGAGGGTGCGGTGTGCCATCCGGACTGCGTTCTCCGCGTGGCTGTTGCCTGGCGTGTCCCGATCCCCACCATTGTCCCGGGGAGAGCGGGGGCCAGACGCGAGATCCAGCAGCCATTCCAGTTCGGCGGCGCGCGGGAACTTGGGCGCGCCGCGGGTGCCTCCCCACTCGGGATCGAAGCGCGCGCCGGTGCGCTCCATCGCCCTGCGGTTCGTTTCGTCCGCATCGGGCGCCGTACCCGGGACATCGGTTTCCACGCGTTGCATCCAGTCGCGCAGTTCTTCGGCGTGCGCGCGAAGCTCGTCACGATGGGTGGCGAAGTATGCCGCCACCCGTTGCAGCACTTCGGGAAAGCCGGGCAGTCCGTGTCGTGCGATCGGCGGGAAATAGGTGCCGATGTAGAACGGGGAGAGGCCCTGCGGATCGAGGAACGCGGTGAGCGGCCAGCCACCGCCGCGGCCGCTCAAAGCCTGGTGGGCCAGTTGATAGACGTGGTCGATGTCCGGCCGTTCCTCGCGGTCGAGCTTGATGTTCACGAACGAGCGGTTCATCGTCGCGGCGATCGCGGCGTCCTCAAAGCACTCGCGCGCCATCACGTGACACCAGTGGCAGGCGCTGTAGCCGATCGACAGCAGGATCGGGGTGTCGGTATCGCGCGCGTGCGCGAGCGCCATGTCGTCCCAGGGTTGCCAGTCGACCGGGTTGTCGGCGTGCATCCGCAGGTAGGGACTGGCGGCGGTGGCGAGACGGTTGCTCATCATGGCTTTCGGTGGAACCACCATCGTAACGCCGCCCGGACACGCCCGGAACGATCGGGCGTCTCGTCCACGATGGGCGAGCACGTGCACGAGGGCGCCGTTAACGCGGTTGGGGTGGGGGGCGAATCCCTGCATAATCGCGCATTGCACGATCATCGAATCATCATCTCCGGCTCTCCTTCCGGAGGGAGAAGGAGCAAAGCCGATGGCCCATCCGTTCTTCGTCGACATCGATCCCGTCGCCTTCCACATCTTCTCGTTCGGGGTGCGCTGGTACGGGCTGATGTACCTCGCCGGTTTCATCGCCGGCCTGGCGCTCGGCGAATTCCGCCGCCGGCGCGGGCGGCTCGCCGTCGATCGCGATTCGTTCCTGGACCTCGCGTTTTACTGCATGCTCGGCATCATCGTCGGCGGGCGGATCTGGTACATGCTGACCTACCAGCCGATCCAGTGGATCTGGACCGATCCGCTGCAACTGTTCAAGGTGTGGGACGGCGGGATGTCATTCCATGGCGGCCTGCTGGGCGTGCTGGTAGCGAGCCTGTGGTGGTGGTGGCGCAATCGCGCGACGGTGACGCATTACTTCGACGTGGTCGATTTCGTCGCGCCGCTGGTGCCGATCGGACTCGGTCTGGGCCGGCTCGGCAATTTCATCAACGGCGAGTTGTGGGGCAAGGTTACGGACCACCCGTGGGGCATGATCTTCCCGCATGCGTTGCAGGAAAATCCGCAATTCGCCGGGATGACGGTCGCGCAATTGCACGCGCTGTACCCGTCGGGGATGCTCGACGCCTACGCGCGCCACCCCTCGGAACTCTATGAATTCTTCCTGGAGGGCGTGGTGTTGTTCACCGTGTTGTGGGTGTTCTCCACCAGGCCGCGCCGCCGCTACGCGGTGTCGGGTTTGTTCGCGCTGCTGTACGGCTGCTTTCGTTTCGCGATCGAGTTCGTGCGCGAACCCGACGTGCAGATCGGATATCTGTTCCACACCGGCTGGCTGACCATGGGCCAGGTGCAGTCGATCCCGCTGATTGTCGTCGGCCTGATCCTGCTGTGGATGTCGCGGCGCGCGCCGGTCGTCGAGCCGCGACCGGTCGTGGCTACAACCACTTCGCGCGCTTGAGCACGACAAACAGCGTGACACACACGGCGATCGTGAACCCGACGATGGCGGGGTAGGCGTAGCGGTTGGCGAGTTCGGGCATGTCACGGAAGTTCATGCCGTACCAGCTCGCCAGCAGGGTCGGCGCCGCCAGCAACGCGGCCCAGCCGGCGAGGCGTTTCACGACCTCGTTCTGGCGCACGGTGATCAGCGACAGGTTGACGTTCATGGCCGCGCCCAGCATTTCGCGCATCGACACGATCGCGTCGCTGACCCGGGTCACGTGGTCCTGGACGTCCCGGAAGTACGGCCGCACTTCGTCGCGGATGACTTCGGGATGCAAGCGCACGAGCTGGTTGAGGATGTCCTGCAACGGCGTGGCGGCAAGGCGCAGCGTCAGCAGTTCGCGCTGCATGTCGTACAACCGGCGCGTGACTTCGCGGTTGGCGACGTCGCTGAACACGTCCTGTTCGAGGTCCTGCAGTTCCTGCTTGAAGTCCTGCACGATCGGCAGGTAGTTGTCGACGATGAAATCGAGGATCGAATACAACGCATAGCTCGGGCCGAGGGCGAGGTGTTTGGGGGCCTGCTCGCAGCCGCGGCGCGCCGGCACGTAGGAAAGCGAAGCCCCGTGACGGACGGTCAGCAGGTAGCGTTTGCCGATGAAGATGTGGGTTTCGCCGAACGCGATGTTGCCGTCGGTGATTTGCGCGGTCTGCGCGACGATGAACAGCGAATCGCCGTAGGCCTCGATCTTCGGTCGCTGGTGGGCAGTGTGCGCGTCCTCGATCGCGAGTTCGTGCAGTCCGAACTCGCCCTGCAGCTTCGCCAGCAGGGCCTCGTCGGGCTCGATCAACCCGAGCCAGATGAAACCATCCGGCTGCGCGAGGAAGTTGCTGATCTCGTCGAGGGTAAGGTCGCCGACCCGCTTGCCGTCGGCGCCGTAGGCGACGCAGTTGGCGACCATCGGGTTGTGGGAGGCCTGGTCCATGCGTAGATTATGCAGGATCGGCGAAGCGAAGCGGAACGGGACAAGCAGTCACATTCCACTTTGCTGGTGTTCATTTGCGTTCATTGGCGGCTTGGGTGCTTTCCACGCATCAGCCACAGACCGCCCAGCAATCCCAACCACGACGGCAACCCGAACAGGATCCATGGCAGGTTGTGTTGCGGGAACCACGGGAGCAGTTTCGAGACCAGTGCGAATACCGCGAGCAGCGCGAGCAGCGCGGCGATCCACAACGCGGGCCGCGAAGTGCCCGCGTGGGGCTTGCGCAGGCGCAGCAGCGCGGGGACCAGCAGCCATGCGGCGGGGTTGAACAACCACAGGTTTTCGTTGGCCCACGCCGCGCGATGCGCGGTGGCAAACCACAGTACCAGCAGCAATACCCCGACCAGGCCCGCCAGCAGCGCGTAAAGGGTGCCGACCACCGCGAACCACCAGCGGTCGATGTCATACCGGTTGCTCAGCGACGCAGCGGCCACGAAGGCCGTGCCGAGGATCAATCCCGCGATCAACAGCGGCCAGCGCAGGTCGGGCGGCTGGACGGGAGGCGACGGCAGGCGTTGCGGCGAAAGCACCGCTGCGGAGGCGACCAGTGGCTGCCCGTCGGCGCCGCGCACGTTGCGCAGCTCGCGCATCAGCAGCGCCGGCAGGAACGCGCCGGTCCATTGCGTCAGGGGTTGGTCGGCGTAGGGTCCGAGCCCCAGATCCAGCAGGTACATCAGCCACGGTTGCCCGGACATCAGGCGGTCGGTTTCGCTGCGGTAGGTTTCGCCGCCTTCGGCGGGCCCGGTCAGTTGCCGGCGCAGCGCGCCGCCGAGCACCTGGTCGAGCGCGTCGCGAACCCGCGTGGTGCAATTGTCGGCAAAGTAGCGGTAACGGTAGCGCGAGTTCTGCGGTTGCACGTTCCAGACCAGGAAGTCGCGCAAGGCCGCGCGTTGCGCGGGGGTCAGGTCGAGGTGCTGGGCGGTGATCGAGCGGCCCTCGCCGGCGAATTGCCGGATGTCGTCGGCGGTCGGCCACGCGGCGGCGCGGTAGATCATGATCCCGCGCGCGAAGTTGAGGTAGAAATCCTCCTGGTCGAAGTCGAACATCCCGTAATTGAACGCATACGACTCGCCGCTCGAGGTATCGGTGATCACCAGCGCGTCGTGACCGAAACGCTCCCAGTAGATCGTGCCGGGACCATACGTGTACAGTTCCACGCGCAGATCGGCGCCCGGCGCGTCGGCCACGCCGGCGCGGGCGTGCGGCGCCGACGCAATCAGCAGCGCGAGCGCCATCAAGAGTACGCGCGCAACGAGTCCGATGGACCAATGCGGAGCAGTGGGGAACAAGAATGGATTTCCGCCGCGGGATGACCACGCATGATGCCGCGTTTTGCGCGTGCGCGGAATCGCTTCGTTCCCGTCATTCCGTGGCTGCCCGCGCTGTTTGCGGGCGGAACCGGAATCCATTGCTTCAACGCAACGGTGCATGACCTGGGGAGAGATCAAGGCTGGATTCCGGGCTGCGCCGCCGATGAAGCCGGCAGCGCCCCCGGAATGACGACCAGATGTTTATGCTTTTCCGACTCCCGACTCCCGACTCACGACTCACGACTCACGACTCCCGCAACTACGCCGCTTCCTGCCGGCGTACCCGGAACTGCAGCACCCGCCGATCGTCGGCCCGGGTCACGTCGAACGCATACTCGCCCAGCGCGGCGGTTTCGCCGGGATCGGGCAGGTGGCCGATTTCGGCGGTGACGAGTCCGCCGATGGTGTCGTATTCCTCGTCGGAAAATCCGGTCTGGAAGTGTTCGTTGAAATCCTCGATCGGGGTCAGCGCATCGACCAGCGCACTACCGTCCGATTGCGCGACGATCAGTTTTGGAGGCGCCGCGTCGTCGTGTTCGTCGTCGATTTCCCCGACGATCTCCTCGAGTACGTCCTCGATCGTGACGAGCCCGGCCACGCCGCCGTATTCGTCCACCACCACCGCCATGTGGTTGCGCGAGCGGCGGAATTCGGCCAGCAGCACGTTGAGCCGCATCGACTCGGGGATCATCACCGCATGGCGCAGCAGCGCACGCATGTCGAGGGTGCCCGCCTCGTCGCGACGCAGCAGATCCTTGGCGAGCAGGATGCCGAGGATCTCGTCCTTGTCCTCCCCATGCACCGGGAAACGCGAGTGTCCCGATTCGATGACCGTGTCGAGGATCTTCGACAGGTCGTCGTCGACATCGAGCATGACCATTTGCGCGCGCGGCACCATCACGTCGCCGACCACCATCTCGGTGACCCGGATCGCGCCTTCGATCATCGCGTAGGTTTCGCCGGTCAGCAGGCCGTTGGTCTGCGCGTCGCGCAACTCCTCGAGCAGTTCCTCGGGGCTGCGGGGTTCGCCGGCAAGCAGGTGGCCCAGACGATCCCACAACGAGCGGTGGGCGGGGCCGTTGGTACTGGGTGGTTCTGCGGACATAGGGGGAAGCACGTCCCCGCAGGGGCGGGTCGACAATTCTAGCGGATATGCACTCCGTGTGCAGGCACCCGCCTGCGGGGAATGCCCCGTCTTCGCGGCAGCCGCGGCGCGAGCGGCGCTCTCCTCCTCCGCCTTCAGGGGGGTGAGCCGGGGTTTTGCGCGGCACTGCCGCGCGTCGGCGAACGGGTGCACGGGGATGAACAGACCGGCTCCAAGGGCAGGATGCCCGGCCGGGACGGCGATGGGGGCCCATCCGGCGCCGCCATCACCACTCAAACCGCCCTCGAAGGGGAGGGCCTTGCAGCATGGACCCAATCGCCCGGCTGGTACGGATCGGCGATGCCAAGCGTGGCGAGGATGCGGGTTTCCAGCGCCTCCATGCGCGTGGCATCGCGGTCGTCGAGGTGGTCGTAGCCGAGCAGGTGCAATGTGCCATGCACCGCAAGGTGTGCGTAGTGGTCGCGCGGCGTCTTGTGCTGTTCGCGCGCCTCGCGGAGCACGACCGGTGCGCAAACCACCACATCGCCCAGCAACGACGAGGTGATCCCGCGCGGAAGATCCGCGGGGAACGACAGCACATTGGTGGCGTAATCCTTGCCGCGGTAGCGGCGATTCATGAAGCGGCCCTCGAGCGCGCCGACGATGCGTATCGACAATTCGGCGGGCTTGCGATGGCGCGCGCCGGCCAGCGCCGCCGTAACCCAACGCCGGAAACTCGTGGCGGAAGGGATACCGCGGCGGGGGAGGGCGTAGCCGACGTGCACCGCGGGACCCGGGACCCGGGACCCGGGTCCCGGAAAAGCGCGCCGTGGATGTAGCTGCGATGGCATATGGAGTGGGGGGACAGGCATGGCGATGTGCAGTCAGGGTGTCTGGGGCTGTTGTTCCCGGGCGACGGGTCCCGGGTCCCGGGGCCCGGTGCGCTCTTCCCGAGTCTCGAGTCCCGGGTCCCCAGTCCCGGCTTCTTCTTCGCTTCTCTCGTACGCACGCACGATCTTGGCCACCAGCGGATGCCGCACCACGTCGCGTGCCGTGAAGAAAGTGAAGCTGATGCCATCGACGCCGCGCAGCACTTCGATCACGTTGCGCAGGCCCGAGCGCGTGCTGCGCGGCAGGTCCACCTGGGTCACGTCGCCGGTCACCACCGTGGTGGTGCCGAAACCGATGCGGGTCAGGAACATCTTCATTTGCTCGACGGTGCTGTTCTGCGCCTCGTCGAGGATCACGAATGAATCGTTGAGCGTGCGCCCGCGCATGTAGGCGAGCGGGGCGATCTCGATCACGCTGCGCTCGATCAGGCGCGCGACCCGGTCGAAGCCCAGCATCTCGTACAACGCGTCATACAACGGACGCAGGTACGGATCGACCTTTTGCGCCAGGTCACCCGGCAGGAATCCGAGTTTCTCGCCGGCTTCGACCGCCGGTCGCACCAGGATCAGCCTTTGCACGCGGCCGGTTTCCAACGCCTCGACCGCGCTCGCGACGGCCAGATACGTCTTGCCGGTGCCCGCCGGACCGATCCCGAAGTTGAGGTCGTGGGTGGCAATCGCGTGCAGGTAGCGCTCCTGGTTCGGACCGCGCCCGCGGATGGTGCCGCGTTTCACCTTGATCACGACTTCCTGGGCGCCTTCGGCCCGTTTTTCGGCAAGAGCGTCGATGCCGGCTTCGGACAAGCGGGTGCTGATCTTGCGACCGTCGAGCGTTTCGTGTTCCGTCGCCGAGTACAACGTGCGCAGCACGCGCTCGCCGGATTTGACGGCGACATCCTCGCCAATCACCCGGAACACGTTGCCGCGGTTGTTGATCTCGACACCGAGCCGCATTTCGATCTGTCGAAGGTGCTCGTCGAATGGCCCGCACAGGTTGGCCAGCCTCGGCGCGTCGTCGGGTTCGAGTGTGAAGTCGTGCTGGATGAGCGTGTCGGTCATGTCGACGGAGTTTCCTTGCGCGGTTCTCGTAGGAGCGCGCGTGCGCGCGACCGGTCGCCTGCACGCAGGCTCCTACGAGATCCTGCCTCGCAGGGAATTGGTGAGCGCGGCGGTGATCACGACATCCACGAATTGTCCGATCAAAGCCGCGTCGCCCGCGAAATTCACCTGCCGCATGTTTTCGGTCTTGCCGGTCAATTCGCTCGGGTTCTTCTTCGACGGCCCGGTGACGAGGATGCATTGCGTGGTGCCCACCATCGCCTCGCTGATTTTCGCAGCGTGGAAATTGATCACGTTCTGCAACTGCGTCAGGCGTTCGTGCTTGACCGCGGCGGGGGTCGGGTCGAACAGGTTGGACGCCGGGGTGCCGGGGCGTTTCGAATAAATGAACGAGAACGACTGGTCGAATCCGACGTCCTCAATCAGCTGGAGGGTTTGCGCGAAATCGGCGTCGGTCTCGCCCGGAAAGCCCACGATGAAATCGCTGGAGATGGAAATCCCCGGCCGGACCGCACGCAGCTTCGCGATCTTTACGCGGTACATCGCAGCCGTGTAATTGCGCTTCATCATCGCGAGGATGCGGTCGGAACCCGATTGCACCGGCAAGTGCAGGAAGTCCGCGAGCTTGGGCACGTCGCGATATGCGGCGACCAGCGAATCGGAGAACTCCAGCGGGTGCGAAGTGGTGAAGCGGATGCGGCCGATGCCGTCGACCTCGGCGACCGCGCGGATCAGCAGTGCGAGATCCGCCGTACCCGCGTCGAACATCGGCCCGCGATACGCGTTGACGTTCTGGCCCAGCAGGTTGATTTCCCTGACCCCTTGCTCGGCAAGCGAGGCGACTTCCGCGAGCACGTCGTCGAACGGGCGCGAGATTTCCTCGCCGCGGGTGTAGGGCACCACGCAGAACGAGCAGTACTTGCTGCAACCTTCCATGATCGACACGAACGCGGCCGGGCCTTCCGCGCGCGGCTCGGGCAGCCGGTCGAACTTCTCGATCTCGGGAAACGAAATGTCCACCTGAGGCCTGCCGCTCGCGCGGCGCGCGTCGATCAGGTCGGGCAGGCGATGCAGGGTCTGCGGGCCGAACACCAGGTCCACGTACGGTGCGCGCTCGACGATCGCCGCGCCCTCCTGCGAGGCCACGCAACCCCCGACGCCGATCAGCACGTCGGGGTTGGCGGCCTTGAATTCCTTCCAGCGCCCGAGTTGCGAAAACACCTTTTCCTGGGCCTTCTCGCGGATCGAGCAGGTATTCACCAGGATCACGTCCGCCTCGGCCACGTCGTGCGTGCGCACCATCCCGCGCTCGGCCGCAAGGACTTCCTCCATCTTGCGGGAATCGTACTCGTTCATCTGGCACCCATGGGTCTGGATGAAGAGTTTTCCGGAGGCCGGCGTTCCGGGATGGGGCGTCCCGGCGGGGCGGGTGGAGGCGGGGGTGTCGGCCATCTCGATTGCGCTGGAAACCTGATGAACTCCGTATTCTAACGGTGCCGGTCGGCGAGCGGCCCGACCCGCAGGCGGGAAAAGCCCGCCCGGCAGCGACGAAATGTGAAGGATTGGCTTGGCATCCGCGCTCCGCGGGGGCACACTGCGACCCCATGGACGCCACACTCCGCCTGGGGACGCGCGGCGGCAGGCGAGCGATGCCCCATCCGAAGCCGATTCGCGTTGCGCGGATCCTGGCAGCGTGTGCGCTGCTGCTGGCGTCGGCGTGGGCCGCTCCGGCGGCGGCGAGCGTCCTGTATCGCTGCATCGGAGCGGGCGGCGAAACGGCCTTCGTCAGCCACACTGCGGGTTACCGGGATTGCGAAAAGGTGGGTGCGTGGAACACGCCGACCGCGCGTCCGGTCAAGGTGAGCGAACGCAAGACGACCCCGCAAAAGAGGAGGCAGCCCAGCGGTACCGTCCTGCCCGGCAAGCCTCCAGAGGCGGTCAAGGCGAATCCTGCGATCCTGAAGGTGACGCCGCTCGGCGACGACGACGCCATCCAGGTGCAGAAGCTGACCCGACCGCAGATCTGGCAGCCGCTGCCGGTCGTCATCCTGGACTCGCTGGGTGGCCGGGTATTGCCGCAATTGCTCGGTCTTGCGCAGCCCGCCCCGGAGCCGGCACCGGTTCCACGCCCCACCGTTCCCGCGTCTGCCGCGACCGCCCCGATCCCGTTGAAGCTGGAAGTCGATGCACCCAGGCCGCCGCGGCGTGGCGCGGTGTATCGCGTCGTCCAGAAGAACGGGGCCGTCCTCTACACCAACGTCGCGTCGCTGGCTAAGGGTCCGAACGCGAAGATGCTGTTCACGTACATCGTCGAGTGCTACGCCTGCAACGTGCATTCGAAGATCGACTGGCGTACCGTCCCGCTGCACCTGGCGGCCTACGGCAACGACATCCGTGCCGCCGCGAAGCAGACCGGCGTCAGCGCGGCGTTGCTGCGCGCGGTGATCCATGCCGAGTCGGGGTTCAATTCGCGCGCGCTCTCGTACAAGGGCGCGCAGGGACTGATGCAGTTGATGCCGGCCACCGCGGTCGAGCTGGGGGTGGGCGATGCCTTCGACCCGGGCCAGAACATCTCCGGTGGCGCGCGCTATCTTGCTATGCTGTTGCGCGATTACCACGGTGACGTGGGCCTCGCCGCGGCGGCCTACAACGCCGGCGAGGGCGCGGTCTCGAAGTATGGCGGCGTGCCGCCGTATGCCGAGACGCAGGTTTACGTGAAGCGAGTGGCGCTGCTCTACCAGCGCTATCGCAAGGCACTGGCCGGAACCGGATCGACGCTGGTCGCCGCCGACGGCGCAGGGTGATGGTCCTGGCGTACGGCGAAACGGTGTTCGTCATGCCGGCCTGATTGCCGGATCGCCTGCACGCAGGCTCCTACGAAGCCGCTTTTGCAGGAGCCTGCGTCCAGGCGACTCGTGCGGGCAGGCGATTCAGCGCTTCAATTCCGAAGTGAGTGCCGGCGCGATCGCCTCCACGAGTTGCCCGGCGATGAAGTGATTGGCGGCGAGGAGGTTTCCCGATTCCGGCAATCCATCGCGCCCTGTCAGGTCGCAGTAGCGCCCGCCGGCCTCGCGCACCAGCAGGCAGCCCGCCGCCATGTCCCATACCTTCAGGCCTGTTTCGAAATAGCCATCCAGACGTCCGTTGGCGGTCCACGCGAGGTCCAGCGCGGCCGAGCCGGTGCGGCGGATGTCCTCGGCGCGCTTCAGCAATTCGCGGGTCATGCCGAGCTGGGCGTCGAGGTGCCTGCGTTCGCGGTACGGGAAACCCGTCGCCAGCATGGCCCCGTCGAGACCTTCGCGTTTGCCGACGCGGATGCGGCGGTCGTTCAGGAAGGCGCCGTCGCCCTTGCTGGCGGCGAAGATCTCGTTCCGGACAGGGTCGAGGATCACCGCGTGGACCGGCTCGCCGCGATCAAGTTGGGCGATCGAGACGGCAAAGTGCGGAATCCCGCGCAGGTAGTTGTGGGTGCCGTCGAGGGGATCGACGGCCCACGTGAAACGCGCGCCGGGCTTGCCGGACGGGCCGGTTTCCTCGCCGAGGATGGCGTGGTCCGGGTAGGCACGACGCAGTTCACGCACGATCTCGGCTTCGGCCTGGCGATCGACTTCGGAGACGAAATCCAGGTGGTGCTTCTCGATCACGGCAACGCTGTCGAGGCGGTTCATGTATCGCAGGATCACGCTGCCCGCGGCGCGCGCGGCACGGATCGCGATGGTGACGGCGGGTCGGGCCATGGCGAGGGGTTCCGGATGCTTGAAAAAGAACGCGCCGCACGGGGCGGCGCAGGCCGCAGTTTAGCAGCGCGCAAGTCGTGCCGTTAATCTGGCGCGATGAACCAATCCACCGCCGCCATCCCGCCCGCGCCGCAGTCGATCCGCTTCGTGCTGGCGCGCACCTCGCACCCCGGCAACATCGGCGCGGCCGCGCGGGCGATCCGTACCATGGGCTTCTGGCGCATGACGCTGGTGGCGCCGCAGCGGTATCCCGATTTGCAGGTCGACGCCATGGCTGCGGGTGCGGACGACGTGCTCGCGAACCTGGTGCTGGCCGGCAGCGTGCCGGAGGCCGTGGCAGGTTGCACGCGCGTGTACGGCCTGTCCGCGCGACGGCGCGGCGTCAGCCTGCCCGAACTTGATCCGCGCGCCGCCGCCACCGAGATTGCGCCGCTGCTGGCGCAGGGGCGCGAAGTGGCGATGCTGTTCGGCAACGAACGTTCCGGGCTCGACAACGATGAGTTGTCGGTTTGTCACGCGATGGTGCGGATTCCGAGCGTGGAGGATTTCTCCTCGCTCAATCTTGCGCAGGCGGTGCAGGTGATGGCGTGGGAGCTCCGGATGGCGACGCTCGCCGGGCCTGCCGTGCCGCCTGCTGCGCACGAGGCCCCCGCCACCGCCGACCAGATGGAACGCTTCTTCGAACACTTGTTCACGACGCTGGAGGCGATCGATTTCCACAAGGGCCGCTCGGCCGTGACCATCGAGCAACGCTTGCGGCGGCTGTTCCACCGCGCGCAGCCCGACGCGCGCGAATTGCGGATCCTGCACGGCGTTCTGGCCGACGCAGAGCGGATGGCGCGCCTGGCGAAAGGGTAGGTTGGGTTGACCGCGGGCCTCATCCGGGGGAAGCCCAACACCGTGGCGCTTGTTTGGTGGGCCTCGCGTTGCTCAATCCAACCTGCTTCGAGGGCGTAGGTTGGGTTGACCCCGGGCTTCATCCGGGGGAAGCCCAACATCATGACTGCCGTGTCAGCCGGAGGCGTCCACGTCTTCTTCCGCCGTCACGGGCGCAATCAGCACCTTGTCGACGCGCGCGCCATCCAGGTCCACGATTTCGAATTTCCATTGGTGCCAGACGATACTTTCGCCGGTGACGGGGATGTGCCCGAACATCTCGATCAACATGCCGGCGAGGGTGTAGTAGTCACCTTCCTTTTCGTTCGGCAGTTCGTCGATTTGCAGCAATTCGCGCAGATCGTCGGTCGCAAGCGAGCCTTCGACCAGCCAGCTTCCGTCATCGCGATGTACCGCGGCGAGGCCGTGATCGATCGCTCCATTGGTGTTCGCGCTGCGCCCCACCACCGCATTCAGCACGTCGTTGACGGTGACCAGCCCTTCGATGCCACCGTATTCGTCGACCACCAGCGCGAACGGCATCCCGGCGTCGCGGAATTCGTCGAGGATGTCCAGCGCGCGTGCGGTGGCCGGGACGAACAGCGGTTTGGCGAGCTTGCGGAACAGGTCGAGGCGCGCCGGCGCCACGCCCGCCTGCGGGTTTTTCGTCAGCATTTGCAGCAGGCGCTTGACCTCCAGGATGCCAAGCACGTCGTCTTCACTCTCACGGTAAACCGGGTAGCGCGAATAGGGCGTGGCGCGCATTACCGCGAGGTTTTCCTCGAGCGGCGCGGCTGCATCCAGCCAGGCGATGCGGGGGCGTGGCGTCATCACGCTGTCCACCGTGCGGTCGCCGAGTCTGAGCACGCGGTTGACCATGTTGCGTTCATCCAGATCCAGTACGCCTTGTTCGGCGCCTTCGGCGACGAGCAACCGGATTTCCTCTTCGCTGATCTTTTCGCGGCGGACGTTGTGCAACCTGAGCAGGCGCAGCACCAGCTCCGACAGCGTGTTCAGGACCCACACGAACGGGGCCAGCAACCACGACAGGACCTGCATCGGAAGTGCGACGGCCTGGGAAAAACGTTCCGGGGCGATCAGCGCCACGCGCTTGGGCACCAGCTCGCCGACCGTGATGTTGATCGTGGTCACCAGGATGAAGCCCAGCACCAGGCCGATGACCAGCGAAGCGTGCGCGGTCGCGGGCATGCCGATGTCGATGAGCCATTGGCGGACGGTGTCGCTGACGGCGGCACCGGTGGCGGCGCCGGTGATCAGGGTGATCAGCGTGATCCCGACCTGCACCGTGGACAGGAAGCGGTCGGGACGCTGGGCCAGCCGCAGCGCCACCTGCGCGCGGGTACTCGTCCGCGCCATGTGCCGCAGGCGGCTCTTGCGCGCAGCGATCAATGCAATTTCAGCCAGCGCGAAGAAGGCGTTGCACAGCGCCAGCAGCAATACCAGGCCGAGTTCGGTCAGCATTCAGGGCCTGTCACCGCCATGCCGCGCGAGCGGCAACCCCTGGGGCCGTGGCCTTTTGCCTGCATGGCTGTGTCATCGCTCGTCGATGTATCGACATACACCTTCCTCGTTCTTCCTTGTCCTGCAGGCAAAGGGCCGGCGCGGCCACGTGGCATGGCGGCGACAGGCCCAAACCGCGGGGCAGGGTCCGTCCGTGCAGTCTAGCAAGTGCCGTGAAACTTCGAGCCGTGACCCTGCTCGTGTATCATTCGCACGGTTTCAGACCGGGTGAATCATCATGTTTTCGCTGCAGGCGATGTTCGGCAAGGGCGATCGTTTTTACGACCTTCTGGAAGCCAGCGCCGGCGCGGCCCGGGATGGTGCCCGGGCGCTCCAGGAACTGCTCGAGGCGCACGGCGAGCCCATGCTGCTGGACGGTTTCCGCGCGGCGCGCCGGCGCGAGAAGGAACTGGCGGCACAGATCAGCGAGGCGCTGGTCAACACCTTCGTCACCGCCCTCGACCGCGAGGACATCGAGGCGATGTCCTCGGCGCTGTACCGGATTCCCAAGACCGTCGAGAAGTTTGCCGAGCGCTACGTGATCGTCGCCGAGCGCGTGGACGGCATCGACTTCGTGTCGCGCGCCAGCCTGCTGATGAGCGCGACCGAGGGCGTCGTGGAGATGGTGAGCGAGCTGCGCAACGGCATGAGCATCGGGCGCATGCGCAAGCTGCAGGATCGCCTGCAGGCGGTCGAGTCCGAAGCCGACCGCATGTTGCTCGAACCCTACCGCGACTTGTACCTGGGCAGCGACGATCCGATCCGGATGATGCTGGCCAAGGACCTGTTCGAGCTGCTGGAAAAAGCCGTCGACCGCTGCCGCGACGTCGGCAACGTCATTTACTCGATCGTGTTGAAGAACTCATGAAGCCCGGGACTCGGGACCCGCGACCCGGGACCCGGGTCTGGTTGCAAGCACGCTCTTCGGCGGGTTTCCCTGGGCGGCCCGCGGGTGGGCTGGCGGCCGAAACCCCCTTGCTTGTTTTGGCGGGCGCCATCTGGCCGAATCGCCAAATACACTGCTTCCCTTCTCAGTCATGGGGCTGTGCGCTTTTCGGGTCCCGGGTCCCCGGTCCCGGGTCCCGGGTGCTGCGATGAGTCTCGGTCTGCTTATCGCCGTCATCGTGATCGCGTTGGTGTTCACCTACATCAACGGATTCCACGATACCGCCAATTCCATCGCGACGGTCGTGGCGACCAAGGTGCTGTCGCCGGGGCAGGCGGTGCTGCTGGCGGCAACCACCAATCTGGCCGGGGCGCTGCTGGGTTCCGCGGTGGCGCTCACGATTGCGACCGGCCTGATCGATGCCGGCGTCCTGCAGGTCGGCGCCGAAGTGCTGATCTGCGCGCTGCTCGGCGCGATCGTGTGGAACCTCATCACCTGGTGGTTCGGGCTGCCTTCGTCGTCGTCGCACGCGTTGATCGGCGGTCTGTGCGGGGCGGCGTTCGCGGCTTCCGACGGCAATTTCCGCGCGATCATCTGGGCGTCCAACCCCACCCGGTGGTGGGGTGGCGATGGCGTGATCCCCAAGGTGATCGTGCCGATGGTGGCTTCTCCGATCGCCGGGTTCATCCTCGGGATCGCGGTGATGGGCGGGCTGCTGGCGTTGTTTGCGTGGCTGGCGAACCGCCGGGGATGGCTGCGTCGGCTGGGGCGCACGCCATTCGTGAACCTGTTCTTCGGCAAGGCCCAACTGTTTTCGGCTGCCGCGATGGGCGTGTCCCACGGCATGAACGACGCCCAGAAGAGCATGGGCATCATCGCGCTTGCGCTCGCCAGCGCCACCGCCGCGCACAATTTCGACCACTTGCCCTGGTGGCTCCACTTCCTGCGCGTGCCCGACATCGGCGGACACTTCCCGATTCCGGTGTGGGTGAAAGTGGTGTGTGCGCTGGTGATGGCGGCGGGCACCGCGGGCGGGGGCTGGCGCATCATCAAGACCCTCGGCCACAAAATGGTCAAGTTGCATCCGATCAACGGTTTTGCGGCCGAGACCAGCGGCGCGGCGGTGATCATCCTTGCATCGATCTTCGGCATGCCGGTCTCGACCACCCACGTCATATCGTCGTCGATCATGGGCGTGGGCGCCTCCAAGCGCTTCAACGCAGTGCGCTGGACCGTGGTCGAGCGGATGGTGTGGGCGTGGCTCCTGACCCTGCCGATCAGTGCGTTCATGGCGTGGGTGCTGGTGGAGGTTTCCCGGCCGCTCTGGGGGTAGGGTGTGGAGGGTGCGTTCGTCCGTGAACGCTGTCGCACGCAGGACCGGAGGTCAAGGCGGTAGACTGCGTACGTGAGCGTTTCGTCCCCACACGCTGAAGCCGCGACCCGCGACGACAAGCTGGTCGTCGCGATTTCCTCGCGCGCGCTGTTCGACCTGACCGAGTCGCACGCGTTGTTCGAACGGGAAGGGCTGGAGGTCTATCGCGCTTACCAGATCGAACACGAAAACGACGTGCTGCTGCCCGGCGTCGCGTTTCCGGTGGTGAAGAAGCTGCTGGCACTGAATCGGCCGGAGCCGGAGGTCCCGTACGTCGAAGTGATCCTGTTGTCGCGCAACTCGGGCGACACCGGCTTGCGCATTTTCAACTCGATCCAGCATTACGGCCTTGCGATCACGCGCGCGGCCTTCACCTCCGGCGAGGCAACCAGCGAATACATTGCACCTTTCGCGGTGGACCTGTTCCTGTCGGCCAATGCGGAGAACGTGGCGCGCGCGCTGGTGTCGGGCGTGGCGGCGGCGACGATCCTGCCGTCGCAGACCCATGACACCCATCCGCAGCAACTGCGGATCGCGTTCGACGGAGACGCCGTCATTTTCAGCGACGAGTCCGAGCGCGTGTCGCAGGAGCAAGGCATCGAGGCCTTCCACCGCAACGAGTCCGAGCGCTGGGACGAACCCCTTTCCGGCGGGCCATTCCGCAGCTTCCTCGCAGCGCTGCACCGCCTGCAGGCGGCGTTCCCCGCGGAGCATTCGCCGATCCGCACGGCGCTGGTCACCGCCCGCTCGGCGCCCGCCCACAAGCGCGTGATCCTGACCCTGCGACGCTGGGGCGTGCGCATCGACGAGGCGTTGTTCCTCGGCGGGCGCGAGAAGGGTCCGTTCCTAGAAGCCTTCGGCGCCGACCTGTTCTTCGACGATTCCCCGATCAACGTGGAGTCGGCGCGGCGGCACGTCGTGACGGGACATGTGCCGCATGGGGTTTCCAACAGCCGGGACCCGGGACCCGGGACCCGGGATCCGGAAAAGCAGTGACCCACATGCAAATCGTGATGATCGACTGAGTCGACCATCCGCTGTAATCCATTCGGAGGTCGATCTGGCAAATACCCGGTCCCGAGCCCCGGTCCCTGCTTCCGGGTCCCCGGTCCCCGGTCCCGGGTCCCGAGTCCCGAGTCCCGAGTCCCGAGTCCCGAGTCCCGATACAATAAAGGGCTTGCCGCATTCCGATGGATTCCGCCATGCCCGCAGCTCCGCTCAACCCCTTGGACCTGTACGACGTTCGCTCGATGCTGTCGGACGAGGAGCGGATGGTGCAGGATTCGGTGGCGCGCTTCGTCGATGACAAGGTGCTGCCGATCATCGGGGATTGCTTCGATCAGGCGCGTTTCCCCGACGAATTGATTCCCGAGATCGCGGGCCTGGGTTTGCTGGGTGCCACGATCCCCGAGGAATACGGCGGCGCCGGAATGAACGCGGTCAGCTACGGACTGATCTGCCAGGAGCTCGAGCGAGGCGATTCAGGGCTGCGCAGTTTTGCCTCGGTGCAGTCCTCGCTGGTGATGTATCCGATCCTTGCCTTCGGCAGCGAGGAACAGAAGCGTGAATACCTGCCGAAGATGGCGGCGGGCGAAGTCATCGGCTGCTTCGGGCTGACCGAACCGCACGGCGGGTCCGATCCGGCCAACATGAAGACCGTAGCGAGGCAGGATGGCAGCGACTGGGTGATCAACGGCTCCAAGATGTGGATCACCAACGGCAATCTCGCACAGGTCGCGCTGGTGTGGGCAAAAGCCGACGACGGCGTGCGCGGATTCCTGGTGCCTGCCGACAGCAAGGGTTTTGCGGCCCAGGAAGTCCACAAGAAGATGAGCCTGCGCGCGTCCGTCACCAGCGCGCTGTTCCTCGACGACGTGCGCGTGCCCGGGAGCGCGATGTTGCCGAATGTGAAGGGATTGCGTGGGCCGCTGAGCTGCCTCGATTCCGCACGCTTCGGCATCAGCTGGGGGCCGATCGGCGCGGCCCAGGCGTGCCTGAAGGAGGCGCTCGATTACACGCAGGGGCGCGTGCTGTTCAAGCGTCCGCTGGCCGCCAACCAGGCGATCCAGCTGCGGCTTGCCGACATCGCGCGCCGCATCACCACCGCGCAGTTGCTGGCGCTGCGGCTGGGGCGCCTCAAGGATGCCGGCCAGTTGCATCCTACCCAGGTTTCGCTGGCCAAGTGGAACAACGTGCGGATGGCGCTGGACGTCGCGCGCGAGTGTCGCGACATCCTCGGCGGCGCCGGCATCACCACGGAACACGTCGCGATCCGCCACGCGCTGAACCTGGAATCGGTGGTGACCTACGAGGGCACCCAGACCGTGCATCAATTGGTGGTCGGGCGCGAACTCACCGGGATCAATGCGTTTTGATGTGATCATCCCTGATCACTCCTTCGTTTGACGGAACGATGAACGAGATGTCCCGGCAATTCGAGCACCGGCACGGCCGCAGAGCCGCCATCCGTGGCAAAGAGCTCCGTTGGCCTGACTTTTCACAACAGCGGCTTCGATTCGCGCGGAAAGACAGGAGCGCAACATGAAACTTCGCAACAAGGTCCTTGCCGGCGTGGCCGTGGGCGCGATGCTCGCATCGGGTGGCGCGATGGCGGCGGTCAACGCCGACTCGATCCATCTCGCATTGACGTCGCTGCGTCTCGCGCTCGTGAAGATCGGCGTCGCCAATGCGACGCTGTCCGGCGCCACGCCGCCATCCAGCAACGCGGAAGCGCACGTGGCTGCGCCCAACAAGCTTGGCAGCCACGAAATCCGCGCGATCCTGGTGAGCGAGGGCGGCGTGATCAACGTCTACCTGACGCCGGCCGTGGGCGTCACCGACGGCATCATCCAGCTGGTCCCGTCGGTCGTGACCGACAAGCAGGGCAAGAAAGGCGTCACGTACAAGTGCTACAGCCCGAACATCCCGGACATCGCGTCCGCCGAGCCCGACTGTACCTACCATCCTGCCGGCAACTAGCATCCAATGACGGGCAATGCGCCATCGCCGGGTCCGACGCTGGAAACGGCGCGGCTGGTCCTGCGCGCGCCGCGACGCGATGATTTCGAAGGCTGGGCTGCCGTTTTTGCGGACCCCGAAGCGATGGTCCACCTTGGCGGCGTGCAGCCGCGCTTTTCCGCGTGGCGGCACTTTCTATCCACGGTGGGTTCGTGGCACGTGCTGGGCTTCGGCGTGTTCTCGGTGATCCGCAAGGCGGATGGCGCCTGGCTCGGACGCGTCGGTCCGCTGCATCCGGAAGGCTGGCCCGGCGATGAGATCGGCTGGACGCTGGCGCGGCACGCATGGGGGCAGGGCTACGCGACGGAGGCGGCCACCGCGGCGACGGATTGGGTCTTCGACGTGCTGGGCTGGAAAGAGATCATCCATTGCATCGCGCCGGACAACCTCGCCTCGCAAGAGGTCGCGCGAAGGTTGGGTTCGCGCAAACGCGGGCCCGGACAGATGCCCCCGCCGTACGACAAGGATCCCATCGACATCTGGGGCCAATCCCGCGGGGAATGGTTCGCGCGCCGCGCACAATGACCATCACAACGACATGAACGCCATCCAGACACCCATCCCTGCCCGTCACAAGGGGTTCAACCGCGCCGAAATCGTCGACCAGAACTTCGTCGAGTTCGTGCGCGCGTGGGACGGCAAGATGCTGCCGGCGCCGCGCGACGACGCGCCGGTGCTGCCGGGCAGCGGACTCGATGCGCGGGGCTTTCGCGAGCTGTTCGAGTCGCAACTGATTTCGCGGCATCTCGATCTGATGGCGCGGGTGCTGCGCGTGCAGAACAAGGTGTTCTACACCATCGGTTCGTCGGGTCACGAGGGCAACGCGATGGTGGCGCGGTCGACCCGGCACACGGATCCGGCGTTCCTGCATTACCGCTCCGGTGCATTCATGGCCGAGCGCTTTCGCAAGTTGCCGGGGATGGACCCGGTGATGGATTCCGCGTTGAGTTTCGCGGCCAGCAAGGATGACCCGGCTTCGGGCGGCCGGCACAAGGTTTGGGGGTCCAGACCGTTGTGGGTGCTGCCTCAGACTTCGACGATAGCCTCGCACCTGCCCAAGGCGTTCGGCACCGCGGTCGCGATCGAGCAGGCGCCGCGCATCGGACATGAGCTGCCCGTGCCGAAGGATTCCATCGTGATCTGCTCGTTCGGGGACGCATCGAGCAACCACGCGACGGCGCAGGTCGCGTTCAACGCGGCCGCCTATACGGCATACCAGCGGCTGCCGGCGCCGGTGTTGTTCGTCTGCGAGGACAACGGCATCGGCATTTCGGTCAAGACGCCCGCGGGATGGGTGGCCAGCAACTTCCGCGACCGGAAGGATCTCGACTACTTCTTCGCCGACGGACTCGACATTGCCGAAGGCTACGCCGGGGTGCAGCGCGCGGTCGAGCATTGCCGCAAGACGCGCCGTCCGACGTTCCTGCACCTTCGGACCACGCGCTTGACCGGCCACGCCGGCACTGATTTCGAGATCGAATGGCGCAGTGTCGAGGAACTGATGGCGCTGGAAGCGACCGATCCGTTGCTGCGATCGGCGGCCATCGGCCTCGAGTCGGGGTTGTACACGAAGGAGGCGCTGCTCGACCAGTACGAAGCGATCCGCAAGCGCTGCTTCGATGCGGCCAAGGCGGCCGACCGGCGCCCGAAGCTCACGAAGCTGCAGGACGTGATGGCACCGTTGGCGCCCTGCACGCCGAAGGCTGTCGCAAAGGAGGCCGCACGTTCGGATTACATGGACAAGCGCGTCGCATTGTTCGGGGGCGGGGACAAGCTTCCGGAGAAGCAGCCGCCCCGGCACCTGGCCCTGCAGATCAATGCGGCGCTTCACGACCTGCTCGCGAAGTATCCGGAGTCGCTGGTGTTCGGCGAGGACGTCGCGCAGAAGGGCGGCGTGTATACGCTGACACGCGGGCTGTACAAGGCGTTCAAGGGCGCGCGCGTCTTCAACACCCTGCTCGATGAAACGACGATCCTCGGCCTGGCCCAGGGCTATGCCAATATGGGCATGCTGCCGATCCCCGAGATCCAGTATCTCGCCTATTTCCACAACGCCTGCGACCAGATCCGCGGCGAAGCGGCGTCGCTGCAGTTTTTCTCCAACGACCAGTACCGCAACCCGCTGCTGGTAAGGATCGCGTCGCTGGGCTACCAGAAAGGTTTCGGTGGCCACTTTCACAACGACAACTCGATCGCCGCCTTGCGCGACATCCCGGGACTGGTCGTGGGCTGCCCCTCGCGTGGCGACGATGCCGCAATGATGCTGCGCACGCTGGCGGCGTTGTGCAAGGTCGATGGCCGGGTGTGCGCGTTGCTCGAACCGATCGCTCTCTACATGACGAAGGACCTGTACGAGCACGGCGATGGCCAATGGCAGTTCGAATACCCGTTGCCCGATCAGGCCATGTCGCTGGGCGAAGGCCGTGTCTACAACGGGAAGGCGAACGATCTGGTGATCTTCACCTTCGGCAATGGCGTGCCGATGAGCCTGCGCGCCGCGCGCGAGATCGAAAAGCAGCACAAGTGGCAGGTACGTGTCGTCGACCTGCGCTGGCTGGTGCCGCTCAACGATGCATTCGTCGCGCAGCACGCGAAGACGGCAAGACGCATCCTCGTGGTTGACGAAGGCCGCAAGAGCGCGGGCGTGGGCGAGGGCGTCATCACCGCAATCGTCGAAGCCGGTCTCGGAGCCACGCCGCTCGAACGCGTGGTGGGCGCCGACACCTACACGCCGCTCGCCGGCGCGGCGTTGCTGGTATTGCCCGGCGAGGCCGACATCGTCGCGGCGGCCGGACGGCTTGCGAAATCGGGGGGTGGCGCCGCCACGAAGCGCGGAACCCCGGCGCGGCGGAAACGGAAAGCCCCACGTTGATGGACTACGGCTTCAGGAGTGCGATTGCGAGCCTCGCCCGCACCGCGGGTGCTGCTCCGCGTGGCGATCGGCATTGCGGGTGCGACAAGGGGATCATGTTTTCCAGCACGATTGAACCGACGTTCCGGATCGCGGCATGGACCTGAACCCCGTCACGCGCGGCAGGGCCGCCGAGCCGGTGACGCCGGAACGCGCGCCGGCATCGACGCCACACGCGCCGACCCGCTACAGCGTGCTGGGCGCGGTCAGTTTCGTGCACGTGCTCAACGACATGATGCAGTCGGTGATCGTCGCGATCTACCCGCTGCTCAAGGGCGAGTTCGACCTCGGTTTCTTCCAGATCGGCGCGATCACGCTGACCTTCCAGTTGACCGCCTCGCTGCTGCAACCGGTGGTCGGGATGGTCACCGACAAGAAGCCGTTGCCGTACTCGCTGCCGATCGGGATGTGCTTCACGTTGAGCGGCCTTCTGCTGCTGTCGGTGGCGCCGTCCTACCCGGTGCTGTTGCTGGCGGTGGCCCTGATCGGTTGCGGTTCGTCAGTGTTCCATCCGGAATCCTCGCGTGTGGCCCGCATGGCTTCCGGGGGGCGCTACGGGTTTGCACAATCGGTGTTCCAGATCGGTGGCAACATCGGACAGGCGTTGGGCCCGGTGCTCGCCGCCGCCATCGTGCTGAAAGTCGGCCGATCGCACGTGGGCTGGTTCGGATTGGCGGCGCTGCTGGCGATCGTGATCCTGCTTCAGGTCAGCCGCTGGTACAGCCGGCACATCGACGAGCGTGTCCGCAAGCGCCGACCCGACGACAAGCCGCCGTTCCCCGCGCCGGTCGTTCGACGCACGATCGGCGTGCTGCTCGTGCTGATGTTTTCAAAGTTCTTTTACCTCGCCAGCATCAGCAGCTACTACGAGTTCTACCTGATCCATCGGTTCGGGTTGTCGGTCCACGCTTCCGCGAACCTGTTGGGGGTGTTCCTGTTCGCGGTGGCGGGCGGCACGTTGATCGGGGGCCCGCTGGGTGACCGCATCGGGCGCCGGCGGGTGATCTGGTTCTCGATCCTCGGCTGCGCGCCGTTCACGCTGCTGCTGCCGCACGTGGGACTGGCATGGACGGTGGGACTCAGCGTCGTGATCGGGCTGGTGCTGGCCTCGGCGTTTCCAGCGATCATCGTGTACGCGCAGGACATGCTGAGCCACCGGATCGGCATGGTGTCGGGCATGTTCTACGGTTTCAGCTTCGGCCTCGGCGGCATCGGCGCCGCGGTGCTGGGCGGGATCGCAGACCATTTCGGCATCGTGTTCGTGTACCAGGTGTGCGCGTTCCTGCCACTGCTCGGTCTCCTGGCTGTATTCCTGCCCGACGTACGGCCGCCCGAACCGGTGCCGGCGGCGGCCACGCGCGACACCTGACGCTCCTCGAAGAAGCGGGATTAAAGGAACGCGGGCGGCTTTGCGGGGCGCCCGGAGGCACGTGATCGGCCGGAACCCCGGCCGGCATGCGTGGTCTGTAGATGGCGTCCCCGGCGTGGCGGTGTGGGTGCGCGTCCGCTAGAGTTGCGGCAAGGCCGAATGCGGCCTGCGACGTTCAACCGATCGAGTGAGGAGATCCATGGCCCTGCGTTCCCATAACCCCGTCTTGCGCGACAAGATTTTCCAGAGCTTGCCGGCGACAGGCGAGCCGATGACCCTGAACGGCACGCTCGTTCGTACCGGCCTGCTGCTGGTGCTGATGATCATTACCGGCACCTGGACCTGGAGCCATTTCATGGCCGCCGTCGCGGGTGGCGACCTCGCCGCGGGCGCGGCGGCGGTGCAGCCGTATTTCTGGGGCGGCATGATCGTCGGCTTCATCCTCGCGATCGCCTCCGCGTTCAAGCCGAACTGGACGCCGCTGACGGCCCCGCTGTACGCGCTCGCGGAAGGAACCTTCCTCGGTGCGATCTCGGCGATGTTCGAGGTGCGCTACCAGGGCATCGTGCTGCAGGCCGTGATGGCATCGATCGGCGTGCTGGTGGTGATGCTGTTCCTGTACCGCAGCGGCGTCATCAAGGTCACCCAGAAGTTCCGGATGGGCGTATTCGCCGCGACCGGCGGCATCATGCTTTTGTACCTGGTGCAGTGGGGCATTTCCGCATTCACCGGTTACGGTGGCATGTCGTTCGTCTTCGGAGGCGGAACCTTCGGCATCCTTTTCAGCATCTTCGTGGTGTGCATCGCGGCGCTGAACCTGGTGCTTGACTTCGACCTGATCGAGCGGGCCAAGGCCGCGGGTGCGCCGAAATACATGGAGTGGTACTGCGCATTCGCGCTGATGGTC
>DASUKQ010000149.1:0-30273 GCA_036278635.1 Rhodanobacteraceae bacterium
TCGTGGTGCGCATCGAGCCCAACGAGTACGGCCGGGGCTTCCTGCGCGGTCCGGCGTCGATCCGCGACGTCGAGCCGCCGCCGCGCATCCGCCTCGACCTGTCCAACAGGAAGCAGGCAGAAGTTTCCATGCGCGACTTGCATGGGCCCTTGCTGCGGCAGGGCGTGGCCTTCTGGTGGGTCGATGGCGGCAGCGGCGCCGCGGACATGCCGGGGCTGAACCCGCAACTCTGGACCAATCGCGTCTTCTACGACCACGCCCGAAAGGCCACGGGGCGCCGCGCATTCATCCTTTCGCGTTACGGCGGATGGGGCAGCGAGCGCTATCCAGCCTACTTCACCGGCGATACGTACTCGGAATGGCCGGTGCTCGCCTACGAGGTCGCCTACAGCGTACGCGGCGGCAACGTGCTGATCCCCTACATCAGCCACGACATCGGCGGATTCCACGGCGGCAAGATCGATTTCGACCTGTACGCCCGCTGGCTCGAATTCGGCGCGTTCAGTCCGTTGTTGCGTTTGCACAGCGCGCACGAAAATCCGCGCGAAGGAAACCTGCGCATGCCGTGGACATACGGCAGCCGCGGCGTCGCGCTGGCCAGGAAATACTTCACGCTTCACACGCAACTGATCCCCTACACCTATACGTACGCGTGGATTGCGCACGAGAAGTCATTGCCGATCCTGCGTCCGCTGTACCTGCAGGATCCGGATTCCGAAGCATCCTACGAACATCCCTACGAATACTGGTTCGGCAGCGAGATGCTGGTTGCCCCGGTGGTCGATGCCAGCGGCGACCGCACCGTTTACCTGCCGTCCGGCAAATGGATCGGTTTCTTCGACGGCAGGCGCCACGACGGCGGGACCACCTTCACGGCGCACTACGCCGTCGACGAAACGCCGGTCTTCGTGCGTGACGGCGCGATCATCCCGGAGCAGCCTGCGGATTTCGCCTGGTCGGACGCGAAACCGCTGGATCACGTGATCGTGAATGTTTATGGATCGGGCAAGGGTTCTTTCGACCTGTACGAGGACGACGGCATCTCCCTTGCGTACGCACAAAGGCAATACTCCCTGACCCCGATGACGGATGCACCGGCAGGCGAGGATTTGCACCGAATCGTGATCGGGCCCACCCGCGGCTCGTTTGCAGGCCAGGTGCAGCAGCGGTCGTACGAACTCCGCCTCCACGGGATAGGCAAGCCGGCGTCGATATCGGTCGATGGCAGCCCGGTCGGACGATGGTCGTGGCGTGCCGATGATGCGACCGCGGCGATCGCCGTCCCGTCGCACTCGATCCGCGATCGGCTCGTCATCGAGTGGCGCGCGGCCGCGCGATGACCGGCAAGGATCAGGAACGCGGGCCGGGCACCGCATCGAACGCGACAGTCAACCGCGTGCGGTTGCCGGAGAACGGCACCGTGCCATGCCAGAAATAGGACGGGAACAGCACCAGCATGCCCGGCTCGGGACGGACCTCGTGTTCCGGGTGCAATGCCGGCACCGTCAGGATGCCGGGTTCGCCGAACGTGAGCGCACCCTCGTGCGGTTGCGGCCCGGGCCTGTCGCCGGGCCCCGGATTACGGGACAGCCTGACCTCGGGCAATTCGATGTAGCAGGCCGATGAAATCCAGCCGCGCGGATGCACGTGGTTGTGGTGGAAGCCGTCGGCACGCAACCGGACCGACCAGCTTCCGTTGAAGCGGTAGTTGCCGCTGTTCCTGCGTCGCAACCAGTCATCGCCCATGCCCATGCGCACGATGTAATCGCGGATCGGTGCATCGAAGGCCTGGAACAACGCGCGAATCACGGGATCGTCGCTGCGCGTCAAATCGTTCGTGGTTTCGGTGCCGTGCCGCAGCGACTGGAACAGCAGCGGGTGGCGCAACCGCCCGTGAAGCTTCTCCAGGCTGCGTTTCAGGTCGGACAGGAAATCGGCCAGACTGGTCCAGGGCGCCGGGGCTTCGAGTTGGCAGGGAACGACGAGCTTCCGATAGTCGCACAGCCGCGCGTAACGTTCGTCGCCCAGCAGGCGCCAGGCCGTCGTCTGCAGCGCGATCAGGTATTGGTCATCCGGCTCCCCCGCCAACAACGCTTCGCACAATGGCAGCGCCGCGTGCGCATCCCCGACGCCAAGTTGCGACGCCGCCATGAGCTTGCGCGCCGCCACGTCGCCCGGCGTCGCGCGCGCGGCACGTTGTGCCAGTTCGAGCGCAACCCCGGGATCGAATTCGAGCGCCGCAAGGCCCGCGCGCACCAGCAACGACGACGGCGCATGCGGCCGCTCGACCCTCGGCGCAAGGCATGCGTGGGCGGCACGCGGATCACCGGCGCCCTGCAACACGGCGGCCTTGGCAGCCCACAATGCGTCGTTGTTGGCGAATTTTCCGAGCGCTTCGTCCAGCAGCGCGGTCGCTTGCGCGGTATCGCCGGTGCGCATCCACACCAGCCTCGCCAGATCGTCATGGGCAGCGATGTGTTGGGGATCGAGCCGCAGGCAATCGCGCAACGCCGCCTCCGCTTGCTCGAATGACCCGAGCGCGACCAGGCTGCGCGCTTGCGCATGCCACAGGGCGGCCGAACGAGCGCCGCGCGCGGCGGCTTGCCGCACGGCGCGCCCGGCTTCTTCGTGGCGGCCGGATGCTTGGAGGGCCGCGGCCAGCGCGAGCGCGGCGCCCGCGTTTCCCGGGGCGTTCGCCGACAGGCGCGAGTAGAACCCGATCGCCTCGCCGCGCCGCCCGAGCCCCACCAGCGCCGCGACGTGTTGTGCCGCAAGCTCGGGCGCGGCCTGGCCCGACGCGCAGATTGGCCCGGCGACCGCGAGCGCCTCGGCGAAGCGGCGCCGGTCATTGCAATGCCGGGCCAGCACGAACGCCGCGTGCGGATCCGTCGGCTTGCCCGTCGCGGCACGCCGCAGCCACCGTTCGGCCTCCGCCTGCCGCCCGCTGTTGAGCAGAAGCTCGCCAAGCATCGTCATCGACGGCGGCCACGCCGGATCGAGGGCGATCGCGTCGCGAAGCGTCCGCTCCGCCCCCGCCGCGTCGCCAAGCGCCAGCTCGACGCCGCCCAACAAACGCCGTGCTTCGGCGTAACCGGGGTGGGCCGCGACAGCCACCTGCAAACGAGCGTGCGCCGCACGCAGATCCCCCCTCTTCAGCAGGTCGCTGATGCCCTGCATCTCGGCGAGCAACGTGGCTGGAATCACGTTGCGCTTCCCGGAACTTTCGACTGGATCGGCGTGGCGGCCCATTGTTGTTCCATCATCGTCCCATTTGCACGTGTCAACCACTGCCCCCTGCATCTTCCTGATGTCCCAGCCGACGGTCGAAAAACTTCACCATCACCGCGTAGCTTCTTTCGATTCCGGCATTTCCGGGTGTTGCGTGGATGAACCAGGCCACGGCTTCGCCGGTCAGCGATTCCGGACGCCGTCATCCCGCACATCGTCCTGCGTGACATCGGGTTCATGACACGACTCCAGGGTCACCTGCGTTGCAGTCGGGCTTTGCCGTCGGCCGCGCGCCGGACGACAATGTCGATGGTGCTGCCGCGGAAAGTGACGTTCTTGAGCGTCATGGATTTCCAGCCCTCGGGCAGCACCGGCGGGTAGGCCTCGACGAGGCCGGCCGGCTCGATCCGCAGCCCGGTGAGCCCGAACACCATACCCTGCACGAATCCGGCGGAGCCGGTGAGGAACCACCCGACGTTGTTGCCCGGTGTTTCGGTACGCACGTTGTAGGGCGATTTCAGCATGTCCGGTGCGAAATTGCGCTCGAGCCAGCGTGTCGTATCGGCGGCGTTGCCGAGCGCGGCGGCCGCGATCGTGAGCGGCGCGAGTCCCATCGTGGTCGGCGTCGCACCAGGTTTCTCCAGCGGCGCGGCGACGAGCTGGTAGTCGTTGTGCCGCACGGTCACGTCCATCTTCAGGTCGAGGGAAGGAAACACCAGGAATGCCAGGTCGGTGTCGCCGGGATCGTGCAGGCGCACATCCGGATCCAGGGCGTCGTGGTGCCGGCCCGTCGCGGAAAACGGGACGTACAGCTTCGCCGCGATTTCCTCCCAGCGGGGATCGGGTGTGGCACCGACCCGCTTTGCAGCCTTGCCGGCGATCCTCAAGGCCTTGGCGGCCGACACGTTGGTGAACGTGTCATTGTCCACGTGGGCGTAAGGCTCCATGACCGACACGACATCGTGAATTTCGTAGCGTCGTTTCGAAGCATTGTACGTCGCGCGACTGGTCCAGAATTCGGCCACGTCGCGGATCACCGGCCACCCGCTCTGGCGCAACCAGTCGAGGTCATGCGTTGCCAACCAGTATTGCCATTGGGCGATGGCGATGTCCGCGTTGACATGGATTTCCCCGACGCTGAGGCGATGGGCGGCGTAAAGGACCTGTTCGCTGCCATTCCCGGGATCGGCTTCCCACGGGTACTTGGCTCCGGCGAAACCCGCATCGCGTGCACGCTGTTGCGCGGCCGGCAGCGTGCGATCGCGGAACATCACGATGGAACGCGCGCGCTCCGGGTGCAGCAACAGCAGCGCAGGCAGGATCCAGGTGTCGCTGTCCCAGAACACGTGGCCGACGTAGCCGGTGGTCATGCCGCACGCACCGATACCCCACGCCGTATCCGGCGCCACGTTGGCGAGCAGGTAATACAGGTCCGAGTGCACGGCGAGTTGTGCCGCCGGGTCGCCATCGACCAGGATGTCCGATTGCCACAGTTTCGCCCACGCCGCGCGTTGCCCGTCGAGCATCGCCGCGAAGCCGTGATCGCGCGCCGCCTTCGCCAATGCCAGGTCCGCCCGCGCGTCGCCGCCCCAACCATCGCGTGACACGGCAACGTATTTGGTGAATGCGTAAGTCCTTCCCTTTTCCAGCTTGACGCGCAGGTTCAGCGCAAGGCGATGCCCGCTCCGGTCGAGCCTGGTTTCGACCGGGTGCACGCCTTGCGGCAATTGCACCGCAACGGCCTCGCCCATCCGTTTGCCGTTCGTCGCTTGCCCGTCCAGCCGCAGTGTGAGATCCGCGATGTCGCCATCGGCCGCCAGTATCCGCGTGTCGCCGCGGTACCAGATGGCGGCTCGATCGGGCGTTGCCGGGGGCAACGCTTTCAATGCAAGTCCGTGCGCCTCCAGTGCTTGTCGGAACCGGTCGCCCGTCAGCCCTGTGTCGCCCGGCAATTTGGCCAGCGGCAGTCGCGGCAAGGACTGCGCCCACAACACCAGCGGAAACGAGAGTTCCACGACGCCGTCGAACTCCGGCGTAACCGCGAACCGTTGCGCGGCCAGATGCGGCGATGCCTCGCTGGCGAAGGTGACCACGTCGATGCGCGTTGCCTTCCCGTGATCGACGTAGCGATAGCTCGTCGTCAGCGTACCGTCGTGCAGGTTCAAGACCTGCCTGTAGTCCTGGAACACCGAAGGGTCCAGCGGTGCGAGGTTCAACCCTGTGCCTGACGCGCCCACGCGGTAGTCGATGCCGCTCCAACCCGGAATCGCCGCCGGCCGCGCGATATCGTCCTTGCCGTAATCCATGAACGCAACAAGGTAGGAGACGTTGCTTTCGGTGCCGCGGGGCGAGGTGAACGTCGAGAGATGGCCATTGGCCAATTGGCCGGGGAAGTACGAACCAAAGTCCTTCGCCGTTGCGAACAGCAGGAAGCTCGGGTCCGTCGCCGCCAGTGCCGCAGGCGAGGCGCAGCCGAATACCGGCAGCAGCAATCCGAGGCGGAGCCATCGATGTTTCATGCGACCTCCCGCCGACCCGGATCCGGCCGGCGTGCACTTCGGTGGCCGCGATCCATCACCTGGATTTGCGCGCCAGCTTCACCTTGCCGTCGGCATCGCGGTCGATCGTGATGTCGTAGTGCCTGCCGCGGAAACTGACGTCTTTCAAAGTGACCGACTTCCAGTCCGGCGGCAGGATCGGCGCGTAGGCCTGCTCCAGCCCCTTCCCATCGATGCGAAGTCCGCTCAGGCCGTACAGGAAGTTCTGCACGAATCCCGCCGAGGTTGCGAGCAGATAGCCGGCGTTGTTGGTCGCGGTTTCGGTGCGGACGTTGAACGGTGGCTGCAGGAAGCCCTCGAGGTTGCGATGGATCCAGTAGCCCACGGCCTTGGCCTCGCCGACTTCGGCCGCACCCACGGTCATCATCACCATCATCATTTCGTTCGGGTTGTCGCCGTGGGTTTTCAGAGCCTGCAACTGGAAGTCGAAATCGTTGCGCCGCACTTCGGGCGACATCGGCATGTCGAGGTTCGGATACATCAGGAAGATCAGCGACGACCCCCACCACGTGACCTTGTCGTGCGGCACCGAAGGATCGAAGTCGTAATGGCGCTGCGCCTTGTCATCGAACGGGATGTACATCTTCGCCGCGATCGTCGCCCACGCGGGATCGGGCTTCGCGCCGACCAGCGCGGCGGCTTTCGTCGCGATCCGCAGGGCCTTGGCGGCGGCGGCGTTGGTGAAGGTGTCGTTGGGCACGTCATCGTAGGCCTCGTCGGTCGAGGTGACGTGCAGGATCCCGTAGCGGTCTTCCGCCTTGTTCCAGGTCACGCGGCTTTTCCAGAACTCGGCGATGCCTTCGATCACCGGCCAACCGTATTGCTTCAACCAGGCGCGGTCGCCGGTCGCGAGCCAGTATTGCCACTGCGCGATCGCGATATCGGCGTTGACGTGGACCTCGCGATACACGCCATGGGCGAAATGCGGCGTGACATCGATGCCCTTCTGCGGATCCGATTCCCACGGGTACATCAGGCCCTTCACGCCGTATTGTTTCGCGCGTTCGCGCGCGCCCTGCATGGTTCGGCTCCGGAACATCACGATCGACCTGGCGCGCTCCGGATGCAGCAACAGCAAGGCCGGGAATACCCACGAATCGGCGTCCCAGAACACGTGCCCGGCATAATTCGGCGTCAGCGCGCAGGCACCGACCGACCACGCCGTGTCGACGGTGGTGTTGGACAGCAGGTAGTAGAGGTCAGAATGCAACGCCCGCTGCACCTTCTCATCCTTGTCGACCACGATGTCGGATTTCCACAAGGCGTGCCAGGCTGCGACGTGGCGCGCGAGCAGTCGCTCGAAGCCTGACGAGCGCGCCTTCACCGCCAGCGCAAGGTCGGCCTCGCCGTCGCCGCCCCAATCCTCGCGCGACGCCGCGATGTACTTGGTGAAGGTGTAGGCAACACCCTTGTGCACGTCCGCGACGACATTCAGTGACAGCTTTCCGGCGGTCTTCTCCAGCTTCACGCTCACGATCTCCAGGTCGCGCGGCAATTCGATGGCTGCCGCCTCGGACATCGACAGCCCGTTCACGGCGCGGCCGTCCAGCCACAACGTCCGCTGCTTCGCGCTGCCGCCGTCCGCGGTGACACGCGTGGTGCCCGGATACCAGACCGGCGCGCGGTCGGGCGTGGGGACCGGCTTGTCGTTCAGGTTCTGTCCGCTTGCGATCACCGCATCGATCATCTGGTCGCCGGTCATGCCCGCGATCGGAAAGCGCGGCTGGTGGCCCGACCACAGCCGGAATGGAAACTGCAATTGCACCTTGCCGTCGAATTGTGGCGTCAGGACGATGCGGGAGGCGGCGAGATGCGTATCGGCCTGGCTGACGAAGGTCGTGACGTTGACGTCGGTGGCCTTGCCCGCGTACACGAAGCGATAGCTCGTGGTGAGCGTCGCGTCGTGCATGTTCAATGTCTGCGCGTAGTTCGCGAAGATTTCCGGATCAAGCCGGGTCGAATTCATCCAGCCGGTGCCCGGGTTGTAGTCGATCTCGCTCCATCCCGGGATTGCGGCGGGTCTCGAAATATCGTCGCCGGTGTAGTCCATGAACGCGACCATGTAACCCATCGCCGGCTCGGTGCCGCGCGCCGTGGTCATGGTCGAAAAGTAGCCGTTGGCGAGGTATGACGGGAAATAGGAACCGAAATTCTTCGCGGTCGCCGTCAACAGGAAACTCGGGTCGGTTGCACAAAGACCCGTGGCCGGCGCAAGGAGCGCGAGCACGCACAGGCCGGGAAGCAGGAGATGGCCGCGTTTCATCGCAAAGCTCCGGACGAAGAAGTGACGGAAGCGGAATCGGACTCACGCGACCGCACGTGGCACGCGCCCGTCTAAGTCATCAACGATACCGTGTCGGCCGGTCGAAGGCGCGTGGCGTCGCGCCGGACCCCGACGCGCGCAACCGCGCGCCGGGGCCGGACCATGCAACGATGCCGCGTTTCAGAAGCTGTACTTGGCCTGGAAATTGACTTCGCGTCCGAACAGCGGCCGCGCCATGAGCACCCCGCCGATACCGGTGTTGACGCCGAACTTCCGCGAGTTGCCCTCGGTCAGGCCGACCTCGTTGGTCAGGTTCGTGCCCTGCAAGCGGAATTGCCAGTTCTCCCCCACGTTGGCAACGATCCCGCCATCCAGCGTCTGGTACGTGCCCAACGGTTGCAATGCCGATATGTCCTGATAATGCTGACCGACGTGGGTGTAGGTCACGAACGCCATGATGCTGCCCCAGCTGGTCGGCAACGTGTAGCTGGGCGTGATCATGTAACGGAACTTGGGCTGGCGCTGGAGCGGCGCACCGGTGATGGGTGCACACGCAGGGTTGCCATTGATGTCGGTGTACTGCGCGCAAGCGTCGTAGTGGGTGTAGTGTCCGTCCATGTACACGCCGATCATCGCCAGCCTGAAGTTCTCGATCGGCGACCATGTGACGTTGAGATCGATGCCTTTCGAATTCGATCCGTAGGTCGAAATGGGGGCACCGACCAGCGGCTGGCCATTCGGGCCTGTTGGCGTGTATTGCAGACCCGTGAACAGGCGATGGTAGATACTGGCGTCGACGAACAGCGCCGGCGATTCGTACTTGAACCCGGCTTCCATGTTCTCGATCTTCTGCATCGGCGCGAAATTGCCATTCTGGCCGCGGATGCCGTTGTCGAAATCGTTGAAATGACCGCCGGTGTTGGCACGGACGTAGGCGCTCATGTGGTCGTTGAATTGATAGTTCGCACCGACCGTGAACGCCGGGTGGGTTTTCTTGTAATGCTCGTAATCCCACGTGCCGTTGCAGACCGGCGTCGTGTTGTCGTACAGCGTGTTCGGGTTTCCGTCGAGGTCGACCTTGGACTGGTTGCAGGTCCGCTGATTGACGTCGATGTTCTCGATGCGCCCGGCAGCCTGCAGCAGCCACGGCCCGACACGCCACGTATCGGCCAGGTAGAACGCCTTGTTGGTGGCGGTGCCCGCCTCGACGATGTTGAAGTTGTTGTTGAAATCGACGAAACCCTGCGGGTTGGCAACCACGATGGTCTGCCCGGTCTGCTGGTAGGTCAGGCCGATCGGCTTGGTATTGGACTGGTTGAGCATCAGCATCTGGTTGCCCAGCGACCAGTTGTCGTGGTCGGTGTAGCGGGCAAGATAGACGCCGGCCGTCACCGTATTGCCATCGAAGATTTCCCTGCTGACGCGGAAATCGTTGTTGAAGCTCTTCAGGTGCTTCTGGATGTACCACCAGCCCTGGTGGATCACGCTTTGATCGAGTGGCACGACCGTGCCGTCGGGCAGGGTCGCGGTCACGTCCTGGCTGGCCGGATAACCCAGGTTGTCGCTGTCGACCGCCGAGCCGTCGGGATTGCAGTAGCCGGCGGGCTGCGGAATGTTGCAGCCGTAGATGTAGTAGCCGAGCGGTTTCGGGTTGGGGCCCGAAAACAGTGCGTTGGTGGGCAGGTCGCCACTGTTGAAGATGAAGTGGTCCGAAATCGTCCAGTCGCCGAAGGTGGCGTCGTAACTCCCGCCGAAGAAATTCATCTGCGCGCCGCGGCCGTTGGCGAGGTTCGCGTTTTCAAGGTAACCGAGCGGATTGGGGACCTGTACGTGCTGGATCGCGCCACTGGCGTAGGTACCGGTCAGCGGATCGAAACCCGGGAAGCCGTGGAAGCTGTCGCCCGAGCCCTGGATCATCGGGATCGGCGTGATGAACTGGTTCTTGTCATCGAGCCTGCGCGCCCACAGCATGAATGAGCCGTTGTCCATGTCGTGCGACAGCGTGGCGGTCAACTGGCCGCCCTTGTCGGACGGGAAGTCACGCGGGTCGCGCACCCCGTCGGAGGTACGCCAGAAACCGCCGATGCTGGCGTACCAGCCGTCGGCGATCTTGAATCCGTAGAAACCGTCGAGGCGCCACAGGCCCTCGTTGCCGTAGGTGACGCCGATGTCCCCGGACGGCTGCGCCGTGCCCTGGCGCAGGATGAAGTTCGCGGTAGCCCCCATCTGTCCGGGCCCGAACACCACGCCCGGGCCGCCCTGCACGATCTCGACGCGCTGGATGGTGTCGTCGAGCCTCAGCAACGAACTCGAATCCATGAACGAAAGCGAAGGCATGCCGTACAACGGCGTGCCGTTGACCATGTTGGTGAAGAACGGCGCGTCGCCGCCGCCCGGGAAGCCCGCGATCTCGATGTTGGCGCCGGTCTGGCCACCGGTGGATTCAGGCCAGATACCCGGCGAGATCTTCAGGAGGTCCGCGACGCTCAACGGATTCGCCTGCTTGATCTCCTCGCGGTCGGCGGTGACGATGTTGTAGCTCGCGTCGAGCTTCTTGACACCGATCGGACTGGCCGTGACGACGATGGCCTGCAAGGTCTGCGGTGTGGATTGCGACGATTGTTGCTGGTTTTGCGGCGACGCCTGCTGGGCCGTCGCGGAGGTCGTGGCCTGGCCGCTGCCACCGGCCGCCTGGCCAGGGTTGGCCGCCCAGACGACAGGCGGGAGCGCGGCAAGGATGGCGCTTGTCAGCGCCAGTCTGATCAGCTTGTCGTTCTTCATGATTCACCCTCCAGCGATATGAAAGATCCGTGGCGCCGCGCCAGGCGGGCACCTGTTCTTCTTCTACGTGACACAACAATCCGGGCTCCAGCGGCTCGCGAACTCGAAGCCTCGACGAACGACGCTGCCTCCAAACCCATGCCAGTCAACCCCGGATGACGCGCATCGTGCAGTTTGGCCGCGTAAAGACAGCGCTGTCAATTTGCGGTGCACCACTCCCGGACCCACATCGGACAGGCAACGACATGCCGCTGACGGCGTCGGATGCGAGCTGCCACATGGGTTGGAGAGGACACTTTCATGTTGCGCCGCAACAGTCTCGGTGCGCGGCAACCGGGTGTTCCTCGAAACAAACGTGTGCCACACTGTGGATTGGCGGTCGCATTGACAGCGCTGTCAACATGAATTCCCGGACCCCACCAAGGCCTGCATTGCCACTGAAAATCACCCTGGCTGCAATCCCGCTCCTGCCGCCGCGCTGTCGGCCCGGGCAGCCCGGATGGACGGCTCCGGCGACGCCCGCCCAAAGGGTATCCGGCGGATCGTGCGGCGTGCGCGGCCGGCCTCGCGAACGAGGGGGTGTCCAGTGGGCTCCGTGACGCTCGACGACGTCGCGACGCAGGCTGGCGTTTCCGCGAAAACGGTCTCGCGCGTGGTCAATGGCGAGCGTTCGGTGCGCCGCGAGACCCGCCAACGCGTGCTGGACGCCATCCAGCAACTCGACTACCGCCCCAACCTTCTGGCCCGCGGCTTGAGCGGATCCCACGCGTACACGATCGGGCTGGTCTACGACAACCCGAATGCCTACTACATCATCGCGATGCAGCAGGGCGCGCTCACCGCGTGCGATGACCTGCATTTCGGCCTGCAGATGCGCCCCTGCGACTCACGATCGCCCGGACTGGCCGAAGGATTGCGCGACTTCGTACACCGTTCGCGCCTTTCGGGACTCGTATTGACCACGCCCGTGTCGGAACGCACGGCGTCGCTGCGCAAGTTGTCGGCATACCACATCCCTTGCGTCCGGATCGTTTCGGCGGCCCGGGAACCGCGTGGCGGATTCCCTTGCGTCTACGTCGACGACCGCGACGCCGCGCATGCGATCACCAGCCATCTTCTGCAACTCGGTCACGTCCGCATCGGCTTCCTGCGCGGCGGCAGTCATCACCACGCCAGCGCGCAACGTCTCACGGGCTACAAGGATGCACTGCGCGACTACGGGATTCCGGCGCGCAAGGAACTGATGATCGACGGTGATTACGTGTTCGACGACGGCTTCCGTGGTGCACGCCGCCTGCTCGACCTCGCCGAGCCGCCTACGGCCATTTTCGGGTGCAACGACGAAATTGCCGCCGGAGCGCTCGCCGCCACGCAATCGATGGGGCTGCACGTGCCCTATGACGTTTCGATCGCCGGGTTCGAGGACAGCCCGTTTTCGCGCCACTCGTGGCCACCGATCACCACGGCGCGCCAGCGTGCCGATACGATCGTCGAGCACGCGGCGCGCATGTTGATCGCGGGAATCAGCGGGCACGACGTCAGGAACAAGGGCTTCAATCCAGAACTGGTGGTGCGCGGCTCGACCGCCCCGCCGCGGCCGAAATCGCATCGACGCAAGCGCGGATAGCCGTCGCCATGCAACTTGGACAAGCCCGAACGTGGACGAAACCGAGGAAGTCGACACGGACCACCGCCTTCCGCGACACCTCTGCCACACTTGCACGGACGGGACGCGTCGACCCGACCCTGACCCTGCCAACACGACCAAGGGAAGCCGCCATGAAAATCCGTTCGCTCCTCGCCTCTGTCCTCGCGACGTTGTTCTTCGCCACGACGGTCTGTGCCGCGACGCCCGACCCGGCCAAAACCCGCAGCTACATCGACCATGCGTGGAGCACCCTCACGCGTTCGGCGGACGAGTGCCGGGCATTGGTCGATCCCAAGGTGCCGTCGCGTTCGGTGGTCTACCTGCCAGCACAGGTGTCGATTCCGGCCTCGCTCGCGCAAAGCGCCAGACGCTGCCACGTCGAGGTGCAGCACCTGCCCTCGCCGATCCGGCAACTGGGCGATGTCGATCCGACGAAACTGCCTGCCCAGGGATTGCTGTACCTGCCTCATCCCTACGTGGTGCCCGGCGGCTTCTTCAACGAAATGTACGGCTGGGACAGCTACTTCATCGTGCTGGGCCTGGTCGCCGACCATCGCGAAGCGCTGGCGCTCGACATGGTGGACAACTTCCTGTACGAAATCGAATACTACGGTGGCGTGCTCAACGCCAACCGCACCTACTACCTCACCCGTTCGCAGCCACCGTTCATGAGCGCGATGATGGCGGCGGTGCTGGACGATCCCGCGAGCTTCCCCGACGCGCAGGCGAAACGCGCGTGGCTCGCCCGCGCCTATCCGCTGGCCGTGCGCAATTACGAAATCTGGACGACCCGGCAGCACCTCGCCGGCGATACCGGCCTATCGCGCTATTTCGGTTATGGCCAGGGCCCGGTCATCGAAATGCCGGACAGCGACTACTACGTCGGCGTGATCCGCTGGTTGCTGGCGCATCCCACGCAGGATCCAGGTTACCTCGTCAAGGCGCCGCAGCATCCCGATGCCGCGCAAGCCGCGGCGTTGAAGACGACCAGTTGCGACGTCACTACCTCGAAAATCTGTGCGGGTGACTGGTTGAACGGCTACCGCCTCACCGCCGACTACTACAAGGGCGATCGCGCGATGCGCGAATCCGGATTCGATACCGATTTCCATTTCGGCCCGTGGGGCGGTTCCACCCACCACTACGCCGGGGTCGGCCTGAACAGCCTGCTGTACCGCTACGAGCGGGACCTGCACGACTTCGCGGCAACCCTCGGCAAGACGGGCGATGCCGAACGCTGGGCACACGCCGCCGACGCGCGCCGCAAGGCGATCGACAAGTACCTGTGGCACGCCGACCAGGGTCGTTACATGGATTACGACTTCGTCGCCGGCAAGCCTTCGACCGATCCCTACCTGACCATGTTCTATCCGTTGTGGGCGGGCGCTGCGACGGAGCAACAGGCCAATGACCTGGTCAAGCAGCTCGAGCTGTTCGAGCGCAAGGGCGGGCTCCAGATGAGCACCCGCGACACCGGCGCGCAATGGGATGCGCCGTTCGGCTGGGCGCCGACCAACTGGCTCGCGGTCGAGGGGCTGCAGGCCTACGGGTTCCATGCCGACGCGCGCCGCATTTCATGCAAATTCACGGGCACCGTCGACCGCAGCCTCGCCAAGGACGGCACCATCCGCGAAAAATACAACATGGTTCTCGGCAACGCCGACGTGAAGATCACCGCAGGCTACAAGCAGAACGTGATCGGCTTCGGCTGGACCAATGGTGTGTACCTGAACATGCAGAATCTCATCGCGGCCGATGGCGGCTGCCATGCACCGGCTGCCGCCACTGCCGCACCGTGATGAGCGGGAGCGAGCGTGCTCGCGCCCGGGCCCCCGCGCTGCCACTTGCCTGGGATCGCCTGCACGCAGGCTCCTACGGCCAGATCGCGACGCGCGGCGTGCCGTCGTCGCCGATCCTGCCCCGGAACATGCCGTCGGTGTTGAACGGCATTGCGAAACTGCCATCGGCGCCCAGCACGATCGCGCCGCCGCTGCCACCGAGCGATGGAATCTCGCGGTTGACGACCTCTTCCGCGGCTTCGGCCACTGCCTGGCGCATCGCCGCAACCCGCATGCACACCGCGTGCGCAGCGGCGATGCGGACGTAGAACTCGCCCCAGCCCGTCCCCGACATCGCGCACGCGGCATTGGCGTAGGTGCCGGCGCCGATGATCGGGGAATCGCCGATGCGCCCCCAGCGTTTGTCGGTCATGCCGCCGGTCGAGGTCGCGGCGGCGAGGTGCCCTTGCACGTCCAGCGCCACCGCGCCGACCGTGCCGAAATGATCGACGACCTGCCCGTCGGCCTCCCTGCGTCGGGCTTCCTGCAACTGCCGCCAACGCGGCTCGGTACGGAAATACCCGGGCTCGACCAGTGCAACGCCTTGCCCGATTGCGAAGTCCTCGGCGCCCCTGCCCGCCAGCATCACGTGCGGCGAGTGCTCCATCACGGCGCGGGCCAGCAACACCGGATTGCGCACGCGTCGCACGCCCGCGATCGCACCCGCACGCAGGGTTGCGCCTTCCATGACCGCCGCATCGAGCTCGTTGATGCCGTCATGGGTGAATACCGCGCCGTGGCCCGCGTTGAAATACGGCGCATCTTCCAGCGCGACCACCGCGGCCGCGACGGCATCCAGCGCCGAATGCCCGGCCGCAAGTTGCGCGTGGCCGCGCCGCAGGGCGTCGCCCAGCGCGTCCCGAATGGCGCGTTCGGCGTCCGCATCCATGTCGTGGCGGATGACCCCCGCGCCGCCGTGGACGAGCAGGACGGGCGAAACAACCGGGTGATTCATGGGGTAACCCCAGCGGCGGCGAACCAATGCAGCAGTTTCGCATTTATCCGTCGTGGACTGTCCGATGATGGAACGGCACCGGCCGCAGGACGTCGTCAGCACCCCACGCTGGGTGTCAGCTCGATCTTGATCGTATGCTTGCCGGGTGCAAGGGCCGGACTTTCGGTGAGGTGGCTGCCCAGCAGAATCGTCGCCATTTGCCCCGGCCGCGCAATGATCCGTGGTTCTACCGGATGTTCCAGCGGTCCACCATGCATTTTCGTGTTGACCTCAAGCATTCCATGCGAGGCAGGCGCAACCGAAAACCGCCCGTGCCATGGCGGGAGTTCCCCGATATTGCCTTCGGTGACCGCGTAGTGCGCGCCAGGTTCCAGGCACGTGTTGGCACGCAGTCGCGGCGCCTTTCCATCGATGGCAAGGGTAACCTTCAGCTTGTAACGATCGGCATGAGCCCCATTGGTGGTTGCGGGCGCCGTGGCTGCATAGGCGCCGCCCGCACCGAGCAGGACCGCGGCAACCGCCAGCACCATGCCGCCTGTACGACGAGCCCGGGACGGCGGTGTCTGTTTCAACATGGCGATACGCTCCGTGAGTGGATGGCGAGGGGACCACGCGCAACCCACCGGCAACGGAAGCGTCGCCGAGAGGGCCTTCAGCATCGCGTTCGCATAGCTGCGGCGCACGCCACGGTTTTCGCGCAGCACGCCGGCGTCGCAGGCCAGTTCCTGATCGTGGCGCAACGCCGACAACGCCCACCACGCCAGCGGGTGAAACCAGAAGATCGCCGTCACGGATTGCGCCAGCAGGCACCAGCAGCCGTCGCGGCGACGCGCATGCATCGCCTCGTGGGCGAGGATCAACGCGCGCTCGGTATCGTCGTAGCGATCAGCGAAATCCGCGGGCACCACGATGCGCGGCCGCCATGCACCCACCAGCGCCGGCCCGGTCCACGGATCGGCCGCGCGAAGGATCCGCCAGCGCGACGGGACGTTTCCGTACCGCTCGGCTCCGCGCAGTTTCGCGCCATAGCGCCGTTGCGCATGGGCGGCAACCGTCAGCGCAACGACGACTCCGACAAACCAGAAAACGGCCGCCCACGTTCTCCAGTCGCCCGCAACAGGAGCGACGGCGCTGGAAGCGAGCGCATCGGGCAATCCGGCAAGAGCGACGACGATCGGCGGCAATGGTGATTCGGATGTCGCCGTGTGCGGCAACAAACTCGCCAACATGGCGACTGGCGGCAACAGCCACAACAGGAATGCGCGCTCGGGGCCAAAGGCCCTCCGGCACGGTTTGCGCAATGCCGCGACCACCAGCACCGACGCCGTAACGACCAGCAGCGCCAGCCACCCGAGCCGGCACCAACCCGCGACGAAGGGTTCAAGATGGGTCATCATCGAGCTCCTGCAGCAGCTGGCGCAACTGGGCAACATCCTTCTTCGACAGTTTGCGCCGCTCGCTGAAATGCGCGACCAGCGGCGCGACGCGGCCACCGAACAGACGGTCGAGCAGGTACTTGCTTTCGCCGAACACGTATTGTTCGCGGGTGAGCAATGGCCGATACAGGTACCGCCGCCCGTCACGAACGGCCTTCACCGCGCGTTTCCTGAGCAATCGATTGAGCAGCGATTTGACGGTGCCTTCCTGCCAGCCCCGCGCCGAGCCGACCCGGTCGACAATATCCCGGGCGCTGAGTGGCGCCTCGCGCCATAGCGCTTCCATCACGGTGGCTTCGGCTTCGCTGATCGACATCGGTTTCGTTTACACCCGTGAACGACGGGTATTGTTTACAACTGTAAACGTCGAATGTCAAGCAGGCGGGAGGGCGCGGCATCAACCTCCATGCCGGGCACCCCTGGCCTCCCCGTCGCTGCGCGGCTCCGGCAACGCGATGTCGGGGGGCTGCGCCGCGGGGAAATGCGCAACGGCGGTGGTGCCCTTGCCGAGCGCGCTTTCCAGTTCCACCTCCCACCCGTAACGGTCGGCGATGCGGCGCACGATCGCGAGGCCGATACCGTGGCCCTTGTCGCCGGTGCGGCTGCCGCGGTAGAAGGTCTGGAAGGCGCGTTCCAGGTCCTCCTCGCTCATGCCGGAACCGGTATCGGCCACCCGCACCTTGTCCGGTTCCACCTCGACCGTGACACTGCCCTGTTCGGTGTACAGGCAGGCGTTGCGGATGAGGTTTCCGACCATCACCGCGAACACGCGCGGTGGCGCGTGCAGGGCGAAACGCGCGTGTTCCACCAGCTTGAGTTCGACCGGTTTTCCGAACAGCAATTCGCGGTAGCGCGCGACTTCCGCCGCGACCACGTCGTTGGCAAGGAAGTCCTCCTCGCGCAAACCGGTATCCGACTCGCGCGCCAGCACCAGGAAGGTCTCGATCAGCGCTTCCATTTCCCGGACCGAGCGGCGGATCCGCGCCAGCGAGCGCTGCGCGAATGGGCTCATGTCTTCGTCGGCGAGCACGTCGACCGCGACCTTCATCACCGTCAAGGGCGTACGCAGCTCGTGGCTGGCATCGCGCGTGAAATTGCGCTCACGCTCGACGAAAGCCTCCAGCCGGTTCGCAAAGTTGTAGAGGGCGGCAACCAGGACCTCCACATCGCTGTCCGACGCGGCGGGCAGATTATGGGGCGCCAGTGCCTCGGGCTCGGGATGATCGGGATTCCAGCGCCTCACCACCCTCGCCAGCGCGACCACCGGGGACAGCGCCTTGCGCGACGCGCGGTAGGTCAGCCAGGTCGCGAAATAGATGATCAGCACCACGAGAACGACGGGGATGAGGCCGAACAGCATCACCACCCGGTTCGGACGGTCGTTGTTGAACACCAGGTACAGCCTCCCGCGGGCACCGTCCGAGACCAGCACAGTCCCCTCCGTGCCGTCGGGTTGCCGAATCTGGTGATAGCCCGGATCCAGTCCGCGCAGATCCTGCGGGAGCGCCGCGTCGGTTTGCCCCGACGCACGCAGGAACCCGCGGATCAACCAGGTGTCCGGCAACGCGGCATCCGGGTCGCGCGCCAGCTGCCCGCGGTAATACAACGCCTCGCGCTCAAGCTCCTGGCGGGCGATCGCCTGGCGGCTCGAGTTGGCAGCGGCATACACGCCGAGCGCGGTGACGACGCTGATCGCCGCCACCAGCAGCGAGAACATCACCCAGAAGCGGTGACCGATGCTGGCATAGGTTGCCATGCCGATAGCCTACCCCGAGTGATGCTTGTTGCGCGACATCGGCGGCCTGCCGGCGGCCCGCAAACATTCCGGCAATCCCGGATGGGTCGACGGCATCGCGCCGCGGGGAACCGGCCTCGGAGGACAAGCTACCGGGAGATCGCAACTATCCGCGACTGGCCACGGCTTCGGCGTCCAGGTCCGCGATCCGGTAACCGGCGCTGTGGATGGTATGCAGCAACGGACGCACGTAGGGTTTGTCAACCACGCGGCGCAGGTTGTACAGGTGCGAACGCAAGGTGTCGGAATCGGGCAGCGTGTCGCCCCAGATCTCGCGCTCGATGTCGTGGCGCGAGACCACCCGCGGCGATTCGCGCATCAGGATCGTGAGCAGCTTCAGGCCGATCGGCGATACCTGCAATTCCTCGCCGTCACGGACGATCCTCAACGTCGCGGTGTCCAGGGTCAGGTCGCCGACCTGGTAGACCTCGCTGGAAACCTGCCGCCGCTCGCGCCGGATCAATGCGCGGATGCGCGCCTCCAGTTCCCGTGCCTCGAAGGGCTTGACCAGATAGTCGTCGGCCCCGGCGTCGAGCCCGATCAGCTTGTCCTCGAGCGTGTCGCGTGCGGTGAGCATCAGCACCGGCGTGGACTTCTTGGCGTCGCCGCGCAGCTTGCGGCACACTTCGAGCCCATCCATCCCGGGCAGCATCAGATCCAGCACGATGACGTCGTAGCTGTTCGTGATCGCCAGATGCAGGCCGCTGACGCCGTCGCCCGCGAAATCCACCGAATAGCCGCGTCGCTCGAGGAACTCGCCCACCATCTCGGCAATGCCGTTGTTGTCCTCGACCAGCAGGATCAGCCCCGACTGTTTTTCGTTTTCGACCTCGGCCATCGGTGCCTCCCCCCGTATGGAAAGCATGCGGAATGCACGGCGTGCGCCTGGGCACACACGCGGCAATGTGCCCGTGCGCGGGTGATTGTTGCGTGAACGCGCGATGGGCCCGGGCACATGCCCGGCCGCTAGTTTCGCGGCCTTTGCGTCCCGCCGCGCTGCGCGACGGGACGAACCGCGGGATCAATCGTCGTTGCGCGGAACGCTGACCTTGCCCTTGACACCGCGATGCCGGACATCGCCGCTTCCCACCGCGCCGATGCTCAGGTCGCCGCCGACCCCATCGGCATCGAAATCACCCGAGCCGATGTTGTCCACGCGCACGTTGCCGCCGGCCCGCTCGATGTCCACGTCGCCTGACGCCACCGACCTGATAGACACCTCGCCCTTGACATTGCGCACGTCGAAATCGCCCGAGCTGACGCTGCCGACCGTCAAACTGCCACCGATGCCGGACAGCTTCGCGTCTCCGGACGAAATCGACCCGATCGACACGTTCCCCTTGACGTTGCGCAGACCGAGATCGCCCGAACCGACGGAGCCGACACGCGCGTCGCCGTTCACGCCGTCGACGTCCACGTCGCCGGAGCCCACGCTGGACAGGTTCAGGCTGCCCACATGGCTTGACTCGACGTCGCCCGACCCCACGCTCAGGCCGAATTCGCCGGCCACCCCGTCGACCTTCAGATCACCGGAGCCGAGCGTGGCGTCCAGCGCGGCGAGACTGCCGGCACTGGCATCGCCCGAACCCTGCTTCAGCTTGACGGCGAGCGACTGCGGGACCCGCACGTCCAGCTTCAGGTAGGCGTACGAGCCGCCGAAAAAGGACAGGACGATGCCGTGCTCCCCACTGTCCGCCGTGATGCTGGCGGTATCGCCGTGACGCGCCGTTTCGACTTTCACGTCCTTCAGCCATGCCTCGTTCGAGGCGCAGGCGGTGCCGCGCACGGTGATTTTCGTCAAACCCCGTTCACCCCGGATGGAGAGGTCGCTGCGGCCGAGGTCGACCTCGAGCGACTTCAGCCCGGTCGCATCGAGTTCGGCATTGCGCGGCGCGCTGTAACGACATTGTTCGGCGGCGCCTGCGGCGAATGCCACCGCCAGCAACGACGCGCCTGCGAGCAACGGAATGGATTTATGCATGGCAACTCTCCTGCATCACCGCGTCGCGGTGGGATGTCCGCAGGATAACCGCTGCCGTCGCCGCCGCCCATGTGCCCAAAGTCGGCGTGACTTGCGGCAGGGGGAAGCATCCTCAACTCCCGCCGGCCCCGCTGCAGCGTCCACGTTTCGGTCGCCCGCAGCCGCGAACCGACGGCCGCCGCAGCCTTGCACCAGTTGCTATCGTTCTTCGGCCTTGGCCCGGTCCCACAGTGCATCCTGCTCGACCAGCGACTTGCCGTTCAGGGACTCTCCGGCCGCCGCGGCAAGCGCTTCCATGCGCCGGAAGCGCCGCTCGAACTTGGCATTGGCATGGCGCAGGGCCTGCGAGAAATCCACCCCCGCGTGGCGCACGAGGTTCGCCAGCACGAACAACACGTCGCCGATCTCGTCCAGCATCCGCTCGTGATCGGCACCGGCGGCGAATTCCGCGCGCACCTCGGCGACTTCCTCGTCCAGCTTGTCCAGCACCGGCTCCGGGCCCGGCCAGTCGAACCCCGTGGTCGCCGCACGCTCGCACAGTTCCATCGCACGCTTCCACTCCGGCAGGCCGCGGGCGATGCCCGCCAGGGCGCTGGGGTCGTCCTCGCCCTTCGCTGCGCGTTCGGCGCGCTTGATCGCCTCCCACGAAAGGGGGTCCGAAACGGGGTCAGGTTCACTTTTCCCGGCGGCGGAAACGGGGTCAGGTTCACTTTTCGAGCGGCTCGTCGGGTTGCCTGCAGTATCCCCGAAAAAGTGAACCTGACCCCGTTTCGGTTTGGCGAACACGTGCGGATGCCGGCGCACCAGCTTGTCGCGGATCGCATCCACCACATCGCCGAAATCGAACAGGCCCAGTTCCTCGGCCATGCGTGCGTGGAAGACTACCTGCAAAAGCAGGTCGCCAAGTTCATCTTTCAGCGCGGCGTAGTCCTTGCGATCGATCGCATCGACCGTTTCGTAAGCTTCCTCGATGGTGTACGCCGCGATCGTGTCGAATGTCTGGGCGACGTCCCACGGGCAGCCGTGTTCGGGATCGCGCAGGTGCGCCATGATCGCCAGCAACGCATCGATCTTGTCGTTGCCGCCGTCCATCACCCGCGCAGTCCGAGCCTGGCCAACCAGTCCACCGAGGTGTCACCGATGGTGATGAATTCGGGATTGAGCAGCGATTCCTTGGTGTTGTAGCGGATCGGATCGCCGTGCAGGTCGAGCACGGCGCCCCCAGCCTGTTCGACCACGCACTGCGCCGCCGCGGTATCCCATTCCGAAGTCGGCCCCAATCGCAGGTAGAGATCGGCGTCCCCGCGCGCGACCATGCAGAATTTGATCGACGAGCCCACCGAAACCAGGCGATGGTCCCCCAACCCCGCCAGCATCGCGGTCTGGCGCTCGTTGCCGTGGGACCGGCTGCCGGCGATGACCGGGATCGCCGTGGGCGCACGCGTGGCGATCGGCTGCGGCAACGCACCCGGCGCCGATTCCAGGAACGCGCCCTCGCCCACCACGCCGTAATAAAGCTCGCCGGCCACCGGCAACAGCACGACGCCCAGCACCGGCGCGTGGTTTTCGATCAACGCGATGTTGACCGTGAACTCGCCATTGCGCTTGACGAACTCACGGGTACCATCCAGCGGATCGACCAGCCAGTAGCGCTCCCAGTTGCGCCGCACGCTCCAGTCGACGCCGGCCGATTCCTCCGACAGCACCGGGATGTCCGGCGTCAGTTCGCGCAACCCGGCGACGATGATGCGATGCGACGCCATGTCCGCGGCCGTCAACGGCGAATCATCCGCCTTGTGTTCGACCGCGAAACTGCCGGCGTACACGTCCAGGATCGCGGCGCCCGCATTGCGCGCAAGGATGCAACTTTGGTGCATGATCCTGTCCAGGGCACTCATGCGGGGCGGAACCTCCCTGCCAGATACTCGCGCGCGACGAACAGCGCCGCGATGGACCGCCCTTCCGAGACATCGTCGCGCGCCAGCAACACGTGCAGGTCGGAAAGTTTCCACGGGACGACTTCCAGCGGCTCCGGCTCGTCGCCCGGGAGACGCGCCGGATAAAGATCCTGCGCAAGGACGACCTGGGCCTTGTGGGTCATGTAGGCCGGCAGCAGGGACAGCGTCATCAACGGCGTGAGCTTGCGTGCGCCGAATCCGACCTCCTCCTGCAACTCGCGGTTGGCGGCCTGCAGGGCGGTCTCGCCGCGATCGATCCGCCCTTTCGGGACGCCGAGTTCGTAACGATCGAGGCCGGCGCCGTACTCCCTGATCAACAGCACCGTATGGGCATCTTGCATCGGCACGATGAAGACCGCACCCGTGCCGGAGGCGGTGAGCCGCTCGAACGTCCGCCGCGCGCCGTTGGAAAACGCAAGGTCGACCTCCTCCACGCGCAGGAAGCGGCTGTCGCGCGTATCACGTCGGGCAAGGATCTCGGGAGGCGAAGGCATCACAGCATTGTAACCGTACGTCGAAGCCGCATGACTGATGCGCCTGGCAACGAGCGCACGCTCTCCCGCCTACAAGCTCGATGCGGGAGAAGGAACCGAAGCGGCCGATGCAGGCTTCGCAGCGCTCGACGCCGATTTCGGCAATGGCACCTTCTTGCCGGTCAGCGTTTCGGGGGGCGGCATCGACAGGCGGATGTCATCGTCATTTTTCGGCGCAGGTGGCGGCACGCTGCCACAACCGAGCAGCAATATCAGCGGAGACACCACGCATTGCACCTGGCGGCCGCCCTGGGAATGGAAGGTCTTCTTCACGGTGGTCGCATCGACCGCCTTGTCGAATGCGCGGCCCACGGTCTTGGCGCCGAGGCTTTCATTGGCCGGCGCCCAGTCCTTGTTGAACGGGGTCGGCTCGTAGGGAACGGGCGACTTGCCGCTGTAGATTCGCGAACCTTTTATTCCAGGCGTGCTGTAGGCCGGCGCAGGCGTCGACTTCTGCGAGGAATCCGGGGGCAAGCGGATCTGGCCCTGGGGACCGTACAGATCCAGCGGCGGCCCCTCGACGCCTTCGAGCGTCGCGCTCATCGCGCCTTTCGCGGGAGGCTCGCGGTGCAGGAGCCGCGGTGGCGCACCGGATGAAGGCTGTCCCGGCAACGGCGGTGGCGAAACCAGAGGCGGAGGAGGAGGCAACCCGGACGCCGGTTCGATGAGGGTCACGACGAACACATCGCCCTCGCCCCGCTGGTACGGTTGCGGGCGAAGGACAACGTAGGCCACCCAGCCGACCAGCACGTGCGTGGCGAGCACCACGCCCACCAGCAACCACGTGCGTCGGCGATCGCGTGGCGGTTTGTCGCGCTGGGTAATGCGCACATACGGCGGCGCCGCGATGTCATCGCCTGCACCCGCTGCGCCCCAACGCTGGCGGGGTTGCTGCTCCGGGATTTCCTGTCCATCGTTGCGGGGCATGCGATCGGCCACGGTACGTCAGGTGCGCGCGGTGCAGTTTAGGGGAAGCGTTGCGAGCCCCCGTCCGCGGCGCCATCGCCGCGCAGTTTCACCCGCAGCGCCGGCGAACTGGATGTCAGACCCTGTGCACCTGTGCAGGTTCCGCAGCCGCTTGACCGCGCGGCCCGTTAGGCGCATGGTCAGCGGACCGCCGCCATCGGAAAAAGCGAGGCCTGCATGACCGCTTACACGACCGGGGACATCCGCAACGTGGCCCTTGCGGGCCATGCTGGCGCCGGCAAGACCAGCCTGTTCGAAGCCCTGTTGCACCAGGGCGGCGCGATCCAGACTCCGGGCACGATCGAACGCGGCAACACGGTGTCCGATTTCGACGACCAGGAAAGGGAACGCCAGCACTCGATTCATTCGACCATTGCATCGGTCGACAGCAGCGGGTGCCATATCAACCTTGTCGATACTGCCGGCTATGCCGATTTCCGCGGGCAGACGCTGGCCGCCCTGGCCGCGGTCGAAACCTGCGCGGTCGTGGTCAACGCCAGCAACGGCATCGAGCATGGCACGCGTCGACTGATGCACTACGCGCAGCAGCGGCGGCTTGCGCGAATGCTCGTCATCAACCGCATCGACATGGATGACAGCGACCTTGCGTCACTGGTCGCGGAGTTGCGCGAAGAATTCGGATCGGAGTGCCTTCCGGTGAACCTGCCTGCGGCTCAGGGCGAGAAAGTCGTGGATTGTTTCTTTTCGCACGACGGCGACAGCGATCTCGGTCCCGTCGCCGACGCGCACCAGCAAATCATCGACCAGGTGGTGGAAATCAACGAGCGCCTGATGGGCCGCTATCTCGAGGACGGCGAGGACACCTTGTCGCCCGGGGACCTGCACGCCGCGTTCGAACAATGCCTGCGCGAGGGGCATCTGGTACCGATCTGTTTCACCTCCGCGCGCACCGGCGCGGGCGTCGCGGAGTGGCTGCGGATTGCGAGGGAGCTGTTGCCTCACCCGGGCGAGGCCAATCCTCCCCCGTTCGTGAAGGGAGACGGGAAGAACGCCAAGCCCATCGAGGCCAGGCCCGATCCGGACGCGCACGTGATCGCCGATGTATTCAAGATCATCAACGATCCCTTCGTCGGCAAGCTCGCGGTGTTCCGGGTATGGCAGGGCACCGTGAAAAAGGATTCGCAACTGTTCGTGGACGACGGCAAGAAGCCGTTCAAGGTCGGTCACCTGCTCAGGCTCCAGGGCAAGGACCATGTCGAAATCGACCAGGCGATCCCGGGCGACATCGCGGGCGTCGCCAAGGTCGAGGAAATCCATTTCGACGCGGTGCTGCACGATTCGCACGCCGAGGATGCGATCCACCTGCGACCCCTCGACTACCCCCTGTCGATGTTCGGCCTCGCGGTCGAGCCCGCGCACAAGGGACAGGACCAGAGGCTCGCGAACGCGCTGGCCAGGCTCGCCGAGGAAGACCCGTGCCTGGAAATCGAGCACAACAAGGAATTGAACGAGACGGTGGTGCGCGGGCTGTCGGACCTGCACCTGAAGCTCACCCTGGCGCGGATGAAGGGCAAGTACGGGGTGGAGGTGATCACCCATCCGCCGCGCATTGCCTACCGCGAAACCATCGGCGGCAAGGCCGAAGGCCACCACCGCCACAAGAAACAGACCGGCGGGGCCGGCCAGTTCGGCGAGGTGTACCTGCGCGTCGAGCCACTGGCGCGCGGCGAGGGATTCGAGTTCCGTGATGACAGCAAGGGCGGCGTCATTCCGAACCAGTTCATCCCCGCGATCGAGAAGGGCGTGCGCCAGGTGCTCGAACACGGCGCGATAGCGGGCTACCCGATGCAGGATGTCCGCGTGGTCGTGTACGACGGCAAATACCATCCGGTCGATTCCAAGGAAGTCGCGTTCGTGTCCGCCGGCCGCAAGGCGTTCCTCGACGCGGTCACCAAGGCCAGCCCCATCGTGCTGGAACCGATCGTCAACATGGACGTCAACGTGCCCGAGCAATACATGGGCGATGTCACCGGAGGACTGGCATCGAAACGCGCGCGCATCAACGGCACCGATGTCCTGCGCGGCGGCGTGCTGGTGGTCAAGGCGCAGGCGCCCTTGGCGGAAGTGGTCGACTACCAGACCGAACTGCGCGCGCTCACCGGCGGCGAAGGCCGCTTCGCGATGGAACTCTCGCACTACGACCCGGTGCCGGCCCAGGTCCAGAAACAACTGACCGAAGCGTACAGGCCCAAACCCGAAGACGATTGAATCCGCGTTGTCCCGCAGTCCCCACCAGGAGAACCGTCATGACACTCGCGTCGCTGTGGTTGCCGATCGTGCTTTCCGCCGTGTTCGTGTTCATTGCCAGCGCTTTGATCAACATGTTGCTGAAGTTCTGGCACGCACCCGACTATCGCAGGTTTTCCAACGAAGACGAGGTACGCGCCGCGATCCGCAATGGCAATCCGGCGGTGCCGGGCCAGTACGCATTGCCGCACTGCACACCTGAGGCAATGAAGGACCCGGCGATGCAGGAGAAGCTCGCACAGGGCCCGGTCGGCATGGTGTACCTGCGCCGCCCGGGCCCCATGAACATGGGCGCATCGCTGTTCCAGTGGCTCGTGTTCTGCCTGTTGGTGTCGCTGTTTTGCGCGCTCATCGCCATCGTCTTGCCGCCCGATACGGACCGTCACGCGATCTTTCATACCGTCGCGCTGGCCGCGCTGATGGGGCACGCATTCGGGTGCCTGACCGATGGAATCTGGCGGGTATTTCCGTGGACGGCCGCTTGCAAGTACATCGTCGACGGGATCCTCTACGCGCTGATCACCGGGCTGACCTTCATGTGGCTGTGGCCGGCGGCGTGACGCCGGCGGCAGGCGCGCCCGGCCATGCCGACCGCTTCACGCTTCCGTTTTGCAAACCGGCGCAGTGACGCGGATGCGGGGGACGCCGTTCAACGCCCGCCAAAGCGGTCGGTCGCCACAATCAGCTCGTGCGTGTTGCCGGGTTCGAAAGCCGAATGCCCCGCGTCCGGCACGATGCGCAGGTCCGCCTGCGGCCACGCACGATGCAGGTCCCAGGCGCTGCGCATCGGGCAGACCACGTCGTGGCGTCCCTGCACGATCACCGCGGGAATGTCGCGCAACCGATTCGCGTTGCGCAGCAACTGGTCATCGTGTTCGAAGAACCCGCGATTGACGAAGTAGTGGTTTTCGATCCCGGCGAAGGCCAGCGCGAACTCGTCGCCCGCACTGGCGGCGACATACGCTTCGTTCTGCAGCAGGAAACTGGTCGATGCCTCCCAGACCGACCACGCGCGTGCTGCGGCGAGGCGCACTGCAGGATCGTCCGAAGTGAGCCGCTTGTGGTAGGCGCCAATCAGGTCGCCGTGCTCGGCTTCCGGAATCGCCGCGAGATATTTTTCCCAGGCATCCGGGTAAAGCATGTCGCAGCCCTTCTGGTAGAACCACTCCAGCTCCGTGCGCCGCAGCATGAAGATGCCGCGCAGCACCAGTTCCGCGACGCGCGCGGGATGGGTTTCGGCGTACGTGAGCGCCAGCGTCGAGCCCCACGAGCCACCGAACACCTGCCAGCGCTCGATGCGCAGATGCTCGCGCAGCCGCTCGACGTCGGCGACCAGGTCCCACGTCGTGTTCTCGCGCAGCTCCGCGTGCGGCGTCGAGCGCCCGCAGCCCCGCTGGTCGAACAGCACGATCCGGTAGACCCTGGGATCGAAGAATCTCCTGCACTTGGCGTTGCAGCCCGCACCCGGCCCGCCATGCAGGAACACGACAGGCTTGCCATGCGGATTGCCGCACTGCTCGAAGTACAACGCGTGCAGGTCGGATACAGGCAGCATGCCGTTGTCGAAAGGCTCGATTTCGGGGTACAGGCTGCGGCGGTTTTCATGCATGTCCATGCGCGGCATTTCATCTGCGGGAAGAACCCCGTTAGCCTAGCACCCCATTCCCCCGGACACCGGCACGCACCACATGAAGACATCGTTTCCTCGGAAGGACATCAAGGTGGTGCTGCTGGAAGGCATCCACGAGAGTGCCGTCGACGTATTCCGGGCGGCCGGTTACTCGCTGGTCGAGCGCCACGACAAGGCGTTGCCACGCGAGCAGTTGCTGGACGCCATCGCCGACGCCCGCATCATCGGCCTGCGCTCGCGCACGCAACTGGACAGGGAAGCCATCGCGCACGCGCGCCGCCTGCTCGCGGTCGGGTGCTTCTGCATCGGCACCAACCAGGTCGATCTCGGCGATGCGCGTGAACGCGGCGTGCCGGTTTTCAACGCGCCGTATTCGAACACCCGCAGCGTGGCCGAACTGGTGATCGCCGAGGCCATCCTGCTGATGCGGCGGGTGCCGGAACGCAACGCCGAGTGCCACCGTGGCGGCTGGCCCAAGTCGGCCGAGGGCAGCTTCGAGGTTCGCGGAAAGACCCTGGGCATCGTCGGCTACGGCCACATCGGGACCCAGGTCGGGGTGCTGGCCGAATCGCTCGGGATGCACGTGCTGTACCACGACATCGAACCCAAGCTCGCGCTTGGCAATGCGGCGTCCGCGCAGGATCTGGACGATCTGCTGGCACGCGCGGATATCGTGACCCTGCACGTTCCCCAGACCCCCGACACCGCCGGCATGATCGGGGCACCGCAGATCGCGCGGATGCATCGTGGCGCGATGCTGATCAACGCCTCGCGCGGGAACGTGGTCGACATCGAGGCGCTCGCCGCCGCCCTCCGGGACGGACGGCTCGCCGGCGCGGCGGTGGACGTGTTCCCGACGGAACCGAAGAGCCGCCAGGAAATCTTCGAATCGCCGTTGCGCGAGTTCGACAACGCGTTGCTGACGCCGCACGTGGGCGGCAGCACCCAGGAGGCCCAGCTCAACATCGGCACCGAGGTCGCAACCAAGCTGGTGCGTTACAGCGACAACGGTTCGACCCTCTCGGCCGTGAACTTCCCGGAAGTCAGCCTGCCCGAACACGCCGGCAGCAGCCGCCTGCTGCACATCCACCACAACGTCCCGGGCGTGCTGTCGCGCATCAACGACGTGTTCTCGCAAGGCGGCATCAACATCAACGCCCAGCACCTCCAGACCGCCGGCGATCTCGGCTACGTCGTCATCGACGTGGCAGCGTCCGAAGCGCAGTCCGAAGCATTGCGCGAGCAGCTCTCGGAGATACCCGGGACGATCCGCACGCGCTTGCTGTATTGAGCCGGTTGGTCATTGGTCGGGGCGGCGGGATTCGAACCCACGACCCCCTGCCCCCCAGGCAGATGCGCTACCAGGCTGCGCTACGCCCCGACCGAATCTGCATGATAGCGGATCGCGAAGCGCAACCGCACGAACGACCATCGAAGCGGCTGTTGGGAAAAGTCAGGCCACGGAGATCCTGGCGATGGATGGCGGCCATATGGCCGCTCGAATGCCGTGCTCCCGGCATCTCGACAGCGGCTTCACGCTTCGGCAAAGCGGCGATCGGGGGATGAGCGCAATCGACGGCTCACGCCCTGCGCGAGGGATCGCGCAGCAGTTGCAGCAACTGTTCGAGTTCCAGCCGCATCTGGTGCGCGATCTGGTGCGAGAGGCTGGCTTCCATCTTGCCCTGCTGGCCTTCGAGCCGCGCGCGGGCGCCGGTGATGGTGAAACCCTGGTCGTACAGCAGTGCGCGGATCTGGCGGATCATCAGCACGTCGTGGCGCTGGTAATAGCGCCGGTTGCCGCGCCGCTTGACCGGGTTCAGGGCCGGAAATTCCTGTTCCCAGTAGCGCAGCACGTGCGGCTTGACCGCGCACAACTCGCTGACTTCGCCAATCGTGAAATACCGTTTGGCGGGAATCGCGGGAAGTTCGTTATTGTTGCCCTGATCCAGCATGGTTCTCGACCCTCAGTTTCAGCTTTTGTCCCGGACGAAACGTCACGACGCGGCGCGCGGAAATGGGAATTTCCTCGCCGGTCTTGGGGTTGCGTCCCGGACGCTGATTCTTGTTGCGCAGGTCGAAGTTGCCGAACCCCGACAATTTGACCTGCTCCCCCCGCTCGAGCGCCTCGCGCAACACCTCGAAAAAGGCGTCCACGCATTCCCTGGCCTCACGCTTGTTGAGGCCCACGTCGAGAAACAGGCGCTCGGCCATTTCTGCCTTGGTCAGCGTCATGTCAACTCCTCAAACGAGCCCCCAAATCGCGTTCCAGCCGCGCCACCACATCGGCCACGCACCGGTCGGCGTCCTGATCTGTAAGCGTGCGCGAACTATCCTGCAAAATCAAGCCTATAGCAAGACTCTTTCGACCCTGACTCAAGCCCGGGCCGCGAAAACAGTCGAAAAGCACCAGTTCGTGCAGCATTGTCGGCAATCCT
>DASUKQ010000150.1:0-8617 GCA_036278635.1 Rhodanobacteraceae bacterium
CTTGACTATCACGGCACCATGGAGAACTACGGCGCCGCCAAGGCCAGGCTGTTCGCGTGGCCCGGTTTGCGCGCCGCTGTCGTCAACGTCGACGATGCCTTCGGGCGGCAACTGGCCGAGCAATTGCCCGCGGGCGTGCGTGTGCTGCGCTACGGCGTCGATGCCGTAGATGCCGTGATTCGCGCCCTCGATGTACGCACCCATTCCGACGGCCTCGATTTCGACCTCGTGACGCAAGCGGGACGAGGCACGGTGCATAGCCGCCTGCTGGGGCGGTTCAATGTCGCCAACCTGCTTGCGGTCGCGGGCGCGCTGGCCGCACTCGACGTCCCGTTCGCGCGGATCCACGAAGCGCTCGAAGCGTTGCAGCCGGTCGCCGGGCGCATGAATCGACTCGGCGGCGGCCCCCTGCCGCTGGTGGTCGTGGACTATTCGCACACACCCGATGCGTTGGAGCAGGCGCTCACCACCTTGCGCGCGCATTGCCGGGGCAAGTTGATTTGCGTGTTCGGCTGCGGCGGCGATCGCGATGCCGGCAAGCGTCCGGTGATGGGGGCGATCGCCGAGGAACTGGCGGACGTCGCCATCGTCACCGACGACAATCCGCGCAGCGAGGATGGCGACGCGATCGTGGCGCAGATCGTTGGCGGCATGCGCGAGCCCGAACGCGCCATCGTCGAACGCGATCGCGCCCGCGCGATCGACCTGGCGATTGCCCGGGCGCGGCCGGGTGACGTGGTGCTCCTCGCCGGCAAGGGCCACGAGGCCTGTCAGGAAAGCGCCGGCGTGAAACGACCGTTCGACGATCTCAAGGTCGCGCGCGTCCGCCTGGAGGCCCGGCGATGAAGTTGCGCCTCCAGGAAATCGCGGTATGGACGCGGGGCAGCTTGAACGGGGCCGACGCGACGGTCCACGCGGTTTCCACCGATTCGCGCACCCTCGGGGCCGGCGAGCTTTTCGTCGCGCTCAAGGGTGAACGCCACGACGGGCACGACCATGTCGCCGAAGCGGCAACGCGTGGCGCAGCGGGTGCCCTGGTGTCGCGCCGCGTCGAGGTCGACTTGCCGCAAATCGTGGTGGCCGACAGCCTGCACGCGCTCGGCGATCTCGCCAGCGCGGTACGCGCGCAGCACAACGTCGTGGTGATCGGCATCACCGGCTCCAACGGCAAGACCACCGTCAAATCGCTGGCAGCGCGCATCCTTGCGCGACATGGGCCGACCCACAGCAACGCCGCCAGTTTCAACAACGAGATCGGCCTGCCGCTGACCCTGCTGGGCATGCCCGACGCCACCCGCTACGCGGTGCTGGAAATGGGCGCCGGCAAGCCGGGCGACATCGCCTACCTCGCCGCGATCGCGCGTCCGCGCATCGGGCTGGTCAACAACGTCGGCCCCGCGCACCTGGAGCGCATGCACTCGCTGGAAGGGATCGCCGAAACCAAGGGCGCGATGTACCAGGCGCTGCCGCAGGATGGCGTGGCCGTCATCAATGCCGACGATCCGTTCGCGGCGTATTTCACCGGGCTCGCCGGCGCGCGCCGGGTATTGCGCTTCGGCCTGGCGTCGTCGGCCGATGTGGCCGCCGCGGACGTGCGCCTTGGCGCGGACGCAAGTGCGTTCACCCTGACGACGCCGTCCGGTCGCGCAACCGTCAACCTTCCGCTGCCGGGCCGCCACAACGTCGCCAACGCGCTGGCTGCGGCAGCGCTCGCCCACGCCGCGGGGGTCGCGCTGGACGACATCGTGGCCGGGTTGCAGGACGCGGAATCCGTCGAGGGCCGGTTGCGGCGGCGCGAGTCGCCACAGGGCTGGGTGCTTTTCGACGACAGCTACAACGCCAACCCGGGTTCCGCGCTGGCCGCGGTGGCGACGCTCGCACTGCAGCCGGGCGAGCGCTGGCTGGTGCTGGGCAACATGGCCGAGCTCGGCGACGACGCTGCGAGGTTGCACGCGGGAATCGGACAGGCCGCGCGCGAGCAAGGGATCACGCGTGTGTACGCCGTGGGCAAGTTGGCCGCACGCGCCGCGGAAGCCTTTGGTGGCGAGGGTCGCGTGCACGCCGATCAGGCTGCCCTGATCACGGCGTTGCGTGGCGATCTGCACGCCGGCGTGTACGTGCTGGTCAAGGGCTCGCATTCCTCGCACATGGAGAACGTCGTCGGCGCGCTGCTCGAAGACGGCAAGGGGGGCGATCGGCATGTTGCTTGAGCTCTCCCACTGGCTGGAACAGTATTTCGGGCCGTTCCGGCTGTTCGACTACATCACCTTCCGCACCATCATGGCGGCGTTGACGGGGCTGTTCTTTGCGCTGTTCTGCGGCCCCGCGATGATCCGGCGGCTGACTGCGCTGAAAGCCGGGCAGGTGGTGCGCAACGATGGTCCCAAGTCGCACCTTTCCAAGGCCGGCACACCGACCATGGGCGGCGCCCTGATCCTCGCCGCGATCGTGGTCGGCACGTTGTTGTGGGGCGATCTGCACAGCCGCTACCTTTGGGTGGTGCTGGTCGTGACGCTGGCCTGCGGCCTGATCGGCTTTTACGACGATTACCGCAAGCTGGTGCTCAAGGATCCGCATGGGCTGCGCGCGCGGTGGAAATACCTGGCGCAATCCGTGGTGGGCCTCGCGGCAGCATTGTTCCTGTTCCATACCGCCAACATTCCGGCGGCGACGGCGTTGTACGTGCCCCTGTTCAAGCACGTGGCGATTCCGCTCGGTGCGGGGTTCGTGGTGATCGCGTACCTGTGGATCGTCGGGTTCTCGAATGCGGTGAACCTGACCGACGGGCTCGACGGCCTTGCAATCATGCCGGCGGTCCTGGTGGCGGCGGCACTCGGTGCGTTCGCCTATCTGGCCGGCAATGCGGTGTTCTCGACGTACCTCGGCATTCCGTCCATCCCGGGCGCGGGCGAGCTCGCGGTGTTCTGCGGAGCCTTGACCGGCGCGGGACTGGGATTCCTGTGGTTCAACACCTATCCCGCGCAGGTGTTCATGGGCGACGTCGGCGCACTTGCAATCGGCGGGGCGATCGGGTGCGTGGCGGTAATCGTGCGCCAGGAAATCATCCTGCTGGTGATGGGCGGATTGTTCGTGGTCGAAACCGCGTCGGTGATGCTGCAGGTCGGCAGCTACAAGCTGACCGGCCGGCGGATGTTCCGGATGGCGCCCATCCACCATCACTTCGAATTGAAGGGCTGGCCCGAGCCGCGCGTGATCGTGCGCTTCTGGATCATCTCGGTGGTGCTGGTGTTGGTGGGTTTGGCGACGCTCAAGGTGAGATAGCGATGCGCTTTGTGACCCGACTGTGGGACAAGCAACGAGATCGGGACCCGGGACCCGGGACCCGGGTCCCGGAACAGCTGGACCGTCGAGATCCCTCGACCACTGGAGCTGTCCGAGCGCCGACGTGGTTCGGCCGCAACCTTTTCGCTCTTTCGAGCTTCGGTTTTGCTTGCGGGAACTCCACCGCGGATGGGTTTGCCCGTATGCCGGTGGCATCCGCATGCCGAGCTTCTGCTTTGACGGGTCCCGGGTCCCGGGTCCCGAGTCCCGGCTTCTCGGCGTGTCCCGGGTCCCGGGTCCCGAATCCCGATCACGAAGCGAGGCATTTCGCATGACGGGATGGTTCGGCCCATCGCAAGCTGTCCGCAAGCACGGACCGGAAGGTCGCCACGACCCGTGGCTGCTGCTGGCGATCGCCGGGCTGGTCGCTTTCGGCATCGTGATGGTGGCGTCCAGTTCGATCGCGGTCGCCGACGGACACCATATCGGCGAGTTCCATTACCTGAAGCGCCACTTGATTTTCCTCGCGCTGGGCGGGGTGATCGCATTGTGGATCGCGCTCAGGATCGAGCTCAACACGCTGGAACGCTGGTCGGGCTGGTTGATGCTGGGGACCTTCATGTTGCTGTTGTTGGTGTTCGTGCCGCACGTCGGCATGCGCATCAACGGCGCACGGCGCTGGATCGATTTCGGCATATCGGGATTCCAGCCGGTCGAACTCGCCAAGCTCATCGTGATCCTGTACGTCGCGAGTTACCTGGTTCGGCACCGCGATGCCGTCGAAACGAAGTTCCTCGGCGCGGTGAAGCCGGTGGGGGTGGCCGGCCTGACCGCGGTGCTGCTGCTCGCCCAGCCCGACTTCGGATCGGCCGCGCTGATCGGCGTGGTGGTGATCGGCATGCTGTGGCTGGGCGGTGCGCGCATGCGCAACCTCGTGATCATGGGCTTGCCGGCGATTCCGCTCGGCGCGTGGCTGGCCTTGTCCACCGACTATCGGGTCAAGCGCCTGACCTCGTTCCTCGATCCGTGGAAGGACCCGTTCAACGACGGCTTCCAGCTCACCCAGGCGCTGATCGCGGTCGGCCGCGGCAAGTGGTTCGGCGTGGGCCTGGGCGGCAGCGTCCAGAAGTTGTTCTATCTGCCGGAGGCGCACACCGATTTCATCCTCGCCGTGATCGCCGAGGAACTCGGCTTCCTGGGGGTGCTGTTCGTGCTTTCGTTGTTCGCATTGCTGGTCGGGCGCGGCCTGCAACTCGGCCTGCGCGGCGTGGAAGTGGGCCAGCACCGCGCCGGTTACGTGGCGTTCGGCATTTCACTGATGATCGGCCTGCAGGCGCTGGTATCGGTGGGGGTGAACCTCGGCGTGTTGCCGACCAAGGGCCTGACCCTGCCGCTGATCAGTTCGGGCGGCTCCAGCACGTTGATGACCTGCGTGATGCTGGGGGTGCTGTTGCGCGCCGGCTACGAAATCCACCGCGCCGAGGACGCGCGACGGATGGCGACGCGCAGGATGCCGGCGGCGGCGTCCGCTTCCCCGCCCACCGGCCGGCCGCAGCCGCAACTGCCGCTGGCGGCGCGGACGCGTGTCGAACCGACCCTCGAGGAGGTGCGCGCATGAGCGGCGAAGCGCGTGCGCCCGTGTTGATCATGGCCGGCGGTACCGGCGGCCATATCTTTCCCGGCCTGGCGGTCGCGGCGGCGCTGCGCGCACGCGAAGTGCCGGTGCTGTGGCTGGGTGCGCACGGCGGGATGGAGGCACGCATCGTGCCGGAGCACCGCTTCGAATTGCACACGCTGCCGGTTTCCGGTCTGCGGGGAAAGGGATTCGGCGCCCGGCTCGCGGCGCCATGGATGCTGGCGCGTGCGGGCATTGCCGCGTGGCGCCTGTTGCGTCGCGCCCGGCCGCGCAGCGTGCTGTCGCTGGGGGGGTACGTTGCCGGGCCGGGCGGCGTCGCTTCGTGGTTGCAACGCCGTCCATTGCTGGTGCACGAACAGAACCGCGTGGCCGGTTTCACCAACCGCGTGCTGGCCAGGATGGCACAACGTGTCATGAGCGGTTTCCCCGACGCGTTTCCCGCCACCACGCACGCCGAATGGACCGGCAATCCGGTGCGCGCGGAAATTTCCGCGTTGCCGACGCCCGCGGAGCGCTTCGCCGGGCGCGCCGGCGCGCCGCATTTGCTGGTGCTGGGCGGAAGCCTCGGCGCACGCACGCTGAACACCGGTTTGCCTGACGCGCTCGCCTTGGTTCCCGCGGACCGCCGTCCCGAGGTCTGGCACCAGTGCGGCAAGACGCACGTGGAGGCGACTCGCGCGGCGTATTCGCGGGTGGACATCGAGGCAAGGATCGAGCCGTTCCTCGTCGACATGGCGGGAGCCTATGCGTGGGCGGACCTGGTCGTGTGTCGCGCCGGCGCCCTGACGCTGGCGGAACTGGCGGCGGCGGGGCTGGGCGCGATCCTGCTGCCGTTCCCGCACGCGGTGGACGATCACCAGACCCGCAATGCCGAAGGTTTCGTCGCCATCGGCGCGGCCGAACTGGTGCAGGATCGAGATTTCGAGCCGTCGCGTTTCGCCGGGCTGCTGGAGCGCCTGCTGCGTGATGCCGACAAGCGCCTTGCCATGGCGACCGCCGCGCGCACGCTGGCCAAACCCGACGCCGCCGACGTGATCGCGCAGCGTTGCCTGGAGGTGGCCGCATGACGCCGCATCGCCTGCCACCGCACGGCGACATCATGCAGGGCTTCCGCCACGTGCACTTCATCGGCATCGGCGGCGCCGGCATGAGTGGCATCGCCGAAGTGCTGCACACCCTCGGCTACCACGTGTCCGGATCCGATCGCGCGCGCTCGCCGGTGACCGAGCGGCTTGCGAAGATGGGCCTGGACGTCGAGATCGGGCACGAGGCCGGACACGTCGCCAGTGTCGACGCGGTAGTGGTATCGAGTGCGATCAGGCCGGACAACCCGGAGCTCGTCGCCGCGCGCGCACGCCGCATCCCGGTCGTGCCGCGCGCCGAGATGCTGGGCGAACTGATGCGCTTTCGGCGTGGCATCGCGGTCGCCGGCACCCACGGCAAGACCACCACCACCAGCCTCATCGCCAGCGTGCTGGCCGAGGCCGGCTACGACCCGACCTTCGTGATCGGCGGGCAACTGCTGTCGGCGGGTGCGCACGCCCGGCTCGGCGCCGGCGATTACCTCGTCGCCGAAGCCGACGAATCCGATGGTTCGTTCCTGATGCTGTCGCCGGTGGCGGCGATCGTCACCAACATCGACGCCGACCATCTCGAGCACTACCACGGCGACTACGCCGAACTGAAGCAGGCGTTCGTCGAGTTCCTGCACCGCCTGCCGTTTTACGGATTGGCGGTTCTGTGCGTGGACGACCCCGAAGTTGCCGAGCTGGCGCAACACTCGCCGCGCTCGACGCTGACCTACGCCATCGAGCGCGCGGCCGACGTGCGCGGGGCCAACCTGCGCCCGGACGGCGCGCGCATGCACTTCGACCTGTTGCTGCCCGAACAACCCAGCCTGCCGGTCACGCTGAATCTGCCGGGCCGCCACAACGTGCTTAACGCGCTGGCCGCCGCCACCCTCGGTTGGCATCTCGGCATCGAGCCCTACGCGATCGCGCGCGCTCTGGAACGCTTCCAGGGCGTGGGCCGGCGCTTCCACGTCAACGGCGAATTGCCGATCGACCGCGGCAGCGTGCTGCTGGTCGACGACTACGGCCATCATCCGCGCGAACTCGCCGCGGTGATGGAAGCGGCGCGGGAAGGCTGGCCGGAACGGCGTCTGGTGATCGTGTTCCAGCCGCATCGCTACACCCGCACCCGCGACCTGCTGGACGATTTCGCCGGCGTGCTGTGCGAGGCCGACGCGCTGGTGCTGACCGAGGTGTATCCCGCGGGCGAAGCACCGATCGCGAATGCGGACGGGCGCGCATTGGCGCGCGCGGTGCGTGCGCGCGGCAAGGTCGATCCGGTCTTCATCGAGCATCCCCGCGAGTTGCGCGAGACGCTGCCCGCGCTGTTGCGCGACGGCGACCTGGTGTTGTTGCTGGGCGCCGGAGACATCGGGGCGGCGGCGGCGGAGCTGGCGACGCATGGGCACCTGAAATCAGAGGCTCAATCGTGAATCGCACGGCTTTCATTTCGTCGAATCGGGACTCGGGTCCCGGCTCTTCTCCGGGTCCCGGGTCCCGGGTCCCGAGTCCCGAGGCTTTCGGCCGCGTCGCCGTCGTGATGGGCGGCAGTTCCGCCGAGCGCGAGGTTTCGCTCGATTCCGGGCGAGGCGTGCTGGCGGCGCTGAAGGGTCGCGGCGTGGATGCGCACGCGATCGACGGCATTCCGGCGTTGCTGGACGCCGTACGCGCCGGCCACTTTGCGCGGGTGTTCAACATACTGCACGGCCAGCACGGCGGCGGTGAAGACGGTGTGCTGCAGGGTGCGCTGGATTCGCTGCACATCCCTTACACCGGTTCCAGCGTGCTGGGCTCGGCCCTGTCGATGGACAAGGTGCGCAGCAAGTGGGTGTGGAACGCGCTGGGATTGCCGACGCCGAAATTCGTGGCCTTGCCGCGCGGCGCGTTGGCCGGGCGCGTCCAGGAAGCCGCGGGTGGGATCGGACTCCCGCTGATCGTCAAACCGGCCTCGGAGGGTTCGAGTGTCGGCGTGTCGCGGGTTTTCAAGGAGGAGGATCTGGAAGACGCGATCGCGTTGGCGCAGCGCTATCCGGGCGACCTGATGGTCGAGCAGTTGATCGAGGGCGACGAACTCACCGTGTCGATTCTGGGCGGGGACGTGCTGCCCAGCATCAGGATCGTGCCCAAGGGCGAATACTACGACTACCACGCCAAATACATCGCCGAAGACACGCAATACATCTGTCCCGGCCTCGAGGGCGATGCCGAACTGTCGTTGCGCGCTCTGGCGCGCAGGGCTTTCGACGCGCTGGGTTGTTCAGGCTGGGGTCGCGTCGACGTGATGCGCGATCGCAAGGGCAACAACTGGCTGCTGGAAGTCAACACCGCGCCCGGCATGACCGCGCACTCGTTGGTGCCGAAGGCTGCCGCCGCGCTGGGCATCGACTACCAGGAACTGTGCTGGCGGGTGCTTGAAACGAGCTTTGACCGGGACCCGGGACCCGGGACCAGGGACCCGGAAGAGCCGCATTCGGATGGTCGCCCATCGAATGAAACGGGCCAAGGATTCGGGATTTCCGCACGCAAGGCTTCTGCTTCTCCGGGTCCCGGGTCCCGGGTCCCCGGTCCCGGTTCCAGGGGAGACGCAAAGTGAAGGGCTCGACGTCCCTGCGATTCGCCGCCTGGGTCA
>DASUKQ010000151.1:0-8970 GCA_036278635.1 Rhodanobacteraceae bacterium
ATCCACCACGTCGCATAGGTACTGAACTTGTAGCCGCGGCGGTATTCGAACTTGTCCACCGCCTTCATCAGGCCGATGTTGCCTTCCTGGATCAGGTCGAGGAACTGCAGTCCGCGGTTGGTGTATTTCTTGGCGATCGAAATCACGAGGCGCAGGTTGGCCTCGACCATTTCCTTCTTGGCACGACGGGCCTTGGCCTCGCCGATCGACATTGCGCGGTTGATTTCCTTGATGTCGGTGAGCGGCAGGTACAGCGCGCGCTCGATCTCGGTGAGCTTCTGCTGCTCCAGCAGGACGTCGTCGCGGTGGTTGCGGATGGCCGGCACCCACTTCTGGCGCTTGCGCGAAAGCTCGGCGGTCCAGCCCAGGTTGGTTTCGTTGGACGGGAACAGTTCGATGAATTCCTTGCGCGGCATGTGGCACTGGCGGATGCAGATGTCCATGATCACCCGTTCGTGCTGGCGGATCGCCGCCACCACGTCGCGCAGTTTGCGCACGAATCCGTCGATCAGCGCGGAGGGGAGCTTGAGCTTCAGGAACTCCTCGCCCATCTTCTCGCGCAGCTTCTGCGACTTCCTGTCGGCAACGCCGTACTTGTCGGCGGTGCGCTGGAATTTGCCGTACAGCTCGCGCAACACGTCCATGCGGCGCTGCACTTCGACCGGGTCGGGGCCGCTGGGCGTGCTTTCGGTGGTGTCCGACGCGGAGTCGTCGTCCTCGTCGTCGTTGTCGTCGCCGTTGTCGGAGTCATTGTCGTCCGAGGACGAACCCGCCTCGGCGGCTGGTGCCGTGGTGCCGAATTCCTCCGCGGGGATTTCGAGGTCGGCGAAGCCGGCGAGGATCTCGCTCATGCGGCGCTTGCCGTCGAGGTGCAGGTCGTACTCCTCCAGCAGCAGCCCGATCGCCCACGGAAAGCTGGCCAGCGCGGTCTGGACCTGGGTCAGGCCCTCCTCGATGCGCTTGGCGATCGCGATCTCGCCCTCGCGGGTCAGGAGCTCGACCGTGCCCATTTCGCGCATGTACATGCGCACCGGGTCGGTCGTGCGGCCGACTTCGGCGTCCACTGCGGACAGCAGCGCGACGGCTTCCTCGGTTGCGGTTTCGTCGTCGTCGCCGCTGACCGGGCCTTCGGCACTGATCATGTCGGTATCGGGTGCGATCTCGTGCACCTCGATGCCCATGCCGTTGATCATCCCGATGATGTCTTCGATCTGCTCCGGATCGACGATGTCGTCGGGGAGGTGATCGTTGACCTCGGCGTAAGTCAGGTAACCCTGCTCACGGCCCTTGGTGATCAACTGCTTGATTTCGGATTGCTGCGTGGGGAGATTTTCCATGGGTCACCGCGGGCGACAAGAACCGTTCAGTATAGCAAAATGGAGGCTTTCCGGCCATGGATCAAGGTCGAAAAGACGTGACGGGACAAGCGTTTTGGGGGTCGCCGTCCATGCAAGAATCATCCCAAGTGGTGCAGTGGCTGGTGCTGCCGCGCCCAAGGTTGTTCGGCCTCCCTTCGCCGCGGGGGCAAACGAAGGGTGAGCCTCCCCCTTCGTTTGCGAAGGGGGAATGAGGGGATGGCTTTTGATCCGAACCGGCATCCCCCGCGCCTGCAGGAGCCTGCGTGGAGCGGCTGTAGTGAAAAGTCAGGCCACGGAAGGCCGTTCTGGCGCTCGCCGGAGTTGAAAGCATCCACACCGCTGGAGAGCTCACCTTGCAGCGTTCGCGGACGAACGCACGATAAACGTTACCGGGCCATCATTGACCAGTCGCACCTGCATATGGGCCCCGAAGCGCCCGGTTGCAACCCGCGGATGGGCGGCCCGGGCCAGTTCCACCAGCCGCTCGAACCCGCGTTGACCGTCGGAAGGCGTTGCGGCGCTTGCGAAGCCGGGCCGCATGCCCTTGCGGGTGTCGGCCGCCAGCGTGAACTGGGGGACCAGCAGCAGGCCGCCGGCGACTTCCGCGAGCGAGCGGTTCATCCGGCCCGCGTCGTCGGAAAAGACGCGATAACCGAGCAGGCGTTCGCACATCCGGCGGACCTGGGCTTCCCCGTCGCCCGGTTCCACCGCGACCAGCACCAGCAAGCCGGCGTCGATCGCTCCGACGGTTTCGCCGTCGACTTCGACCGAAGCGGAGGTGACGCGTTGGAGCAGGGCGATCACGGGCGGGACTCGGGACTCGGGACTCGGGACTCGCAAGAGCGTAACAACAACGTCGTCATTCCGGGGGCGCCCGCGCCGTTTGCGGGCGCAACCCGGAATCCAGTGCCTTTCCTTCGTGGCGTGTCGAAACCCGAAGTTGATTCGGTCGACCTCGACGCGTTCGCACCACCATTCGTTACACTCCCGCGATGCGATGGTATACGCAACTCGCCTATGGATCGATTTGGCTCGCGGCGCGCCTGCCCATGCGTTGGTTTCGTGCACTCGGCGCGGGACTGGGCGCGCTGTTCTGGATGACGAACAGCCGCAAGCGGCGGATCGTCGAGGCCAATCTTGCCCTGGTGCGGCCGGACCTGCATGGGGCCGAACGTGCAAGGCTGGCCCGCGCCTGCGTGCACGAAACCGGCATCGCGCTGGTCGAGGTGTTCGGCATCTGGACCCATCCGCGCCGCGCCCTGGCCGGCGTGCGCGAGGTGCGCGGGCAGGCGTTGTTCGAGGCTGCCGTCGCCGCGAAGCGTGGCCTGATCCTGTGCGCCCCGCACCTCGGCAGTTGGGAAGTCGCCAACTACTGGGTCGGTGCGCGCACGCCGTTCGCGACGTTCTATACCCCGCCGCGCCATCCCCAGGCCGGGGCGCTGTTGCGCAGGCTGCGCGAGGGCGGCGCCAGCATCCAGTTCCCCATCGATGATATCGGCGTGCGGCGGGTATTCCGCCATCTGCGCGGCGGCGGGGTGGTGTCGATCATGCCCGACCACGTGCCGCGCGCCGGCAGCGTGGTGGCGCCGTTCTTCGGGGTGCCGGCGTTGACCATGACGTTGTTGCCGCGCCTCGCGCAACGCACCGGCGCCGCGGTGCTGATGCTGTTCGTCGAACGCCTTCCGCGCGGTTTCCGGGTGCATTTCCGGGAGCCGCCGAAGGCGCTGATGGACCCCGAGCCGAAGACCGCGTGCGCGGCGTTGAACGCCGGCGTGGAGGCTTGCGTGCGTGAAGCGTTCACCCAATACCAGTGGAACTACAAACGCTTCAAGGCGCGCTCGGGCAGCGGCCTGGCCGATGACGCCTACGTCGCGACGGGTGTTGGCACCTGATGCGCTGGTACGTGCGAGCGACATGGTGGGCGCTGCGCGTGCTGGGCGTGCTGCCGCTGCCGGTGCTGTACGCCGTCGGCAGCGCGCTGGGAAGGCCGTTGTGGTGGCGCAAACACGCGCGCGAGCGGGTGCACACGGAAGTGAACATGCGCATCGTGCATCCGGAACTCGACGAGGGCCCACGCGCGGCGCTGGTGCGCACGTGCCTGCTCGAGACCGGCCACGCGGTGACCGAGATGGCGGCGGTGTGGGGACGCGGCGCCGAGCGCGCGTTGCGGCTGGTGCGTGCGGTCGAAGGCCTGGAATATTTCGAGGGCGCGTTGCAATCGGGCCGCGGCACGATCATCGCCGCGCCGCACCTGGGGTGCTGGGAATTGCTCAATTACTGGCTGTGCAGCCGCACGTCGATCGCCATCCTGTATGCCCCGCCGCGCAATCGGGCGTGGGAAACCATGCTGGTGCGCGCACGCGGGAAACTCGCTCCCGAGCAGGTCCGTGCCGACGGCGCCGGCGTGCGCAGCCTGTACAGGCGCCTCAGTGCAGGCGGCGTGGTGGGCATCCTGCCCGACCAGCAACCCAAGCGCGGCGAAGGCCAGTTCGCGCCGTTTTTCGGGGTCGACGCCAACACCATGGTGCTGCTGCCGCGCATCGCGCAACGCACCGGGGCGACGGTGTTGTTCGCTTTCGCCGAACGCCTGCCGCGCGGAGCGGGGTTTCGCATCCGGATCCGGCCGGCGCCGACGGACGTCGCCGATGCGGACCTGCAGGTGGCCTGTACCGCGCTCAACCGCGGCGTCGAGCAGTGCGTCGAACTCGCATTCCCCCAATACCAGTGGACCTACAAGCGCTGGGCGGAACGACCCGATCCGGACGCACCCGATCCGTATTGGTTGGCACGCAACAACATGCCGGGTAGGTTGGGTTGACCCGGCGCCTTTTGCCGGGGAAGCCCAACATTCCTGCACGGCGTATAACGTTGGGCTTCCGCCGGATGAAGCCCGGCGTCAACCCAACCTGCACTTCCGGAAACGCGCCATGCAACCTGTTACCTGCATCGAGGACCTGCGACGGCTTTACCGGAAACGGGTGCCGCGGATGTTCGTGGATTACTGTGAGTCGGGTTCGTGGACCGAAACCACGTTGCGCAGGAACCTCGAGGACTTCGCGCGGATCCAGTTGCACCAGCGGGTCGCGTTGGGCGTCGACGAATGTTCGCAACGGACCACGATGTTGGGGGAAGACGTGGCGTTACCAGTCGCGCTGGCGCCGGTCGGCATGCTCGGGATGCAGCGGGCCGACGGCGAGCTGCTGGCGGCGCGCGCAGCCGCGAACTTCGGGGTGCCGTTCACGCTTTCGACGATGAGCATCGCCTCGATCGAGGATGTCGCGGCGTATTCCGGTCGTCCTTTCTGGTTCCAATTGTACGTGATGCGCGACCACGCCTTCATCGGCCAGCTCATTGATCGCGCCAAGGCAGCGGGTTGTTCGGCGCTGGTCCTGACGTTGGACCTGCAGGTGATGGGCCAGCGCCACCGCGACGTCAAGAACGGCCTGTCCACGTCGCCGCGGCCGACGCCGCGCAACCTTGCCGACCTCGCCCGGCACCCCCGCTGGTGCCTCGGCATGGCGCGCACGCGGCGGCGCGGATTCGGCAACATTGTCGGGCGGGTCAAGGGTGTCCGCGACATGACTTCGCTGGCGGCGTGGACAGCCGGGCAGTTCGACCGCGGGCTGGACTGGGACGATGTCGACTGGATCAGGGAGCGCTGGGGCGGGAAACTGGTATTGAAAGGCATCCTCGATCCCGCCGATGCGCGCCGCGCGGTCGATTACGGTGCGGATGCGATCGTGGTGTCCAACCACGGCGGCCGCCAGCTCGACGGGGCGCCGTCCTCGATCAGCGTGCTGCCCGGGATCGTCGCGGGGGTGGGCAACGATTGCGAGGTCTGGCTGGACAGCGGCGTACGTTCCGGACAGGACGTGCTGAAGGCGCTGGCGCTGGGCGCGCGCGCGGTGATGATCGGCCGCGCGTTCGTCTACGGCCTCGGCGCCATGGGCGAAGCCGGCGTCACCACGGTGCTGGAATTGATCCGCCGCGAACTCGACCTGACGATGGTGTTGTGCGGGGTGCGGTCGATTCCTGAAATCGATCGGAGCGTGTTGCACCGAAATGGTGTCAGGGACAATTTCCACTCCTGATTGGCCATTACGGCCAGCGGCGCCGCGCGAAAATTGTCCCTGACACCATTTCGCTACTGCGCGTGTTTCGGCAGGTGTAGGCACGCCTCGACCGGAGTAGAGTGGTGGCCCCGGTCGACGCCGCGCATCGTCGTGCGGGCTGGCTATCGGGCGTTCGATCCCAATCGTTCCTCGGAGGCAGGTATGAACACTACAGGTTCTATGGGCCGGTACGGTGTCATGGCCCTCGCAATGGCCATGGCGGCCACGACGCAGACGACTGCGGCAAAGACCAGCGACCCCGGCGACGCGCAGCTGATCGCCAGTGCCGAACGCGCCGCACCGCTGGCCGTGGCGAGGGACGCCACGATCGTGGCCGCGGGCGCCGACGGCAAGCTGCGCACCTTGCGCGAAGGCCACAACGGCTTCACCTGCATGCCCGATTCGCCCGCCACGCCGGGGCCGGACCCGATGTGCATGGACAAGAACGCATTCGAATGGGCCGGCGCCTGGATGGCGCACAAGCCGCCGTCCGCCGGGAAGGTCGGTTTGATGTACATGCTGCAGGGCGGCACCGACGCCAGCAACACCGACCCGTACGCGACGAAGCCGGCGGCGGGCAATCACTGGATCAAGACGGGCGCGCACGTGATGATCGTCGGCGCCGGACCGTCGTTCTACGACATGTATCCGAAGGATGCCAGCCCGAACACCTCGGTGCCGTACGTGATGTGGGCGGGGACGCCGTACCAGCACCTGATGGTGCCGATAAAGTAACGGCGGCGAACGGCGGCAGGGCGACGGCGACCGCCCTGCCGTGGATGGATGTCGGCCATGTCGTTCGCCTCTCGACCGGATTTGCCCGCCGCCGCTCGCCCCGGCCTGCGGTATCAACGCAACGACAGGAACGCGACGAGCACGGCGGTGAGCGCGAGATACGGGATCGACCACGCGTGGAAGCGCCAGCCGATGCCGCGGCTGCCGTCGAGACGCAAGGCAATCAGGTTCGCCAGCGATCCGATCATCAAACCCGAGCCGCCGACGTTGACTGCCGCGGCCAGCACGCCGATTTGCGGCGTGTAGTGCTGCAGCAATACCGCCGCCGGCACGTTGCTGATGAGCTGCGACAGCACGATTCCGCCGGTGTACGCGGTCCGCGGATCCTCCCAGGCGAGCGCGCCCGCATGCGCCTGCACGGACGGCAGCGCGGCAAGGTGCCCGAGGCCGACGAACATTGCGGCAAACGTTGCCAGCAACAGCCAATCGACGCCCGCGAGCACACGCCTGAAGAACAGCGCCGCGAGTGCGATCACGGCCAGCGCCGCCGGCCCCGCGAATCCCCACTGCAGCGCCGCGACGACCGGCGCCAGCAACACCACGCAACCGACCAGCAACGGGGTGTCGAGGCGGGGTGGCGGGATGACGTCGTCGGACAGCTTCAGTCGCGTCGGCGGGAACGCGAACCAGCACATGGCCAGCAACACGGCCAGCAGGACCGAGCCGGTCGGCGCCAGCGCCGCGACATAGCCGAAGAATCCCAGTCCCGAGTGCTGCCACAGCAGCAGGTTCTGCGGATTGCCGATCGGGCTGAAGGTCGAACCCGCGTTGACCGCGAGCGCCTCGAAGATCACCAGCCGTTGGCGCGGGATGTGCGCGATGCGGTCGATCGCGAGGGTCAGCGGCACCACCAGGAACAACGCGACGTCGTTGGTCAGTACCGAAGCCAGCGCCGCCGAGAGCCCGACCAGCACGAATGCCAGCGTGCGGACGTCGTGCAGCCGCGCGATCAGGCCCAGCGCGAAGCGTTGCAGATGGCCGCTTGCGCGCACGCCTTCGGCCAGGACCAGCAGGCTGGCAAGCCCGGCGACCGTGGGCAGGTCGAGCCAGTGCAGCCAGTCGCGCGGCGGTCGCGGATCGACGATTGCCAGCGCCAGCGTCAGCAGCAGCAGCGCCAGCAACAGGCGGTCGCGGAAAAGTCGGTGCAGGAATGGATTCGGGACGGGCAACGGACGGGTTCCGACGGGCCGCGCCATGCTGCATCATCATCCGGCCACCGGTAAAGGGCCGGTTCCGGCGCACGCGCCGTTCACCTTTGCGCGCGCATGCTTGAGGGCATGTTGACGTGGGAACGATGGCGTTGGCTGCTCCGTTGCGTACTGGTGCTGGTCGTCGTGGGCGCGGTCATCGCATTCTTCCTGTCGGGTGCGCAGCATCAGTTCGACCTCGCGACGCTGCAGCGCAGCCGCGAGTGGCTGGCTGTCGAGCAGGCCGCGCATCCGTGGCGGCTGGCCTTCACGTTTTTGGGGATCCTGATCGGCGTCGTCCTGCTGTCGCTGCCCCTGCTGACCGTCATGACGCTGGCAGCGGGCGCGATCTTCGGCTTGGTCGAGGGCACCGTGTTGATGTCGTTCGGCTCGGCGATCGGTGCCACGATGGTGATGCTCGCATCGCGTTTCATCTTCAAGGACGCGATACGGCGCCGCTTCGCGCACCGACTGCACAGGATCGACGCCGGCATCGAACGTGACGGCGCGTTCTACCTGCTGAATATCCGCCTGGTGCCGATCTTTCCGTTTTTTTTGGTCAACCTGTTGATGGGGCTGACCCACATGCGGGTGCGGACGTATTACTGGGTGACCCAGATCGGGATGCTGGCCGGTACGGCGGTGTACGTGAACGCGGGGACGCGCATCGCGGCCGCCCATTCCGCCGGCGAACTGGTGTCCATCCCCATGATTGCGTCGCTGGCCCTGCTGGCGGTGCTGCCGTTCGCGTCACGCTGGATCATCCGGCGCGCCCGCCACTGGCGGCACCAGCACCGCTGGCGTTCAAGAACCGATTAGTTCGCAGGTTGGGCTGAATGCAATGAAGCCCAACATGAGTGCACCACGGCGTTGGGCTTCGGCGGATGAAGCCCGCCTCAGCCCAACCCACCTGCTCCTCCTTTCAGATGCCTGCATACCACTGGTAGCCCTGGTCTTCCCAGTAACCGCCATTGCCACCTTCGATATCCTTCAGCGAGGCGACCACGTCGATGCGCCGCAAATATTTGGCCATCTTGTAGCCGAGCTGGCGCGGCACGCGCAGCCGCAGCGGCGCGCCGTTGGGAATGGGCAGGGTCTTGCCGTTGAGCGACCAGGCCAGCAGCGTTTGCGGGTGGTCGGCATCGCTGAAGCCCAGCGATTCGTAGTATTCCTTGCCGTCGTCCATCACATCGAAGCAGCGGAACACCACGTAGCGCGCGGCCCGGGTCGGCCGCGCCATTTCCAGCACGTGCGAGAGTTGCACACCGGTCCATTTGCCGATCACGCTCCAGCCTTCGACGCAATCGTGGCGGGTGATCTGGGTGCGGTGGGGCAGCGCGCGCAGGTCATCCAGCGACAGGGACAACGGATGCTTGACGAGACCACCGACCGCAAACCGGTAGTCGCTGAAACCGTTCGCGGCCAGCGCACGATATTCCTTCGATTGCGGATTGGTGCTGCCGTTGGGCCGGAACCTCGGCGATATGTCGGCCTCGGTGTATTCGCGTGCCATCGCAT
>DASUKQ010000152.1:0-7106 GCA_036278635.1 Rhodanobacteraceae bacterium
TTCTTTCCACAGGGCCATGGCGGCGCTCCGGTTTCAGGGTCAGGGGTGGCCGAGCGTACCGCCAAATCGTGCGGATGGGAACCGAAAAATGAACAGAAATGCGAGTCCGTTCGCGGAATTGTGGACTGCATCTCTTGTAAACCCTGAACAGGTGTGCCACGCCGCCTCCGGTCGCAGGGCCGGGGCCTACGGCGCGGCTTCTATCGTATCCTCCCCCACTGACCGGGGGATCGCCGATGCCATTGAGCTGGAACGAAATCAAGGACCGCGCGCTGCGCTTTTCGCGCGAATGGGCCGACGATTCCAGAAACACCGCGGCGCCGTCACACCGCTGCTGCCTGCCGCAAAGCCCAAGTGCCAGGTGGGCCGCAAAACGGTGCAAGCTAAGTGATCAACGTGCGACAGGGGAGGCTCGGATGAGTCGCTGCACTCTCGTCGATATCAGCGTGCGCGCGTTGGTGGTGCTCGGCCTGGGCTGTATTGCCGGCTGCCAATCGCAGGCCGACAGCGCTGCAGCCCGTGAGCAGGCACGGCAGGCGCAGCGTGTTACACCGGTTTCCGTTGCAAAGCACGTGGTTCAGGTCCGAGCCGCCGCGCTGATGGGCGACCCGAAGGCAGTACAGCGGAGCGTGGAAGGCATGAGCAAGGACATACTGCACGACGCCCGGATTCCCGATCCTTCGCGACCAATCGGTCGGGAAGCGGCGCGCGCCGCGGTTCGTCCGCTGGCGGGCGTGCGTTCCGTCGTCTGGATCGACCACGACAATCTCCTCGTGATGGTGGGTGGCGCCGAATTCCGAAACATGGCCATGGTCGACCGCGTATGCGACACGCTGGCGCCGCTTGGCGACACGTTGGGCGTGGTCGTCAACGTGCAGGATGTGACCGCCACGACGTCTGCGGGCGCGGATGCCGTGTCCCGGAACTGCCAGTTGCCGGAAGGGCAGCGTGCGTTCCTGCAGCGCAAGCGCCAGATCGAGGCCCTCGATCCAGCCACCCGGCGCGCGTTCGAGGCGCAGCAGGGCTCATCGTCCCGGTGAGGCGCCGGAGGCGGATGGGCTACTGCAATGCCACCGTCTACGGCAACGTCCCCGTCGCCGCGACTCGGCCCCGATACCGCCGCCATCCCGGCGAAAGCCGGGATCCATCTTGATTCTGGTATGGAAGCGAAATTGGATTACGCGGTGCTCCCAGCAGCGCCCTTCGGGCCATCCACTCCGTCGATGTTCGCTCCGGCGTCAGGCCTTCGCAGTCCGCTTCGGCCGCATGACGAGCCGAGCGTAATGCGAGCGGTTGTCGATTCGGCCGACCTTCGTTCGTCGCGGTATCAGGAGCGTAGCGCTGCCGGCATCCGCCCGTAGCGGCTTCGACCTGAGGAGACACGAATGCGATTCCTATCCCTGGTCCGGGTCAACGAGGGTTCGGGCAAGAAGCCTGACGAGAGACTGGTCAATGACATGACGCAGTTGATCGCGGAAATGACCGCGGAGGGCACGCTGCTGGATACGGCCGGCCTGTGCCCGACGTCGCAGGGCAAGAAGGTGCGGCTCTCGCGGGGCAAGCAGGCGGTGTCGGACGGGCCGTTCACCGAGTCCAAGGAGGTGATCGGGGGTTACGCCCTGCTGCAGGCGGATTCGATGGATCATGCGCTGCAACTGACCCGCCGCTTCCTCGACGTGCACGGCGACGAATGGGAAGTGGAGTGCGAACCGCGGCAGATTGCAGAACATTGTGATGATGCAACCTGATGCTCGCGCGGAGGGTTCGATGACGCCCACCATCACGGCATTCCAACGATCGCCCGATCGGGGCCAGGGACTGGCGCGCGACATGCGGGTGCGCTGGGCGCTCGAGGAAGTGGGACAGCCTTATGAGGTTCGGCTCGTTTCGTTCGAGGCGATGAAGCAACCGGCGCATCTCGCGCTGAATCCGTTCGGGCAGATTCCGACCTACGAAGAGCGCGACCTAGTCCTGTTCGAGTCGGGCGCAATCGTGCTGCACCTTGCCGAACGGCATGGTGGCCTGCTGCCCGACGACGCGAATGCGCGGGCGTGCGCAATCGCCTGGATGTTCGCCGCGGTGAACACCGTGGAACCGCCGATCCTGGAACTCGCGACCGCAAAACTCCTGGAGGGCGACAAGCCATGGGCGAAAGAGCGCTTGCGGCTGGTCCAGGATCGGGTCCGCAAGCGGCTTGAACAACTTTCCGCGCGCCTCGGCGATGCCGAATGGCTCGACGGCGCGTTTTCCACGGGCGACCTGATGATGGTGCACGCGCTGCTGCGGCTGAAGCCATCGGGCATGCTGGACGAGTTTCCGGCGCTGGCTGCGTATGTCGCCCGCGGCGAGGCGCGGCCTGCGTACAGGCGGGCTTTCGATGCGCAGTTGGCGGTTTTCAGCGCTGCGCAGGCTCGGTGACACGTGAATGTCGGGAAGGTCCTACTTTGCGTCCGACGAATCATTTCGTCATTCCGGACGCCGCGGAGCGGCGGTCCGGAATCCATTTTGATCGTGCCCGCCGAAACAAAAATCAACATGGATAAGCTCGCCACATCCATGTGGCTCGCCCTCCGGGCCATCGGCTTCGCCGATGTTCGCTACGGCATTCCTGCCTCCTCAGTCGGGTTCCGGCCTTCGGCCGGCCACGGAATGACGTATTGAATATGTGCGGTACTGGGCGCTAGCCCGCCGCCTTCTTCACCAAGGCCGCAATCTGCTTTTCTTCGGCAGACGTCAGCTTCGTTACCGCGTACGACGTCGGCCACATCGCGCCGTCGTCGAGCTTGGCGGCGTCGTTGAAGCCGAGGGTCAGGTAACGGTCCTTGAACTTGGACGCGGGCCTGAAGAAGACGACGACCTTCTCGTCGGCGTTGGCATAGGCGGGCATGCCGTACCAGGTTTTCGGCAGCAGGTTCGGCGCGGCGCCCCGGATGACCTTGTGCAGCCGCTCGCACAGCTTGCGCTCGGATTCCGGGGTCTTGGCGATTGCGGCCAGCACGTCCTTTTCCCCGTCGGCGCCGCGCCTGGCGTTCTTCAGTTCGCGCGCGCGTTCCTTCATCGCGGCGCGCTCGTCGGCGGTGAATCCGGAGGTATTGCTTGCCTGGGCAGCTTTCTTGGTTGCCATGAATATTTTCCTGTGCGGAAAATGCTGTTGTAGGTTGGCGCTGACCCCGGACGCAAGTACGGGGGAAGCCCAACGATATCGCGTCATCCGATTCGCGACAGATGTCGTGCTGCGTCCCGGTGCCCCTGTTGGGCTTCTTCCGGCACAAGGCCGGAATCAACCCAACCTACGACCTACAGCGCTCGGTGTCCTGACGCTTTGCAGGTTGGCGCTGCCCACGGAGCTGTCCGGGGGAAGCCAACGATATCGCGATACATCCGATGCGCGACAGATGCGGGGCTCCGCCCCGGCGCCACTGTTGGGCTTCTTCCGGCACGAGGCCGGAATCAACCCAACCTACGAAAGCAGTGACCCGACGCACGCCAACGCCGTTCCTCAATCGCGATCCGGCGCGCCCAAGGGAAACCACGAGCGGTACGGGCGCGCTTGTTCGACGCAGCGGGCGAACGACCGCCTCGCCAGCAGGCGCGCACGGTAGGCGCGCACGTTGCCGAACCCGGGACCGATCTCATGCACCCAGTCGGCATAGAACAACGCCGGCGCTGCCGCGCAATCGGCGAGGCTGAAGGTAGCGCCCGCGGCCCACTCGCGTTCGGCCATCTGCTTGTCGAGCCACGCGTAGGCGGTGTCGAGCATGCGACGGGCCTCGTCCACCCCGTACGGGTCGCGATCGGGTTCGGGACGCAACTGGTTGAACACCGCCTTCTGCACGGGCGTGTGGATGTAGTTGTCGAAGAACCGGTCGAGCATCCGGACCTCGATCGCGGCGTCGGGGTCGGTGGGAATCAGCCGCGATGGCCCCGGACGGTGCACGACGAGGTATTCGATGATGGAGGTGGCTTCCATCACCTGGCGTTCGCCGTCGACCAGGATCGGGAAGCGCCGGAGCGGCCAGCGCCTCGCGAACTCCGCGTTGTTTTGCGGAAAGTCCCGCGACAGCTCGAGGAACTTGAAGGCGGTGGCGTTTTCGTACAGCGCCGTGAGCGCCTTTTGGGTGTAGGACGAGAACGGGTGGCCATAGAGTTGCATGGTCGGCTCCGGCGGGTGGGGCGAGGATACGACGTCCGGGCCCGTCCGGAATCGACGGCGCGATGCCGTTACACTCGGGGGTCCGTGCGAGGGGACCACGAATGGCGCACCCGGAATCCCGGCCTGTCGATATCCGCAGCCAGCACCCGCTGTGGGATGAACGGGATGCCTCGGCCCGGCACGCGATGCTGGCCCAGATCCTGGCGCAGGTGTCGCACGAGGCGTTGCAGGGCGATACCCTCGAAGCCGTATTGAAGGCCATCGTCGAGTGCATCACCCGCCGGCTGCCGGTGACGATCGCCAGCATCATCCTGCTCAACGAAGCGGGGACGCATTTCGTGCAGGAAGTCTGGTCAGGGCGGATCGAACTCGAACTGCCGGGCGGCATGCCGTGGCCGGTCACGCTCGGCGCCGCCGGCCGCTGCGCCCGCAGCGGGACCAGCCAGTTGATCACCGATCTCCCATCCGACCCGGATTACGTGCCGGGCAACCACGACGTCAGCTCCGAATACCTCGTGCCCATCCGGCACCGCGGCCGCATGCACGGCGTCCTGAACCTGGAGAGCACGCGCGGCGATTTCTTCACGCCGGAGGTTTGCGCGGCATTCGACGCGATCGCCGAGCAGATCGCGGGCTCGATCCATGCGGCGCGGCTGGTGCGCGAGCTGGAAACCGCCAACCGCAAGCTCCGCGAACTTTCGACGATCGACGGCCTGACCGGCATCGCCAACCGCCGCTGCTTCGACGCCCGCATCCGCGAGGAATGGCGCCGCCATGCCCGCGAGGGCGAGCCGCTGGCGCTGCTGATGGTGGACGTCGATTGCTTCAAGGCCCTCAACGACGCGCTAGGCCATATGCATGGCGACGAATGCCTGCGCGACATCGCGCGTCTGTGCAGCGATGCGGTGCGCGGCGACGACGACCTCGTCGCGCGCTACGGGGGCGAGGAACTCGCGATCCTGTTGCCCGGGTGCGCACTTGACGATGCGATGCGCGTGGCCGAGCACCTTTGCGCGAGCGTGCGGGGCCGCCGGATGCCGCATCCGGGTTCGCCGGTCGGCCCGTACGTGACGGTGAGCATCGGCGTGGCCGCGGTCATCCCGGGCGCGGCGCTGTCGCCGGAAGACCTGATCGGCGCCGCGGACCGAGCGCTCTACGTCGCCAAGCGCCGGGGCAGGGACGGCGTCGCGACGCAAGCGGGCGACGAGGCCTAGGGCGGGGTTGTATTGGCGGCTTCTTGGCCTCACGTTTTGGCGATGGCCAAGGGTTTCGTCAACGACGACGCGGTTCAGGAGCAGATCGACGCGACGGTCGCCGATGCGGTGGCGCGTGCCCGCAGCAAACAGCGCAAGGGCCCGGGCCTGACCCATTGCGAGAAGTGCGGTGCAGCGATTCCCGAGGCGCGGCGCAAGGCCGTGCCCGGCGTCCGCCTGTGCATCACCTGCCAAGCCGAGCGCGACCGCGACGAGGGCACCTTCAGCGGTTACAACCGCCGCGGCAGCAAGGACAGCCAGCTTCGCTGACCCGATCCGGCGGATCTGGTGCCAAGGGACATGGCTCCAGGTACGTTGCGACCCGAGGCATCGTGCAGCATCCTTGTAGGGACGGCTCCTGCCAGGAAGATGTCCCATGTCGACGATGCGCGCATTCGCGGTCTGCCTCCTGTTGTTCGCCACCGCTGCGCATGCGCGCAGCACGCCGCGCAGCGAGGTCGAAGGCGTTGCGGACGCGATCGCGAATCGGTATTTCGATGCGGCGCGCGGCCTGCAGATCGCCCAGGGCTTGCGTGAGGCCGCCAAGGCCGGCGCGTTCGATGGCGACACAGAACCGGAAGCGCTTGCGGCGGAACTCACACGCCGTCTGGAACCGCTGGACCATCATTTCCGGGTGAGCTGGGCGCCGAGGGGAGAGGGGCAGGACGGTCCCCTGGTACCCCGAAACGGACCTGCCAGGGACCATGACACCGGCATACGCGACGTCGCAGTGCTGGCCGGTAACATCGGCTACCTCTTCCTTGGCCAGTTTGCCGATTTCGAATTCGGTCGTGCCGACCAACCAGCACGGCAGGCCATCGACGCGGCTTTGCGGCAACTGTCCGGCACGGCGGCGGTGATTATCGACGTCCGCGACAACGGTGGCGGCTCGCCGCACATGGTCGGCTACCTGGTGAGCGCCTTCGTTCCACCGACCGCCGAGATATACAACGTCTTCCATGATCGCGACGGCAGCACGTTCAGCGAGGCGCCCGCGCAGGCGTACGCGCACCCGCGCACAAAGGTGCCGTTGTACATATTGATCAATGCCCATACCGTCTCTGCGGCGGAATCCTTCGCCTATACCCTGCAGAGCGCGAAACGCGCGACCGTCGTGGGCGGATCGAGCGGCGGCGCGGCCAATCCGGGCATGTCCGTGCCCACACCCGAAGGTTTCGAAGTGTTCGTGCCGACAGGCTCGCCTGTCAATCCGATCACGCACACCAACTGGGAAGGCCGCGGCGTCACGCCCGACGTGCCGGCGGAGAATTCGGCCGCGCTCGAAACTGCCATTACATTGGCATGCAAGGCGGCGAAGATCCAGGCGTGCAAGCAACGCGAGACGATGGGTCCTCCGCTGCCGTGACCGGCAGGGCGCATCAGGGCAGGAACGCCGGTGGCCGGACAGTACCCGCCGGTTGATGTGGCAAGACGGTTCCTGGATGGGCCTTCCACGCAGCCGCTACGGCTGCACCAGGTATTTCGCGATCAGCATCATCTGGTGCGCCCAGCCATCGGCGTTGGCGGCGAGGGCTTTCTCGCGACGCTCGGGTGGCAGCGCATCGAATCCCGACTCGGTGACCGTGAGCAGGATGCCGTCCGGGGCGTCGTGCAGTTCGAACACGATCCGTGTCATCGCTTCGCTCGCGTAGTCGACGCCCTTGTCCACGGCGAACGGATGCCAGCGGAACGTGAGCCGC